>NZ_CP108569.1:6975943-7301886 GCF_036010505.1 Streptomyces sp. NBC_01197
GGTGGCGACCGTGAACAGCCTGGCCCGGTCGGCGCGGGAGAGACCCGCCTCCGAGAGGCGCACGTGCAGACCCTCCGCGAGCAGCGGGTGCGGTCCCAGCACCTCGGTCAGTTCGGCGGCGGTGGTGCTGTCCATCACGGCCTGCCGTATCCGCCGCTCGGTGGCCACGTCGGGGCCCGCCAGCAGGGGCACCACGACGGCGGTGGCGCCCGTCGGCTCGGCCACCTCACGTCCGGCGGCCCTCGCCTGCTCATAGCGCGCCACACGCTCGGCCGCCGTGCGGGAAAGGATCGTGTCAAGGGCGGGGAACTCGTCGTCGGCGCCATCGAGGTAACCGATACGGGCATCCAGGCCGGGCAGCTCGGAGCGGGCGATGGAAATAACCTCTTCCGCCAGGCCGCGGACAGCGGCGGAAGGTGTGCCGGGAACGGCGAGAACCAGCGCGGGCGCGCCCTCAGGAGCCACCGCGGGTTCCGGGCGGCGGTGCCGTCCGGTCTGGCGAGGTCGCGGCATTCGTACAGGCAGGCCGGATGCGGGCCCATTGGGGGAGCTCATGGCGCCGCATGCTACTGGCTTTGCAGGCCGGGCCGTTCGGGGAGGGTGCGTTCGCGCGGCGTCTGTCCTCATTTATCCGTTGCGTCTGGGCCTCATCGCGTATCCTGTTCCGTCACCACACGCAAGAGCTGTGGATGCGGTGGCAGCCGGAGACTCTCCGTGGCGAGCGCGGAGGCGATCAGTACCGCTCCCACCAGCGGATCCCCGGCCGCCGGCACAGGTCTGGCGTACGGCAGAAGGGCGGCGAACTCCTCGCGCGCGGGGGTGAGCAGCGGGTCCCCCATCTTGAACAGACCACCCGTGAGGGCTACTTCACAGCGCGGGCGTGACCCCGACGACTCTGCTGGCGCTGACGATCCCGGCGACTCCGGCGGGCAGACGGCGGCGGCGGCTTCGGCGATCTGCCGGGCCGCCTCCCGCAGAATCGCGGCCGCCACGGGGTCGCTCGCCGCGCACCGGGCCACCTCCGGGGCGAACGAGGCGAGCACCGCGGGCCGGTCCGAACGCGGGTAGAGGGCGCCCGGCAGGCCGGCCGCCGGTCCGAAAACCGCCTCCAGCCGCTCCAGCAGCGCGGCCGAACCACCTCGCCGTCCGTCGTACGCGCGCAACCCGGCCTCCAGGCCGGCCCGGCCGATCCAGGCCCCGCCGCCGCAGTCGCCCAGCAGATGCCCCCAGCCGTCAGCCCGGCGCCACCGGGTGAGGTCGGTGCCCAGCGCGATCATCCCGGTACCCGCAGCGACGACCGCTCCGGGCCGCTGGCCCAGAGCTCCCGCGTACGCCGTCACCGCGTCCGCGGCGAGCGCCAGCCGTCGTACACCGAGCGAGCGCTCCAGCGCCGCGGGCAGCTCGGCGCGCAGATCGTCCCCGAGCGTCGCCATCCCGGCGGCGCCGATCGCCACCGCCGACACCCCGGCACCGCCTGCGTGCCCGAGCAGTTCCCCCGCCATCGGCAGCAGCTGCTCCAGCAGATGGGCCGCCTCGATACCGCGGGGTCCGGTGCGCACCGGAACCCGGGAGACCACGGACTCGGAGACCAGGGACACGGAGGCTTGGGTTCCAGAGGCTGTGGACCCGGAGGCCGCGGATTCGGTGAGCGCCGGATTCGCCGCATCGGCGAGCGCTACCCGTAGGCCGGAGCCGCCGGAGTCCACCCCCAGCACCCACGTCACGGCAGCCGCCAGTCCACGGGCTGGGCACCCTGGCGCACCAGCAGGCCGTTGGTCCGGCTGAAGGGGCGCGAACCGAAGAAGCCGCGATCCGCCGACATGGGGGAAGGGTGGGACGACTCGACCGCCGGGAGGTTCCCCAGCAGGGGACGGAGATTACGGGCGTCGCGGCCCCACAACACCGAGACCAGCGGCTTTCCCCGCGCGGCCAGGGCCCGGATGGCCTGCTCGGTCACTTCCTCCCAGCCCTTTCCGCGGTGTGCCGCCGGTTTGCGCGGGGCCGTGGTCAGTGCCCTGTTGAGCAGCAGGACGCCCTGCTCCGCCCAGGGCGTCAGATCACCGTTGGACGGGCGGGGCATGCCCAGGTCCGCGTGCATCTCACGGAAGATGTTGTCGAGGCTGCCGGGCACCGGACGCACCTCCGGCGCCACCGAGAAGCTCAGCCCGACGGCGTGCCCCGGCGTCGGATACGGATCCTGGCCGACGATCAGGACGCGTACCTCGTCGAACGGCTGCTGGAACGCACGCAGCACGTTCGCCCCGGACGGAAGATAGGTGCGTCCCGCGGCGATCTCGGCGCGCAGGAACTCGCCCATCGCCGTGATCCGTTCGGCTGCGGGAGCGAGCGCCCGCGCCCACCCCGCTTCGACAATTTCATTCAACGGTCGTGCTGCCACGGGGCGTCACTCTACTGGCACACGGCATCGGCGCCGTCCCGGGTGCGGTCAGGCGATCACCGCCGCCCGTACACAGAGCACATCGGGCAGGTGCGAGGCGAGCTGCTGCCAGCTGTCGCCGTCGTCCGCGCTCGCGTACACCTCGCCATTGCGGTTGCCGAAGTACACCCCTGCCGGGTCGGCGTCGTCCGTACGGAGCGCGTCGCGCAGCACTGTGCCGTAGTGAGCGCCCCCGGGCAGCCCGGCCGAGAGCGCCTCCCAGCTCGCTCCGGCGTCACTGGTGCGGTAGACACGGCACTTGCGGTCCGCCGGAACGCGGTCGGAGTCGGCCGTGATGGGGAAGACATAGGCGGTGCCTGGGCGGTGCGGGTGGGCGGCGACCGCGAAGCCGAAGGTGGAGGGCAGCCCCGCGCCGATGTCGGTCCAGGTGGTGCCCGCGTTGTCACTGCGGTACACGCCCCAGTGGTTCTGCAGATACAACCGGTCCGGGTCCCCGGCATCCTGTGCGATCTTGTGGACGCACTGCCCGAACTCCGGGTCGGGATCAGGCAGGAAGACCGCTGACACGCCTCTGTTGGACGGCTCCCAGGCCGAGCCGCCGTCGCGGGAGCGGAACACCCCGGCCGTGGAGACCGCGACGGTCACGGCGTCGGCGCTGCGACCGTCGGTGACCACTGTGTGCACCGCCTCGCCGCCTCCGCCCGGCACCCACTTCGACCGGGTCGGGTGCTCCCAGAGCGGCCGCACCAGCTCGAATGTCTCCCCCCGGTCCTCGGAGCGGAAGAGCGCGGCGGGCTCCGTGCCCGCGTAGACGACGTCCGGAGCAGCCGGCCCGGCCGGATGGAGCTGCCACACCCGCTCCAGCGAAGCGCCCGTGTCCTTGGGGAACTTCACCGCCGGTTTCCTCGCCTCGGTCCAGCTCATCCCGAGGTCGTCGGAGTGAAAAACCGACGGACCCCAGTGCGCGCTGTCCCCGCCGACGAGAAGTCTCGGGCGGGAGTGACGCGTGTCGATGGCGATCGAGTACACCGCCTGTGCGTTGAAGTGCGGGCCGTCGAACTGCCAGACCCCGCCGGATCTGCGGCCGATGAAGAGGCCTTTGCGCGTGCCCACTGTCAGGAGAACCTCGGTCATGGACGACACCTCTCGTACGTTTCCGGTACGCCGCCTGCACCAGCCACGTGGTGCAGCGGATGGATAACGGCCAGTCTGCCGCGCCCCACTGACAGTGACCCCCCGAGCATTCATCCGCCCAGTTCACACCGCGTTTCCCGGGGCCGTGGGCCGCGCCGGTACGCCGACGCCCGCGACCGCCGAAGCCCCGGGGGAGGAGCCCGCCGGGCGAGGAATCCGCCGGCCCACGAACCTGCCGGACGGCGAACCCGCCAGGCTCACCGCGTCCGCTGGACGCAGCGCTCGAAACACCCTGACTTTGCATGACCATGCGTTGTGGCGCATACTCTTTCCATGTCTAAGGTTCTTACCTCCCTGCCCACCGGCGAGCGCGTCGGCATCGCCTTCTCCGGTGGCCTCGACACCTCCGTCGCCGTTGCGTGGATGCGCGACAAGGGTGCCGTCCCGTGCACCTACACCGCCGACATCGGCCAGTACGACGAGCCCGACATCGCGTCGGTACCGGGCCGCGCGCTGGCGTACGGCGCCGAGATCGCGCGCCTGGTCGACTGCCGTGCGGCGCTGGTCGAGGAGGGACTGGCCGCGCTCACCTGCGGTGCGTTCCACATCCGGTCCGGCGGGCGCTCCTACTTCAACACGACGCCGCTGGGCCGCGCCGTCACCGGCACCCTGCTGGTCCGGGCGATGCTTGAGGACGACGTACAGATCTGGGGCGACGGATCGACGTTCAAGGGCAACGACATCGAGCGGTTCTACCGCTACGGTCTGCTCGCCAACCCGCACCTGCGCATCTACAAGCCGTGGCTCGACGCCGACTTCGTCACCGAACTCGGCGGCCGCAAGGAGATGTCGGAGTGGCTGGTCGCCCACGACCTCCCGTACCGCGACAGCACCGAGAAGGCCTACTCCACCGACGCCAACATCTGGGGCGCCACCCACGAGGCCAAGACCCTGGAGCACCTCGACACCGGCGTCGAGACCGTCGACCCCATCATGGGTGTCCGGTTCTGGGACGACGAGGTCCGGATCGCCGCCGAGGACGTGACGATCGGCTTCGACCAGGGCCGCCCGGTGACGATCAACGGCGCGAAGTTCGCCACCGCGGTCGACCTGGTGATGGAGGCGAACGCCATCGGCGGCCGCCACGGCATGGGCATGTCCGACCAGATCGAGAACCGGGTGATCGAGGCCAAGAGCCGCGGTATCTACGAGGCCCCGGGGATGGCGCTGCTGCACGCCGCGTACGAGCGGCTGGTCAACGCGATCCACAACGAGGACACCGTCGCGCAGTACCACAACGAGGGCCGGCGCCTCGGCCGCCTCATGTACGAGGGCCGCTGGCTCGACCCGCAGGCGCTGATGATCCGTGAGTCGCTGCAGCGCTGGGTGGGCGCCGCGGTCACCGGAGAGGTGACGCTGCGGCTGCGGCGCGGTGAGGACTACTCGGTCATGAACACCTCGGGCCCGGCGTTCAGTTACCACCCGGACAAGCTGTCCATGGAGCGGACGGAGGACTCGGCGTTCGGCCCGGTGGACCGGATCGGCCAGCTCACCATGCGCAACCTCGACATCGCCGACTCGCGCGCCAAGCTGGAGCAGTACGCGGATCTCGGCATCGTCGGCAACACGCACGAGACGCTCATCGGCGCCGCCCAGGCCGCGTCGACGGGGCTGATCGGCGCGATGCCGCAGGGCGGCGCCGAGGCCATCGCCTCCCGCGGCAAGGTGGACGGCGACGACCAGATGCTCGACCGCGCCGCGATGGAGTTCGGCACCGACTGACCGCCGGGCGGCGGCAGGACACCACTGGGAGAGCGACAACCGCTTCCGGTCTGTCCTGCCGCGTCCCCGGCCTCACGGGGCAGTACACCTAGGAGCGGGCCGCGGGCAGGGTGACCTCGAAGCGGCAGCCGCCGGTCACGTTGCGCACCGCCGCCTGACCGGCGTGCGCCTCCACGATGCCGCGCACGATGGCCAGTCCGAGACCGGCGCCCGCCGGGGGAGTGCGGGCCTCGGTGCCCCGCCAGCCGGTGTCGAAGACCCGCACCAGATCGTCCTCCGGGATGCCGCCGCAGCCATCGGTCACCGAGAGGACGACGGAACCGGCCCGCTGCTCGGCCGCGATCGCCACCGTCCCGTCGGCCGGTGTCCGGTGAATGGCGTTGACCAGCAGATTGGCCAGGACCCTGGTCATCTCCTTGCCGTCCACATCGACGGGCAGGGGTTCCACCCCGCCTCCCTCCAGCCGGACGCCGTGCTCGCGGGCCAGCGGGTCCGCCCCGGCGAGCGCGTCGCCCACCAGGTCGTACACGGACATCCGGATCGGTGTCAGCATGAGCGCCCCCGCATGGATGCGGGACAGTTCGAAGAGGTCGCCGACCATGGTGTTCATCCGGTCCACCTCGGTGCGGATCTGCCGGAAGTAGCGCTCGGGGTCGGCGGCCATCCCGTCCTCCAGCGCCTCGGACATCGCCCGCAGCCCGGCGAGCGGAGTCCGCAGATCGTGCGAGATCCACGCGACCAGCTCACGCCGCGAGGTCTCCAGCGCCTGTTCACGGCGGCGCGACGCCGCCAGCTTCTCGCTCGTCGCGGCGAGCTCCCTCCCAAGGTCGGCCAGTTCGGCGGTGGGCGCTCCGCCCGGCACGGCGAAGTCGCCCCCGTCGCCGAAGGACCGCGTGGCCAGCGTCAGCGCCCTGCTGCCCGCGACGACCCAGCGCCCCAGCAGCAGCGCGGTCGCCAGCGAGACCACCGCGGCCATGGCCACCACCAGGGTCACCACCTTGAGGTCGTGCGACGACAGGAACATCGCCCTGGCCACTGCCAGCGTCCCGGCGAGCATCGCGGTCACCGCGACGGCCGAGATGACGGTGAGCGAGAGGGCCACCGAGCGGTGGCGCAGCCGCCACAGGGCACCCGCCCCGACCAGCCCGGCCGCACCGGCGCCGAGGAACGCGTACAGGGCGATCAGCAGCAGATCCTTCATCGCGCGCCCGCCTCTCCCGACCGCGACTGGGACTCTTCCACACCGGACCGGGCAGCCTCTGCCGCACCAGGCCGGGCCTCTCCGCCCCCGCCCCCGGGGTCCGCCCCGTCCATCCGGTCCGGCCCGTCCTCGAACCGGTACCCGACCCCCCAGACGGTCCGGATCAGCCTCGGTGCGGCGGGATCGTCCTCGATCTTGCCGCGGAGCCGGCGCACATGGACCGTGACCGTCGACAGATCGCCGAACTCCCAGCCCCACACCTCGTGCATCAGCTGCTCCCGGCCGCAAGCCTGCCCCGGGTGTCCGACCAGATAGGCCAGCAGATCGAACTCCCGCAGGGTCAGGGCGAGTTCGCTTCCGTCCTTGGTGGCACGCCGGGCCGCGGGATCCACCGTGACTCCCCCTGCGTGCAGCAGCGGCCCCGGCCGGTCGCCGCCCGTACGGCTGCGCCGCAGCACCGAGTCGACGCGGAGCACCAGTTCACGCGGGCTGAACGGCTTGGTGACGTAGTCGTCCGCGCCTATTTCGAGCCCGAGGATCCGGTCGTCCTCGTCGCCGCGCGCGGTCAGCATGATCACCGGGACCGGGCCGCGGTCCCGCAGCATCCGGCACACCTCAAGACCGTCCATGCCCGGCAGCATCAGATCGAGGACCACCAGATCGGGCCTGCGCCGTGCCGCGCACTCCAGGGCGGCCGGGCCGTCGGCCGCGCGCTCCACCGAGTACCCGGCCCGGTCGAGATAGCCGGCGACGACTTCGGAGACGGTCGGGTCGTCGTCGACGACCAGCACGCGGGGCGGGGTGAGGGCGGGGCGCGGGTTCTGCATGACCCCAGCGTGTCACCGAGCCGCGGCGAACGGACGGTCGACCGGGTGGTTGCGCACGGACGTCCGCGTTTCGTAAGGAGCGGAAGAGCCATCGCGCTCCGTTTGCTTCGTACGGTGAGGGACGTGACCGACCTGACGCCTCTGAGGCCCCCGAACCCCGTGCCCCCCACGACGGTGGACGTCGTCCTCCCCTGCCTCGACGAAGCCGGAGCGCTGCCCCGGGTGCTGGAGCGCATCCCGGCCGGCTGGCGGGCACTCGTGGTCGACAACGGCTCCACCGACGGTTCGGCCGCCATCGCCGCCGGCCTCGGGGCCACCGTCGTCCACGAATCCCGCCGCGGCTTCGGCGCCGCCTGCCACGCGGGCCTGCGCGCCGCGACCGCTGAGCTGGTGTGCTTCTGCGACTGCGACGGCTCGCTGGACCCCGGGCTGCTGACCGGCCTCGTCCGCCGGGTCGCGGACGGCGAGTCCGACCTCGTGCTGGGCCGCCGGCGCCCCGACGGGCGCGGCGCCTGGCCGCTGCACGCCCGCGCGGGCAACTACGCGCTCTCCCGGATGCTGCACACCCGCACCGGGCTGCGCCTGCGCGACCTCGGCCCGATGCGCGCCGCCCGCCGCACGGCGCTGCTCGGCCTCGGGCTGACCGACCGGCGCAGCGGCTACCCGCTGGAAATGGTCGTACGAGCGGCCGACGCGGGGTGGCGGATCACCGAGCAGGACGTGCCCTACCGGCCGCGCACCGGGAAGTCCAAGGTCACCGGCACCTGGCGGGGCACCTGGCAGGCGGTGGGCGACATGCGCTCAGTGCTGAACCGCCCCGCCACGGCCGTGACGGCGGTGCGATGACCACGCTGCTCGTCATCGCCAAGGAGCCGCTGCCGGGCCGGGTCAAGACCCGGCTCACGCCGCCCTACACCCCGCAGCAGGCGGCGCAGATCGCCGAGGCCGCGCTCAGCGACACGCTGGCAGCGGTCCTGGCCTGTCCCGCCCGTCGCCGGATCCTGGTGCTCGAAGGCGCGCCGGGGAAGTGGCTGCCGCCCGGTATCGAGGTCGTACCGCAGAGCGGGGGAGGACTCGACGAACGGCTCGCCGCGGCATTCGCCCTCTGTACGGGCCCCGCACTGCTCGTCGGTATGGACACCCCGCAACTCACCCCGGCCCTGCTGGCCCCCGTGCTCCAGCCCGGCGGCTGGAGCGACTGTGACGCCTGGTTCGGTCCGGCCGCAGACGGGGGGTTCTGGGCACTCGGATTCGCCGAACCCCGCCCCGGACTGATGCGCGGCGTTCCCATGTCGGTCCCGGGGACCGGCGCGGCGCAGCGGGCCAGGCTCACCGGCGCCGGGCTGACCGTCCGTGATCTGCCCGAGCTGCGCGACGTGGACACCGCCGACGACGTACGGACAGTGGCGGCCGCCATTCCGCACAGCCGCTTCGCGGCGGCCGTCGTCGGCATCGCGGCGGCAGCACCGGCTTCCGCCCCCGCCGCCCCGTCCGGGCACCGCACCGGAGCCCGGGGGTGAGCGCCCCCGTCCGGGCCCCCTGCTGGCAGTCCGATCCGTACACCGACGCGCTCCGCACCGGACGCGGCCCGCTGTTCCTCCGCCGCGCCGACGGCTGGCTCCTTCCGCTCGACGTGGAACGCTGGTGCGCGGGCGCCGACCGTACCGACATGTCCGTACTCGCCCGGTGCGAGGGGTCGGTCCTGGACATCGGCTGCGGCCCCGGCCGGCTGGTCGCCGCACTGGCCGGACGGGGCCACCGGGCCCTCGGCGTCGATGTCAGCCCGGCGGCCGTCGCCCGCACCGCACGCGCCGGAGCACCGGCCCTGTGCCGCTCGGTGTTCGACCGGCTGCCGGGGGAGGGGCGCTGGGGTACGGCGCTGCTCATCGACGGCAACATCGGTATCGGCGGCGACCCGCGCGCGCTGCTCAGCAGGGCCGCGCAACTGGTCGCCCCCCGGGGGCTGCTGCTGGCTGAGGCCGCCCCGGTCGATGTCGACGAGTGCGTACGTGTCCGGGTCGACGACGGCAGAGGCGGCGCCGGGTCCGACTTCCCCTGGGCCCGGGTCGGCGTACGCGCCCTCCTCGGCCACGCGCGCGCGACCGGCTGGAGCGCGGCCGGGCAGTGGCAGGAGGAGGGCCGCCCCTTCATCGCGCTCCGCCGGTCCGGTGCCGTCGTGCACCAGGCGTACTCGGCTGCGGAGGCGCCGGGCCACGGACTCTGAGCACCGGTCGCACCACCCGGAACCGGCCGGCCCGGAGCCGCAGGTGCAGAGTCGGTAAAGTCCCGTGCCATGGCGGTCATACCGACGGACCCGGGCACCCCCGACAGCCGGAGTGCCGGTCGCTACCTGTGGTGGCTGGTCGTCGTGCAGCGCCGCAGGATCGCGGCGGGTTCTCTGTTGGGCAGCGCGTGGATGACCGGTCTCACGCTGCCGCCCTATCTGCTGTCCCGGGCGATCGACGGAGGACTCCGGTCCGGCAGCTCGGGGGCGCTGCTCCGCTGGACCGCCGCGCTGCTCGACGGTCGACGTCTCGTATGTACTGCCGGTCGCCGGCGTGCTGCTGCTCGGGGGCGTGCTGAACGACCGGGGCGTGGTGTCACTGGGTGTGGTGGTCGCGTCCGCGCTCTATCTCCGCCGGCTGTCCGCGCCCCTGGACACCGTCCTCCAGTGGGTCGAGCAACTGCAGAGCAGCGGGGCCGCCTTCGCCCGGGTGGAGGGGCTGGCGCAGGCCCCGGCGCCCGTTCCACCGTCGGTGCCCGGGGTGCCGGCGGGCGAGCGGATCGAGGTGACGGGTGTCCACTACGCGTACAGGGAAGGCGGCGATGTGCTGCACGGGGTCGACCTGACCGTACGGCCCGGTGAGCGGCTGGCCGTCGTCGGGCCGTCCGGGGCCGGGAAGTCCACGCTGGGCAGGCTGCTGGCGGGAATCGACGTCCCGCGCACGGGCGCGGTCACGGTGGGCGGAGTGCCGCTCGCGGACCAGCCGCCCGGACAGCTGCGCCGCCAGGTCGTCCTGGTCACCCAGGAACACCATGTCTTCCTCGGTACGGTGCGGGACAATCTGCTGATCGCCGCACCCGGCGCGACCGACACCGAACTGACCGCGGCCCTGAACGCTGTCGGCGCCGAGTGGGCGGCCGGTCTCCCCGACGGGCTCGCCACCGAACTGGGCGCGGGCGGTCGACTGCTCGACGGCGCTCAGGCGCAGCAACTGGCCCTGGCCCGGGTCGTGCTGGCCGACCCGCACACCCTGATCCTCGACGAGGCGACCGCCCTGCTCGGCCCGGCGACCGCACGCCATACCGAGCGCGCTCTGGCCGCGGTCCTCGAAGGCCGCACCGTGAGCGCCATCGCGCACCGTCTGCACACCGCGCACGATGCCGACCGGGTCGCCGTCATGGCGGACGGCAGGCTCGCCGAACTCGGCACCCACGATGAGCTCATCGCGGCAGGCGGCGCGTACGCCGCGCTCTGGAACACCTGGCACGGCGCCCCGCCGGGGCCCGTCGCATTGGCCGACTGAGGCCCGGCGCGGGCGCAAACGACTCCGCGCGATGGGGGACCGGCCCTTAGCCAGCCAGACGCCCGCCCGACGCCCGACCCGCTCGACGTCTGCCCGGCGTCCTGAGGTCAGCGCTGTTGCCGGCGGCTGCGCTGGCGTTCGATGCTGCGTCTCAGATGGTCCGTCATCGCCTCCGCCGCGCGCTCGGGGCTGCGGCGCAGCACGGCGCGCAGGATGCGGTCGTGCTCGGCGAGTGTCGGTTCGGCGGCGCCCTGGATGCTGCTGAGCCGGAAGATGTGCAGATGCGAGTGGAGCCGGCTCACCGCGTCCGCCAGCAGCGGGCGGCCGGCGGCGCGGGCGATCGTGTCGTGGAAACGCTGGTCGCCCGCCGCGAACTCCCGGTAGACGGCGTACCGTTCACCCGATCCAGGGCGGTCGCGCATCTCCTCCACCAGGCTCTCGATGCTGTCGAGCTGCTCGTCGTCCGCATGGGCCGCGGCCAGCGCCGCCGCGGTCGGCTCCAGCAGCAGACGCATCTCGAACAGCTCCTCGAGACCCTGCGGTGTGAGCAGTTCGGTGGCCCGGTACCCCGCGAGTGACCGCTTGGTGACCAGGCCGTCCGACTCCAGCCGTGCCAGCGCCTCACGTACCGGCGTCGGAGAGACCTGGAGCGTACGGGCGAGCGCCTCGATGCCGACCCGGGCGCCCGGCCTGATCTCGTGGTCCATGACCATCGCCTTGACGGCCTCGTAGACGCTGTCGCCCAGTACTTGGCGCTGCGGCGCCGGCGCTCCTTCGTCCGACAGCATCCGGCCCTCCTCCAGCCCGTCGGGTAGCCACCTCGCAGCAACTTCACCGCGCCTTCACGGTGCCTACGGCGGCTACCCTGCGGGCCACCGATTCTATAGGAACCGCGCGTACCTACTCCATGAGGAAGACCTGCTCCATGGGGGCCCACCAGTCGTCGGGTCCCGCCTCCGGCACCTTCTCCTGACAGGGGTCCGTCAGCTCCCACCACGCGCGGGTCGCCTCGTCCCGGCCGATCGCCGCGAGATCCGCGGCCAGGTCGTCGCCGTGGTACTCGTAGTAGCTGAAGAGCCGGTCCCCGAGCAGATGGATCGAGTAGTTGGCGATATGGCTCGCCCGCAGCCGGGCGAGCACCGGCTCCGGAACCGCCAGGTGCAGCTCGCGGTAGTACGCCAGCTTCTCCGGACGTACTTTGATCACCTGCGCGATCCGCCGCATCAGCCTGCCACCGCCGCTCGTACCGTCTGGCGCTGCGCGCCGAGCCCGTCGATTTCGAGCTCGACCACATCGCCCGCCGAGAGATACGGGAAACGGCCGGAGAGCGCGACGCCCTCCGGGGTGCCGGTGTTGATGACGTCGCCGGGTTCCAGCACCAGATAGTGGCTGAGGTGGCGTACAAGTTCATGCGCCCCGAAGATCATGTCCGCGGTGCTGGAGTCCTGGCGCGGCTCGCCGTTGACGCGGCTGCGGAGGTTCAGGTCCTGCGGGCCTCCGGCGAGGTCGCCGGCCGGTACTAGCCACGGACCGAGCGGGTTGAACGTCTCGCTCGACTTGCCCTTCGACCACTGGCCGCCCGACTCGTCGAGCTGGTACGTCCGTTCCGACACGTCATGGGAGACCGCGTATCCCGCGATGCACTCGGCCGCCGCTTCCGCCGAGTCCAGATAGCGGGCGGTGTGTCCGATGACAATGGCCAGCTCGACCTCCCAGTCCACGGTCTTCGCCCCGGGCGGTATCAGGACGTCGTCGTACGGTCCGACCACCGTGTTGGGGTGCTTGAAGAAAATGATCGGTGCGCTGGGCGGCTCGCTGCCCGACTCCGCCGCGTGGGCCGCATAGTTCTGGCCGACGCACAGGACCGCGGCGGGCCGGGCGACCGGTGGGCCCACCCGGAGCCGGTCCGCTCCCGGGAGTCCGGCGAGCGACCCCGTCCGGAGGGCTTCCCGGACCCGGGCGATCCCGCCGCGGGCGAGGAACCGCCCGTCGATGTCGTCGGTCAGCGGGCCGAGATCGTAGAGCACACCGGCTTCGCGTACGGCGGGGCGTTCGCTGCCCGGATCGCCCAGTCGCATGAGCTGCATGACAGCAGCCTCCTCAGGTGTCGGACTCGTCGGCCTCAGAGGTCTCAGAGGCCTCAGAGGTCGGATGTTAGTGAGACGAAAGCTATAGGAAAAGCCAGACGGGGAGAACCCCCGCGGCACTGAAGCCCTTGCGGCGCCGGAAAAGCGCGGCTCAAGGGTTGACGCCCGACAGGGCTTCATGGCTAACCTCCGATGACCCTCAAATTCCTATAGGAAAATTCCGGCTGTTCTGGAGGCGCCATGGCCGACTCCCCGCGCTCCGTCCCCACCGCGCGCCAACCGTCCGGAAGTACGCCCGATCCGGGTCCGGGACCCCGTCCCGGCCCCGGACCCAGTCCCACCGGCGCGGTCACCCCGCCGCTTCCCCGTTTCGTCAAGGCCGTCGCGGTGCTCGGCGGAATGGCGGGACTGCTGTACGGATACGACTCCGGCGCCATCGCCACCGCACTGCCCTTCGCCACCGACCGGTTCGGCCTCTCCTCCACCGAACAGGGCCTGGTCACCAGCCTCATCCTGCTCGGTGCGCTGCCGTCGATCGTCGTCGGATCGCTGGCCGCCAAGCGGTTCGACCGCAGGCATCTGCTGATCGTCGCCGGGATCGTCTTCGCCGTGGGTTCGCTCGGCTGCGCGCTGTCGACCAGCGTCGCGATGCTGCTCGTCTCCCGGTTCGTCCTCGGTCTCGCCGTGGGCCTGGCCAATATGTTCGGCCTGATCTATCTGACCGAACTGGCGCCGAAGCGGATACGGGGTCTGATCAGCGCGCTCTACCAACTCAGCGTCAACGTCGGCATCCTGATCGCCTATGGCGCCGGTGACGCCCTGCGCGGCTCGGGCGCCTGGGAGTGGATGCTCGGGCTGGGGGCGCTGCCCGCCCTTCTCTTCCTCGTCGGCATGGTGCTCAGCCCGGCCAGCCCGCGCTGGCTGAGCCTGCGCGGCCGGGAGGCCGAAGCCCATGCGGTACTGATGCGGCTGCGGCCGTCGCGCGACGAGGCGGACGCGGAAGCGGCCGAGATTCAGCAGAGCCTCGGGATGCAGGAGGCCGGTCTGCGGGAACTGCTGCACCGCTACCGCCCCGCGCTGCGGATCGGTCTTGTCCTGACCTTCTTCCAGGTGTTCACCGGGATCAACGCGGTCGTCTACTACGCGCCCACCGTCTTCGCCGGCGCCACCGGACACTCCGCCGACACCGGCATCATCGCCAACTACAGCGTCGGCGGCGCCCTGGTGATCTCCACCGCGATCTCGCTGCCCCTGATCGACCGGCTCGGCCGCGTCAGGATGCTCGCCTGGAGCCTGGGCGGCCAGGTGCCGCCGCTGATCCTGCTGGCGCTGTTCCCGCACTCGTCCGCTCTCGACGTCGTGTGCGTCTTCGCCTTCACCTTCGCCTTCGGGTTCGGCCTCGGCCCGGTCTTCTGGCTCTACATCCCGGAGATCCTGCCGCTGCGCGCCCGCGCTCTGGGCATGGGGGTCGTCACGTTCACCCAGTACCTCTTCAACTTCCTCTTCTCCTTGACCTTTCCTGACATCCTCGATGCGATCGGCTTCTGGGTCTTCGGGATCTACGCAGTGATCTCCGCACTGGGGCTCGCATTCGTCCTCACCCGGGTACCCGAGACGGCGAACCGCTCGTTGGAGGAGATCGAGGCGGAGTGGCGGCGCAAGGACGCGGCGCCGGCCTCCGCCCCGGCCGCCGCCTGACCACATCCGCCGCGGCCCCGAGCCGTGGACGACCCCGAGAAGGACACATGCGGGTAGGACTCTTCGTGACGTGTGTGAATGACGCGTTGTATCCACGGACCGGCATCGCCGTGGTGAAACTGCTGGAGCGGCTGGGGGTGGAGGTCGGCTTCCCCGCCGGACAGACCTGCTGCGGGCAGCCGCAGTTCAACACCGGCTACCGGCGCGAGACCGAACCCCTGGTCCGGCGCTTCGACCGCGAATTCGCCCCCTACGACTACGTCGTCACGCCGTCGGGATCCTGCGCGGCCATGGTCCGCGACAACTATCCGCGGATCGGCCGCAAGGCGGTGGCGGAGCGCCGCGGTCACGAGCTCGCCGACGCGGCTGCCCGCTCCGTACCCAAGACGTACGAGCTGACGGAGTTCCTGGTGGACGTGCTGGGGGTCGTCGACGTGGGGGCGTACTTCCCGCACACGGTGGCGTACCACCCGTCCTGCCACGGCCTGCGGATGCTGGGCCTCGGCGACCGGCCACGCCGACTTCTCGAAGCGGTACGCGCGCTGGAGCTGCGGGAGCTGGAAGGGGCCGAGGAGTGCTGCGGTTTCGGCGGGACCTTCGCGGTGAAGAACGCGGACGTGTCGGCCGCCATGGGTGAGGACAAGGTGCGCAACGCTGTGTCGACAGGCGCCGAAGTGCTGTGCGGGGCCGACAACTCCTGTCTGATGCACATCGGCGGCATTCTGCGCCGCCAGGACGCGCCGCTGCGGGCGCTCCACCTGGCCGAGATCCTGGCGAGCACCGAAGAGGAGCCCCACGTATGAGCGGTACCTATCTCGGGATGCCGTCCTTCCCGAAGGCGGCCAGGGAAGCCGTGCACAACGAGACCCTGCGCGGGAACCTCAGGCACGCCACCCACACCATCCGCGACAAACGGGCGAAGGCGGTGGCGGAGCTCTCCGACTGGGCGCAGCTGCGGGAGGCGGGCAAACAGATCAAGGACCGGACGCTGCGTCACCTGGACCAGTATCTGGTGCAGTTGGAGGAGTCGGTCACGGCCGCCGGGGGCACCGTCCACTGGGCGGCCGACGGTGATGAGGCCAACCGGATCGTCGCCGGACTGGTCAAGGCGACCGGTGAGCGAGAGGTCGTCAAGGTCAAGTCGATGGCGACCCAGGAGATCGGTCTCAACGAAGCCCTGGAGGCCGAGGGGATCGCCGCTTACGAGACGGACCTCGCGGAACTGATCGTGCAGCTGGGCGAGGACCGCCCCAGCCACATCCTGGTCCCGGCGATCCACCGCAACCGGGGCGAGATCCGGGAGATCTTCGCCCGGACGATGAGTGAGTGGGGGCGGCCGGCTCCGGAGGGGCTGACCGACGCCCCGGCCGAGCTGGCCGAGGCCGCCAGGCTGCACCTGAGGGAGAAGTTCCTCCGGGCCAAGGTCGGGATCTCGGGCGCCAACTTCATGGTCGCCGAGACCGGCACGCTCGTGGTGGTGGAGTCCGAGGGCAACGGCCGGATGTGCCTCACGCTGCCCGAGACGCTGATCTCGGTGGTGGGCATCGAGAAGACCGTGCCCACCTGGCAGGACCTGGAGGTCTTCCTGCAGACCCTGCCGCGCTCGTCGACGGCCGAGCGGATGAACCCGTACACCAGCACCTGGACCGGCACCACCGACGCCGACGGGCCGCAGGACTTCCATCTGGTCCTCCTCGACAACGGCCGCACCGACACCCTGGCCGACGAGGTAGGCCGCCAGGCGCTGCGCTGCATCCGCTGCTCCGCCTGCCTCAACGTGTGCCCGGTGTACGAAAGGGCGGGCGGCCACGCGTACGGCTCGGTCTACCCCGGGCCCATCGGCGCCATCCTCAGCCCGCAACTCAGGGGCACGGAGAGCGAGATCGACGCCTCGCTGCCCTACGCCTCCTCGCTCTGCGGCGCCTGCTACGACGTGTGCCCGGTCGCCATCGACATCCCCGAAGTCCTGGTCCACCTGCGCGAGCGGGTCGCCGGCCAGGGCGGCAGGGGCCACCGGCTTGAGAAGGCGGCCATGAAGGCGGCCGGCTGGGTGCTGAACCATCCGGCCGCACTCGCCGCCGGTGAGAAGGCGGCATCGAAGACCCGCGCACTGCACCCCAGGCGGCTGCCGGGCGCGGCGGCCTGGACCGACAGCCGAGACCTGCCCGAAGTGCCGCCCGAACCGTTCCGTGACTGGTGGAAGAAGAACCGCACATGAGCTCCCGCGACCAGATCCTCGCCCGCGTACGTGCCGCGGTCGCCGGGGCGCCGGAGGCCCCCGAGGTCACCCGCGACTACCTCACCACACACACCGCCGACGACCCGGTGGCCGTGCTGGACCTCCTCCACGAGAACCTCGCGGACTACCGCGCCCTCGTGCACCGGACCCGGCCGGACGGGCTGCCCGCGCTCCTCGCCCGGCTGCTGGCCGAGCGCGGCGCGACGACCGTACTGGCACCTCCCGGGCTGCCCGCCGGGTGGCTGGCCGAGTCCACCGCCGCCCGGACCGATGACACACCCGCGTCGACCGCGCAGGAACTCGACGCCGTGGACAGTGTGGTCACCGGATGCGCGGTGGCCATCGCCGAGACCGGCACCATCGTCCTGGACGGCGGCGCCGGCCAGGGGCGCCGCCGGATCACCCTCGTGCCGGACCACCACATCTGCGTCGTACGGGCCCCGGAGCAGGTGGTCGCCTCGGTACCGCAGGCCCTGCCACGGCTCGATCCGGCGCGCCCGCTCACCTGGATCTCGGGCCCTTCGGCCACCAGCGACATCGAACTCAACCGCGTCGAAGGCGTGCACGGCCCCCGCACCCTCGAAGTCGTCCTCGTCGAGGAGGGCACGAGCACCGAGTGAAGGACCGGGCAGCGGGGCCACGGACGAGCGACGGAACCAGCGGGAGACCACATCCATGAGCAGAATCACGAGCGTCGACTGCCGGCTCGTCTCGATCGAACCCGAGACACTGCGTACCGACGCCACCCAGACCTTCGTCCGCCAGGAGACGATCCTCGTCACCGTCGGGACCGACGACGGGCTGAGCGGCACCGGGTACTCCTACACGATCGGCACCGGCGGCAGTTCCGTACTGGCGCTGCTGCGCGACCACCTCGCCGCCACTCTGCTGGGCGCCGACGCCCGTAACGTCGAGGCGGTCTGGGCCCGGATGCTCGCCGCGACCCGGGCTACCGCCTTCGGGCTCCTCACCTCGCTGGCGCTGGCCGCCGTCGACACGGCCCTGTGGGATCTGCGGTGTCTGCGCGCCGGTGAACCGCTCTGGCGGCTCGCGGGCGGTGCGCACGACCGGCTGCCCGTGTACGACACCGAGGGCGGCTGGCTGCATCTGAGCACCGACGAGCTGGTCAAGAACGTCTCGGCGGCGCAGGCCTCGGGGCTGCGCGGCGCCAAACTGAAGGTCGGCAAGCCCACCGCGGTCGAGGACGCGGAACGGCTCGCGGCGGTCCGCGAGGCGACCGGGCCCGCCTTCGAGATCATGGTCGACGCCAACCAGTCGCTCACCGGGGCGGAGGCGATCCGGCGGGCCCGCACCTACGAGCCGCTCGATATCGCGTGGTTCGAGGAGCCGCTGCCGGCCGACGACGTCGCGGGGCACCGCAGACTGGCCCGCTCGACCACGGTGCCGGTGGCGGTGGGCGAATCGATGTACAGCGTCGGCCACTTCGCCGAGTACCTGTCGGCGGGCGCCGCCGGGATCGTGCAGGCCGATGTGGCCCGCGTCGGCGGCATCACACCGTGGCTGAAGGTCGCACACGCCGCCGAGGCCTGCAATGTGCGGGTGGCACCGCACTTCCTGATGGAGCTGCACGCGAGCCTGGCGTGCGCGGTCCCCGCCGGGATGTACGTGGAGCACATTCCGCAGCTCGGTGCGATCACGCGCAGCGAGCTGGTCATCGAGGAGGGCTGTGTCGTCCCGCCGGAGACGCCCGGTCTCGGCATCGAGTGGGACGAGGACGCCATCGCGGATCTGCGGGTCGCGTAGAGCCGTGACTCCGGAAGCGCGCGCCTGTGAGACGGCCGGGAGGACGGCGCGCTTCCTCCCGGCCAGTGCTCAGACGGAGCGGTGGTACTGCTGCGGTACGTGCACGTCGGCGCCGAGCTCCCGGGCCGCGTGCCGGGCCCAGGACGGGTTGCGGAGCAGCTCGCGGCCGAGCAGGACCGCGTCCGCCTCGCCGTTGGCCAGGATCTTCTCGGCCTGTTCGACCTCGGTGATCAGGCCGACGGCGGCGACGGGCAGCGGTGTCGCGGCCTTGACGCGTGCCGCGAAGGGCACCTGGTAGCCGGGGCCGACCGGGATGCGGACCCCGGCCGCGTTGCCGCCGGTCGACACGTCGAGCAGGTCGACGCCGCGTTCCTTGAGCAGCGGCGCGAGGCGCACCGTGTCGTCGGCCGTCCAGCCGCCCTCGTCCAGCCAGTCGGTGGCGGAGACGCGGAAGAAGAGCGGCAGCTCGTCGGGCCACACCGCCCGTACGGCGTCCACGACTTCGAGCGCGAAGCGGGTGCGGTTCTCGAAGGATCCGCCGTACTCGTCGGTGCGGTGGTTGCTGTGCGGGGAGAGGAACTCGCCCACCAGATAGCCGTGTGCGCCGTGGATCTCGGCGACCTGGAACCCCGCGTCGAGCGCTCGCCTGGCTGCATCGGCGAACTGGCTGACGATGTCCCGTATCTGAGAGGTAGTCAACTCATCCGGTACGTGCTCGCCCCGGTCGAAGGGGACCGGGCTGGGTGCGACCGGCTGCCAGCCGCCCTGGTCGGCTCCGACCGGGCCGCCGCCGTTCCAGGGGCGGTCCGTTGACGCCTTGCGTCCGGCGTGGGCGAGCTGGATTCCGGGAACCGTGCCCTGTCCCTTGAGGAAGCCGGTGATCCGGCGGAGCGCCTCGACCTGTGTGTCGTTCCAGATGCCCAGGTCGGCGGGGGTGATCCGGCCCTCGGGGCTGACCGCGGTCGCCTCGACGATGACCAGGCCGGCGCCTCCGGCGGCCCGCGCGGCGTAGTGCGCGAAGTGCCAGTCGTCGGCGGTGCCCGTGCCGGGCCCCGCGGTGGCCGCCGAGTACTGGCACATGGGCGGCATCCACACGCGGTTGGGGAAGGTCAGCGACCGCAGGGTGTACGGCTCGAAAAGGGCGCTCACGACAGGCTCCATTCATAACGGCGTCGGGACGCTCGTACGATATCCGTCGTAGTACGGTGAATGTCAAACTACGATGAAGCTCGTACAATAGAGCCGTCCCCGGACCCGCCCGGGCCCGAATGAAGGAGAGTCGTCGTGGCGACCGCAACGAGCAGCCGTGCACTCGCTCATCCGGCGCGTGACGAGATCCGCCTGGACGGGGTGCTCCATGCGCTGGCCGACCCGATGCGGATGTGCGTGGTGCGTGAACTGGCTTCGGACGGCGGCGAGTTGTCGTGCTCCCGGTTCGTGCTCCCGGTGACCAAGTCGACCACCACCCACCACTTCAGGGTGCTGCGCGAAAGCGGTGTGATCCGGCAGATCTACCGGGGGACCGCGAAGATGAACGTGCTGCGCAGGGAGGATCTGGAAGCGGTTTTCCCCGGCCTGCTGGACAGTGTCCTCGCCGCGGCCGCGGCCGAGGCCGCGCGGGAGGCGTGAACCTCCGTTGCCGTCAGCGCGGCGACGTGGCGGCCGGGCCGGGCCCTCCGACTCCCTCGGCTCCGTCGTCCGGGGGTGCTCCCAGCTTCCAGTCGAGTCCGTACCGCTGGAACAGTTCGGCCCGCAGCAGCGCGTACGGCATGGGCGCCCCCGGCAGCAACTGGGCGAAGACCGTGCCCATCAGCTGGGCGCGCAGCAGCGGGTAGTCGGTGTCCGGGTCGGGTGATCCGTACCGCTCAACGGCCGAGCGCAGGACCCGGGCGAGCTGCTGCTGCTCGGGGCACTGGACGAATCCCTGTTCCTGGAGGATTCCGGCCATATGTGTCCGCATCAGTACGGGGTGGTCGGCGGCCAGCCCCAGGATCGCGTCGATGGCCCGTGCCAGCAGCTCCTGACCGTCGTCGGTGTGCGGCTCGCGTTCCAGGGCCGCCGAGAGCGTGCGGTGCATCAGGCGGTGTACGGCGGACTGCAGCAGATACCGCTTGCCCGGGAAGTAGTACGAGACGAGGCCGCGGGCGGATCCGGCGCGGTCGGCGATATCCGCGAGTGTCGTCGCCTCGTATCCGCGCTCACCGACAAGATCCACTGTGGCCTGCAGAAGCCGCTCGCGGGAACGCCGCCGCAACTCCTCATTGACCGATTGGCTGCGCGGGGACATGCTTTACTCCTGCGTTGACTGGCTCTCAGCCAACTATAATCAGCGCAACCTGCAAAGGGCCCCGTCAGGGGCCGTTCTGCGGGCAACGCCCGGACCGGGCGGCGCGGGGGACCGTCCGGTTTCGGGTGTCCTGCTGTCCCCGCCCGTAGATTGGCAGCCGCTCTCGGTAGTTCGGGTGATTCCTCGGTGAGCTGGATCCGGTCGCGCCGTCGTGTCAGCCGACGAGATCCAGGACCGGACGGAGTGCGTCCGGGCGCTCGGCGGCCGGGAGGTGGTCCACGAAATGGACCGCGCAGCCCAGTTCCCGGGCACCGCCGTCGGCGCGGCGGTCGTCACCGACCATCAGGGTCTCGGCGGGATCCTGGCCCAGCGCCTCGCAGGCGGCGCGGAAGAGCCGGACGTCGGGTTTCTGGATGCGGTGCTCGTACGACAAGGTGTAGTGGTCCACGTACGGATCGACCCCGTGGGCGCGGAACACGGGCCGGAGGTCCCAGCCGATGTTGCTCACCACGCCGACCCCGATCCCGCGGGCGTGCAGGGTGCTGAGCACCTCGGCCGTGTCCGGGTAGGGGCTCCAGGCGTCCGCTCTCATGTGACGTGCGTAGAGGGCGTCGTACAGGGCCGGATCCGGCAGCTCGACCTGACGGGCGAGTCCCGTGTACGCGGCGCGGTGCTGCTCGGCGCCCTCGTCGCGGGATGCCCACAGCGCGGCGAGCGAGGGCGGTACCCGCTCGGGGCTCGGGCCGCCGGGCTGTGCGCCCGCAGCCGTCAACTCCGCTGTGCGGAGGGCGAATTCATCCCGGTCCAGCGTGCGGCCCGCCTCGTCCAGGGTGGCGCGCAGCCACGTCGCGACGGGCTCGGTCCTGAAGAGCGTCCCGGAGAAGTCGAAGAGTACGGCCTTGATCGTCATGGGGGGCATTATTTCCCGTCGTCCGGCTGTCACGCAGGCGTCGGTGTCATCGCCGGCACCGGCCGCCACCACTATCCGAGCGCGCGCAGTCCCGGGATGAACGCCACCAGCAGTGGCACGACCGGCACCAGCGAGGCGGCGGCGGTCAGCCGCAGCCTGCGGCCGGCGGTGAGGCGCGGGGCCGCGTTCAGCAGCCGGTCGACTCGGTGCGGAAGCTCCGCGTCGGGGGTCGGGCAGGGGCCGAAAACGCCGCGGTGCTCGTTGAGTTGTACCAGCGCGAGCGCGATGGTCAGCCGCCCGAACCGGCGCGAAGCCACATCGTCGGCGGCCAGTTCCACCAGCCGGTGCATCTCGTTGCGGAAGGCGGCGAAGACCGGAATCTGCGGGAAGCCCACGGCCAGCGCGGCCGAGCAGTGCAGCAGCCAGTCGTGGCGGGCCCGGGCATGGCCCTGCTCATGGGCGAGCACGGCATCGAGCTGACGGCCTTTCAGCCCCCGAAGGGCCGCCGTGGTGATGACCAGCTGGGGAGCCGTGCCGGGCAGCCACCAGGCATCGGGGCGCTCGCCCTCCAGTACGACGAGGCGCTCGCTGCCCGGTTCCTCGCCGGGCAGCACGGGGGAGCGCACCAGCAGTTCCCTGTGGCTCTGCCGGCGCGCGGCCCGTGCGCGGCGGATCTCCCTGGTGAGCATCACGGCCGTCCAGACACCGCAGGCGGCCAGTACCGTCGCTGTCGCCGCCGACCACTGCGCGTACGTGCCGAGGGCGTACGCCTCCACCACGGCGTGCGGGGCGGGGGCGAAGAGGTGGCCCCGTACGAGCTGCCAGGCCGCCGACGCGCTGAAGGTCATCGCCAGCGCGAAGCAGAGCAGTACGGCGGCAACCACGCACTGCCACACCCACAGCGCCACCACGGGCTCCCGCTCGGGCCACTGCGCGCGTGCCAGAAGCCGCGGTGCCGCAACAGCAGCCACGGCTCCGAGTAGCAACAGCGCTAGGGAGACCACCATGGTCGTCAGTTTATGGAGTCGGTGTGTCGCCGGGGTATGGCCTGGCTCCGCAAGTGACGCAGGACACGGTCGGGTTCCGCCGGAAAGGGGGAAGAATTTTTCGCCGGACAGTGCGAAGAACCGTGGGCGGGGCGGCCGTTGACCGCGCCAGGTCCGCTCCGGCCGGACGTCGCGGGCGAGCGGGGTCAGATCGTCAGCAGCATCGCGAACATGGCCGTTCCCATGGCCAGCCGGCAGGCGAGCGCCAGCTCCGGACGGGCCCCCCAGCCGATGACGCCGCCGGATCCGCCACCCGCCGCACCACCCGGCGCGGCTCCGGCCACCGCCGTCGCGGGGACCAGGGTCGCGCCCGCGCGCAGGACGTACACGGCGTAGTAGACAAGCAGCGCTCCGGTGAGCAGCGGAACCCCGCCTGCCGAGTGCGACATGTGATCCATGGTTCCGCCGTGCGCTCCGCCCATCGCCATCCCCGTTGCCCCGGGCGTCATCGTGAGCGCCATGTAGACCATGGCGAGCGAGCCGACCAGATGGTGCAGATGGTGAGCGCTCGTGCGGAGCTGCCACAGCGCCCGGAGGCCGCCCGCAGCGAAGACCGCGGTGAGCGCCGTCCACCCCCACTCCGGGAGAGCGGCCACCGCCGCGGGCAGAGCCATCGCCGCCATACCGAACCCCATCACCGCGTCGCTCCCCGCAGCCGTCCGTGCCTGCTGCGACGTACTGCGCATCCGCAGCAGGCAGTAGGCCCCGCTCGTCGCGCTCAGTGCCATCAGCAGCCAGCCGGCCATCGCTGATCCGTGCACGGCATACCTCCCCGTTCGACGCGTCAGCCCGTCCGGGCGTCCCCCTCGACGCATCGATGCCCCTGCCGGGCGGAGCGCACGCGAGCGCAGGGGGGCACGGGGGAGCGCGTCGCAGGCGCGTTACTGTCTGTGCAGCACCGTCCGGACAGGTCCGGACCGGCCGGATCCGCCTTCGACGGGAGATATCACCCCATGGACACCGCCCCCGACCGGATCACTTTCAGGGACGCGGCAGAGACCGACGTACCGGCGCTCGTCACCTTGATCGAGTCGGCCTACCGCGGCGACACCAGCCGCACCGGCTGGACCACGGAGGCGGACATCCTGGACGGCCGGCGCACCGACCCGGACGGGGTGCGCGCAGTCATCGCCGCGCCCGCCAGCCGGCTGATGGTGGTGGAGCGCGACGGTGAGCCGGTCGCCTGCTGCCAGTTGGAGCGGCGCGGCCACGCGGCCTACTTCGGCATGTTCGCGGTGAGTCCGGCTCTGCAGGGCGCGGGGCTCGGCAAGCGGATCATCGCGGAGGCCGAACGCCGGGTGTCCACGGAGTGGGGCGCCGATGAGATGCATATGACGGTCATCTCGGTACGGGACGACCTCATCGCCTGGTACGAGCGGCGCGGCTACCGCCGTACGGGGAGGATGTTCCCCTTCCCATACGGCGACGAGCGCTTCGGCATCCCGCTCCGCGACGACCTCCAGTTCGAGCTGCTGGTCAAGCTGCTCCCGGCTGAGATCCCCGGCGCGGGAACGGAGTATGCGGGAACGGAGTAGCAGCGGTCAGGCCGTGACCGCCCGTGCACGGCGGTCAGGCCGTGAACCGCCCGGTGCGCCGGATCTCCGGGTAGTCGGTGGTCGCACCGTCCAGGTCCAGCGCCCGGACCAGCCGCAGATGGTCCTGAGTGTTCACCACCCAGCCGAGCACCTTCAGGCCTTCCGCGTGAGCCTTCTCGACGGTCTCCAGGGTCAGCCTGCGGATGTTCAGCGCCACTGTCGCGGCGCCGACGGCCTTCGCGCGGGCCACGATGTCCGGGCCCCAGCGGCTCGCGATGAGCACCGTCCGTACGCCCGGCACGAGTGCGGCGATCTCGCGCACCGCCTCGTCGTGGAACGACGAGACCTCGACCCGTCCGGCCAGGTCGCGCCGGAGCATCACCTCGGCGAGCGCCCGCGCGGCGGCGGCGTCCTTGATCTCGGCCTGAATCGGGGAGCGGACCGCGTCCAGCACCTCTTCGAAGACCGGGATCCGCTCGCCCTGGCCGGCGTCGAGCTCACGCAGCTCGGCGAGCGTCCGGTCGGCGATGGCTCCCTTGCCGTTCGTCGTGCGGTCCACGTCCGTGTCGTGCATGACGACGAGTGAGCCGTCCTTGCTCAGATGCAGGTCGAGCTCGATGGCGTCCATACCCGCCTGTTCCGCGTGGCGGAAGGACCGCAGGGTGTTCTCCGGCTCGACGCCCATGACCCCGCGATGTCCGATGATGAGGAGACTCAAGGTTCTCTCGCTTCCGTCGACGGCGGCTCTCGCGTGGCATTGCTACCCAGCTGGCAGAGCCGCAGCCTAACGTTCCGGATCCGTCACTGTCCCGGCTCCCGCGATGCCGCCAAGTGCCCGCGTTTCCGGTCGGCGGGCGGATTTCCGGCCGTCGGACCGGACCGGACCATGAATTTGCCGAAGTGCGGTTTTTCCGGGCCCAGTGGGGCGGAAGCGGTTTCACTCGGGGGCGATGGCAGGAAGATTCGCTGCGATCAAGGGGGTTCAGCGGGACAATCTACTGTATGCGGCCTTGAACGAGTGTTCCGAACACGGATACGGTGTCCCGGCGGGTTGACGGCAATTTCTGCTGTGGAGGAAGTGACATGACGAAAATTCTTGTGCCGGACGCAGTCGGCGGCGGTATATCCGGCGCCCGGCGGGTGGTTGAGCACCCGGCCTGGCCCGTCCTCAAGAACGCCGTCGAGGAGATCAGGCCCTGGCAGTCGAAGGACGGTTCCATCGACTTCGAGGCCGAGGGAGCCCCGTCCCGTACCGCCGTCGACGCCGCGATCGCGCGGGTGACGGACGCTGTCGAGGAGCTCTCCCCACTCCTGCCGCACGACGCCGCGTACCACCGGGCGCTCGTCGCCGACCTCCGCAAGTGGGCCGCCGGCGGATTCGACGTCCCGGACTTCCTGGACTCGCTGCTCGCCTTCCACCCGGCCGACCTGCGCGCCGACGGACTCCAGCACCTGGTCGTCTTCGCGATGTACACGCAGAACGGCAACCCGGACCGCAATCTCGAAGCTGTCGTGCTGCGCATGGTCTGGCCGGACTGGCTCTCCGAGCTGGAAGCCACCCGCTACGACAACCCGCTGTTCTGCGGCATCACCTTCGAGGACTTCACGTCCGGTTACGACACCAACTCCGCGGTGCTCTTCCCGGAGACCATCGCCGTACGCGAGGCCCCCGACCGCTTCACCTGGGGCGGCATCTTCTGCGACCGCGAGGCGGCACGCTTCCGGGCGGTCACGGAGGCCGCGGTGAAGGTCCTGCGGCTCGAACTGCCCGAGGACATCCAGGAGATGGTCTCCGACCAGGAGCGCTGCCAGCAGGCTTTCGTGCTGTGGGACATGGTCCACGACCGCACCCACAGCCACGGCGACCTGCCGTTCGACCCTTTCATGATCAAGCAGCGCCAGCCGTTCTGGATGTACGGCCTCGAAGAGCTGCGCTGCGACCTCACCGCCTTCCGGGAGGCCGTGCGTCTTGAGGCCGATGGCTTCGGGCAGGGCCGAGACGTCCAGTACGCCGTGCTCTTCGACCGGATGTTCCGCTTCCCCGTGACCGGCGAGCGTGTGCGCAACTACGACGGACTCGGCGGCCAGCTGCTCTTCGCCTATCTGCACCAGCACGACGTGGTGCGCTGGACCGACAGCACCCTGAAGATCGACTGGGAGCGCGCCCCGCAGGTCACCAACCAGCTCTGCGCGGAGATCGAGGACCTGTACCGGGCCGGTATCGACCGCCCCAAGCTCGTCCACTGGTTCGCCGCCTACGACCTGGTCTCCCGCTATCTCGCCCCGCACCCGGGGTCGCGCTGGGCCAAGGGTCCGGACGCCCTGGATCTGAGCCAGCCGCCGCGTAAACTTGTGGATGAAGTGCTTGCGGACGAGTTTCCGCTCAGCATGTTCTATGAGGCCCTCGCCAAGAAGCTGAAGAGTGTGGTCGCCTCGACAAAGGGCATCACCGCGGCGGGCACCCACGAGCGGGAAGCGGCGTGAGGGCCCGCGGGCAGGAGGCGGAGACGATGAGCAAGGGATCGCTTGACGGAGCCGTGGTGGCGGTGGCCGGGGCGGCGGGCCCGGCGGGCCGCGCGGCGTTGCTGAGGCTGGCCGAGGCCGGGGCGGTAGTGGTCGGCGCCGACTCCGACGTCGCCCGGCTCGCCGAGGCGGTGGACGCGGCGCGCTACGCGCACGGCGGCGCCACCGTCACCGGAGAGACGGTCGATCTGCTGGATCTGGAGGCCACGCGGGCTTGGGCCGACCGTACGGAGGCCGAATTCGGCCGTATCGACGGTCTGGTGCACTTGGTGGGCGGCTGGCGCGGCAGCCCCACCTTCTCCGAGACCGGCATCGCCGACTGGAACCTGCTGGAGAAGCTGCTCATCCGAACGGTGCAGCACACCTCGCTGGCGTTCCACGACGCGCTGCTGCGCAGCGACCGCGGCCGGTACGTGCTGATCAGCGCGGCCGGTGCGTCCAAGCCCACCGCGGGCAATGCCGCATACGCGGCGGCGAAGGCGGCGGCCGAGGCCTGGACGCTGGCGCTCGGCGACGCCTTCCGTAAGGCGGGTGGCGAGGACGGTCCCCGGACGGCCGCAGCCGTCCTGGTGATCAAGGCTCTGGTACACGACGCAATGCGTGCCGAGCGTCCCAATGCGAAGTTCTCGGGCTTCACCGACGTCGCGCAGCTGGCCGAGGCCATCGCAGGTGTCTGGGACCAGCCCGCCGGAGATGTGAACGGAAAGCGCCTGTGGCTGACACCCGCCCCGTGAGGACCGATGCCGTACGCCACCACGACCCGCAGATCCGTGGGTTCGCCAGTGACAACTACGCGGGTGCGCACCCGGAGGTCCTGGCCGCGCTCGCCGTCGCCAACGGCGGGCATCAGATCGCGTACGGCGAGGACGCCTACACCGACCACCTCCAGCGGCTGATCCACAGCCACTTCGGCCAGAGCGCCGAGGTGTTCCCGGTCTTCAACGGCACCGGGGCCAACGTCGTCGCGCTGCAGGCGCTCACTGACCGGTGGGGCGCCGTCGTCGCGGCCGAGACGGCCCACATCAACGTGGACGAGGGCGGCGCCCCCGAGCGGGTCGCCGGGCTGAAACTCCTCACCGTACCCACGCCCGACGGCAAGCTCACCCCTGAGCTGATCGACCGTCAGGCGTTCGGCTGGGACGACGAGCACCGGGCGATGCCGCAGGTCGTCTCGATCACCCAGAACACCGAACTCGGCACGGTCTACACACCCGATGAGATCCGGGCCATCTGCGAGCACGCCCACGGCTACGGGATGAAGGTGCATCTCGACGGGGCCCGGATAGCCAACGCCGCGGCATCGCTCGACGTACCGATGCGCGCCTTCACCAACGCGGTGGGCGTGGACATCCTCTCCTTCGGCGGCACGAAGAACGGCGCGCTCTTCGGCGAGGCCGTCGTGGTGCTCAACCCGGACGCCGTGCGGCACATGAAGCATGTGCGGAAGATGTCGATGCAGCTGGCGTCCAAGATGCGCTTCGTGTCGGTGCAGCTGGAGGCGCTGCTCACCGGCGACCTGTGGCTGCGCAACGCCCGCCACGCCAACACCATGGCCCAGCGCCTCGCCGCGGGGGTGCGCCAGACGGACGGGGTCGAGATCCTGCACGACGTCCAGGCCAACGCGGTGTTCGCGCGGCTGCCGCACGACGTCAGCGAGCGGCTGCAGAAGCGCTACCGCTTCTACTTCTGGGACGAGCCGGCCGGCGATGTCCGCTGGATGTGCTCCTTCGACACCACGGAGGAAGACGTGGACGGCTTCCTGCTGGCGCTGAAGGAAGAGCTGGCCCGCTGAACCGATCCCCGTCGAGCCGATCCGCGGGGGCGTAAAGCGGACGCGTAGAGGCGTAAAGGTGCGACCTACCGGAAAGTGATTGATTCCGGTCGGTCGCACCTCGTGTGTTCATGGTCCACCGTGCCAGGCCGGGCGGGCCGTCCTGCGGGCCGGGCCGGTCCCGGTGTCGGCGACCCGGTGTCAGCCGGCTCCCGCTTCGCGTACCTGCGCGGGTGTCGGTGCCGTGCCGCCGAGATGGGCCGGGATCCACCAGGTGTCCGCCGCGTTCTTCGGGCGTACCGGATAGGCGCGCTGCGCCGCTTCCAGCAGCTCCTGCATACGGTCGCGGACCCTGCGGGTGATCGCTCCCGCGTACTCGTCGGCGGGCGCCTCCATGGGCTCGCCGACTCGGACCGTCACCGGGATGTGGCTGCGCTTGAGGTTGCGCGGCCTGCCCTTGGTCCACAGCCGCTGGGTCCCCCACAGCGCGATGGGGATCAGCGGCACGCCCGCGTCCTGGGCCAGCCGCGCGGCGCCGGACTTGAAGCTCTTGAGCGTGAAGGACTCCGAGATGGTGGCCTCGGGGAAGACGCCGATGATCTCGCCGGAACGCAGGGCCGTGAGGGCGTGGCGGTAGGCGGCCTCGCCCTGCTTGCGGTCCACTGGGATGTGCTTCATGCCGCGCATCAGCGGCCCGGAGATCTTGTGGCGGAAGACCGACTCCTTGGCCATGAAGCGCACCAGGCGCTTCTGCGGGAGTGCGGCCAGACCGTTGAAGATGAAGTCCAGATAGCCGATGTGGTTGCTGACGAGTACGGCTCCGCCGGAGCGGGGGATGTTCTCGGAACCCTGTGTATCGATCTTGAGGTCGAGCGCCTTGAAGAGCCCCCGAGCAGCGCCGATGACCGGTCGATAGACGAGTTCTGCCATCTGGAGAAGACCCTTCTGTGCCCGGGGACGTGCCCCCCGGCGGAAGTTACGCTGCCGTAGGTTTGCGGCATGGGGCAGATCGTGCCCCATGCCGACCAGAGTAGCCACCCCTGGTGACGCGGGACCGCGAGATCCTCGTCACGTCGTGCGTAAACCGCCAGCACCGCTCCTGAGCAGCGCCTACACCGCTAGGCGCGACCCGCGCGCCTCGGGCAGAGCTCCGGGAATCATCCTGGCAGCGGGAGCGCTGCACCCGGACGGAGGCCGCAGCTTCCGTGGTCGGCGGTATGCGCGGCCGGGCGGGCGGCTGTGGAACCGTACGGCTTCCGGCCGGTACGGCGGCGGAGGAACGGAGTGCGACGTGCACGAGCAGGGCGGCGAAAGGCGGATCGGGGCCGCGGAGTTGGGCGAGGAGCTGGGGGAGCGGGCGACGCTCGTCCAGTTCTCCAGTGCCTTCTGCCGGCCCTGCCGGGCCACCTGGCGGACGCTGCGGGAGGTGGCCGGCATGGTCGACGGTGTCACCCATGTCGAGCTGGACGCCGAAGCCCGGCTCGGACTCGTACGGGAGCTGGGCATCCTCAGGACCCCCACGGTGCTGGTGCTCGACGCGCAGGGCCGGATCGTCCGCCGGGCGTCCGGGCAGCCACGCAAGGCCGACGTCATCGCCGCCCTGGGGCAGGCGGTCTGACTCACAGTGAGTGATCTCCCACATTCCGGAAGGCCCTTGACGGGGCGTCCCTTGAATCGTCAATCTGACGCTATGTCGCAGCTCTCTTCTCCTGACGGCCGGTGCCTCCCTCGCCGGGTCCCTGTGGACCTCGCCCGGAACGCCGGCACGGGCTGTCCGGGTGTCTGAACATGCCCGGCCCCGTTCGCTCACACCGGAGAAGGACACCTGCATGACGACCCGCACATCAGCATCGAGGACGCCCGCGGCGCGGAGTGCCCCGGCGGCTTCCACCGATTCCGTTGCCGACCCGCTCACCGCCCCCGCACTGCTCCGCTCGGTCTTCCGCCGCCACGCGGCCGGCGTCGCAGTGGTCACCGCGGCTGGTGAGCGGCCGGTGGGCTTCACCGCCACCTCGGTCAACTCCGTCGCCGCCGAGCCGCCGCTGATCTCCTTCGGTGTCGCGACGGGCTCGTCGAGCTGGCCGGTGGTGGCCCGGGCCGAACACGTCGGGGTCCACATACTCGGCGAGCACCAGCAGGAGCTGGCCGCCACCTTCGCGCGCAGCGGAGCCGACCGGTTCGCCGCGCCCACCGGCTGGCGTAGCGGCCCCGAGGGTGTGCCGCTGCTGGACGGCGTACTGGCCTGGCTGGTCTGCCGGGTGGTGGCGCGGGTTCCCGCCGGGGATCACCGCATCGTGATCGCCGAGGTCGTCACCGGTGATCCGGCGGGGGCAGGGCGCCCGCTGCTCTACCACCAGGGGCGCTTCAACGCGCTGCGGGACTGAGAAGCTCCCCGGTTTTCCGGCTACGGAGCGTTGCTCACGTCACAGTTCAAAGCGCTTGCTTACTGGGTACATTCTGGATGTACTGGCGAGTAATATTTCGGTGGGGGCGTCGGAACCCCCAGGCGGAAATCGCCCCATCAGGCGCCTATGCTGCGAGCAACAAGGCAGCCCGGAAAAGACGATGCAGTAGGAGAGCCGGCGTGAGCTTGAGGATCGTTGTCTGTGTGAAGTACGTGCCCGATGCCACTGGTGACCGGCATTTCGCCGATGACCTGACGCTGGACCGTGAGGATGTCGACGGGCTGCTGTCGGAGCTCGACGAGTACGCGGTGGAGCAGGCGCTCCAGATCGCGGACGGGGCTGACGACGCGGAGATCACTGTGCTGACGGTTGGTCCTGAGGATGCGAAGGACGCGTTGCGCAAGGCGTTGTCGATGGGTGCGGACAAGGCGGTTCATGTCGAGGACGATGCTCTGCACGGCAGTGATGTGATGGGTACGTCGCTGGTGCTCGCGAAGGCGATCGAGAAGACCGGGTATGACCTGGTGGTCTGCGGTATGGCGTCGACGGACGGCACGATGGGTGTGCTCCCGGCGCTGCTGGCGGAGCGGCTGGGTGTTCCGCAGGTGACGCTGTTGTCGGAGGTGTCGGTCGATGGCACGACGGTCAGGGGCCGCCGTGACGGCGACGCTGCGAGTGAGCAGTTGGAGGCTTCGCTGCCGGCGGTGGTGTCGGTGACGGACCAGTCGGGTGAGGCGCGTTACCCGTCGTTCAAGGGCATCATGGCCGCGAAGAAGAAGCCGGTGGAGGCCCTGGACCTGGAGGACCTGGGCCTCGAAGCGGCCACCGTCGGTCTGGAGGGCGCGTGGACCAGGGTCGACTCCGCGGCTCAGCGTCCGGCCCGCACCGCCGGCACGATCGTCAAGGACGAGGGTGAGGGCGGCAAGCAGCTCGCAGAGTTCCTCGCGGGCCAGAAGTTCATCTGAGGCCTCCGAGCCTCTCAATCGCCCCCAGATTCTTCGCATTCGCAGGAGAGCAATTCCATGGCTGAAGTTCTTGTCTATGTCGATCACCTCGATGGTGTGGTCCGTAAGCCCACTCTGGAGCTTCTGACGCTGGCGCGCCGGATCGGTGACCCGGTCGCTGTCGCGCTGGGCGCCGGCGCCGCCGACACCGCGGCCGCGCTCGCCGAGCACGGTGCGGTGAAGGTCCTGACCGCTGATGCTCCCGAGTTCGCGGACTACCTTGTTGTTCCGAAGGTGGATGCGCTGCAGGCCGCGTACGGGGCGGTCTCGCCTGTCGCGGTGCTGGTCCCGTCCTCTGCCGAGGGCAAGGAGATCGCCGCGCGTCTCGCGGTGCGTATCGGCTCCGGCATCATCACCGACGCCACCGACCTGGAGGCCGGCGAGGAGGGTCCGGTCGCCACGCAGTCGGCGTTCGCCGCCTCGTTCACGACCAAGTCCCGTGTCTCGCGGGGTACTCCGGTGATCACGGTCAAGCCGAACTCGGCACCGGTCGAGGCCTCCCCGGCCGCGGGCACCGTCGAGGCACTGCCGGTGTCCTTCGGTGAGAGCGCCACCGGCACCAAGGTTGTCTCGCGTACGGCGCGGGAGTCGACGGGGCGCCCGGAGCTGACCGAGGCCGCGATCGTGGTCTCCGGTGGGCGTGGGGTCAACGGTGCGGAGAACTTCCACATCATCGAGGCGCTCGCCGACTCGCTCGGTGCGGCTGTCGGTGCCTCGCGTGCCGCGGTCGACGCGGGCTGGTACCCGCACTCCAACCAGGTCGGGCAGACCGGTAAGAGTGTGTCCCCGCAGCTGTACATCGCCAACGGGATCTCCGGCGCGATCCAGCACCGCGCCGGTATGCAGACCTCGAAGACCATCGTGGCCGTGAACAAGGACGCCGAGGCCCCGATCTTCGACCTCGTCGACTACGGCATCGTCGGCGACCTCTTCCAGGTCGTCCCGCAGCTCACCGAAGAGATCACCACCCGAAAGGGCTGACCAGCCTCTTCTCAGCGCCAGGGGGCCGCGCGGCGACTTTCGCCGCGCGGCCCCCTGCTGTTTCGGCCAACCATTGACGCAGGTCATGACCGCCCGTTAACTTCGCTATGCGGATTGTTGATTCCGTGAAGCGGAAAATAGGAGGGTGCAGGATGGGTCAGCAGGAGAAGGTGGCAACGAGCCTCGCCGGCGCGGTCAGCGAGGACATCAGCGCTTCCCTGGTCGCGGTCGACGAGGAGCTGGCGAGCCGCTACCCGGGGGACCCGGGCACCCGCCAGCCCGTCCACACCGTGTACGTCCCCGGTGACGCATTCGACGCGGGCACCATCCGCTCCTGGGGCGACCAGGCGCTGGCCGCCCTCGACACACATGCCCCCGACGCCGCCTCCTTCGCCGGGGTCCTCGGCATCAACGAGGACCTGGCGACGGCCGTCCACGACAGGGTGCGGGCGAAGCTGGAGCGCGAGCCCGTCGAGGACCTGCGTATCGACTTCGAGGACGGCTACGGTCCCCGCCCCGACGCCGAGGAGGACGAGGCCGCGGCCCGCGCCGCCCGGCTGGTCTCCGAGGCCTTCGCGAACGGCACGGCCGCTCCGTACATGGGCATCAGGATGAAGTGCATGGAGGCGGCGGTCCGCGACCGCGGCATCCGCACCACCGATATCTTCCTCACCGGTCTGATGCAGGCGGGCGGGCTGCCCGAGGGGCTCGTCCTGACCCTTCCCAAGGTGACCTACCCCGAGCAGGTCACCGCCTTCGTTCGGCTCCTCGAAGCCTTCGAGAAGACACACAGCCTGCCGGCTGGCCGGATCGGCTTCGAGATCCAGATCGAGACCAGCCAGTCCATCCTCGCCACTGACGGCACCGCGGCCGTGGCCAGGATGATCGGCGCCGCTGAGGGCCGGGCCACCGGACTGCACTACGGCACCTTCGACTACAGCGCCTGCCTCGGCGTCAGCGCCGCCCACCAGGCCAGCGACCATCCGGCGGCCGACCACGCGAAGGCCGTCATGCAGGTGGCGGCTGCGGGCACCGGCGTACGCGTTTCGGACGGCTCGACGAACGTCCTGCCGATCGGTTCGACCGAGCACGTGCACGAGGCCTGGCGGCTCCACTACGGCCTGACACGCCGTGCGCTGGCCCGCGCCTACTACCAGGGCTGGGACATGCACCCGGCGCACCTGCCGACCCGCTACGCTGCCGTCTTCGCCTTCTACCGGGAGGGCCTTGAACCGGCCGCCGCCCGCCTCGCCGCGTACGTGGCCAAGGCCGGCGGTGACGTCATGGACGAGCCGGCGACCGCCAAGGCCCTCAGCGGATATCTGCTGCGTGGCCTCGACTGCGGCGCACTCGACGGCGCCGAGGTCACCCGGCTCACCGGTCTGACCCGCGCCGACATGGAGGGCTTCTCGGGACCGCGGCGTGCGGACCTGACCATCACCGCCCCCTGATCAGTACCGCCCTGCAGCATCCCGGCTCGCGCATCGGCCGGACCCCGGTTGACCTTGCCGTGCCGCCCGGACAGCGCTGCCCCCGCCAGGACAACCGGCGGGGGCAGCGCTGTGCCGTGCCTGCGCGCCGCTACGCGGGCGGGATCTCGCCCGAGCCGCGCGCGATGAGCCGGGTCGGCAGCACCTTCTGCGCGGGTGCGTCGTCCGCGCCGTCCAGCCTGCGGAAGAGCGTCTCCGCCGCCGTACGCCCCAGGGCAGCCGAGTCCTGCGCGATCACCGTGATCCCCAGCAGATCGGCCAGCTCGATGTCGTCGAACCCGACCAGGGCCACCTGCTGCTCCCGCTCGGCCAGGACGCGCACCGCGGTCACCGTCACCCGGTTGTTGCCCGCGAAGATCGCGGTGACCGGGGAGTCCCCGTCCAGCAGCGTCTCCACCGCGGTACGCACCCGTTCGGCCTCCGTGACACCGAGCGAGACCCAGGCGTCGTTCACCTGGAGACCGCCGTCCGCCATCGCCGCGTGGTAGCCGCGCAGCCGCTCGGTGGCCGTGTGGATGCGCGGCTGGTCACCGACGAAGCCGATCCTGCGGTGGCCCCCCGCGATCAGATGGGCGACGCCGTCGCGGGCGCCGCCGAAGTTGTCCGAGAACACCATGTCCGCGTCGATCTTCCCGGCGGGACGGTCCACGAAGACGGTGGCGACCCCGGCGGCGATCTCCGGCTCCAGATAACGGTGGTCGTCCCCGGCCGGGATCACGATCAGCCCGTCCACCCGGCGGGCGCAGAGCGCGAGGACCAGCTCCTGTTCCCGCTCGGGGTCCTCGGCGCTGGAACCGTTGATGAGCAGCGCGCCGTGGGCGCGGGCCACCTCCTCCACGGCTCGGTTCAACGGACCGTAGAAGGGGTCGGCGAGGTCCTCCAGGACCAGCCCGATGCTCGCGGTGCGGCCCTTGCGCAGCACACGCGCGCTGTCGTTACGGCGGAACCCGAGGGCCTCGATGGCCTCCTGCACCCGGCGCTCGGTGTCGGGCGTGACGCCCGCCTCGCCGTTCACCACCCGCGACACTGTCTTGAGGCCGACTCCGGCACGCGCGGCGACGTCCTTCATCGTCGGCCGGTTGCCGTAGCGGGGCTCGGAGTGGCTGGCGGTCCGGTCCACGGTGCGCTGTCCTGTCGTCGGCTGGCGTGCGGTGAGAGATGCGTGTCGAGCATAGGGCCTGGACAACGTTGTCAGGGGAATGGAGACTGGCCACTTACACTCCTCATCACCCCTTGCCACCTGGAGATCCGACAGCAATGCACAACCACCTCGTAGCCGCGCTGGACATCGGCGGCACAAAGATCGCCGGCGCGCTGGTGGACGGCGGGGGGCGGATTCTCGTACGCGCGCAGGCACCGACGCCCGCCAAGGAGGACGGCGACACGGTGATGGGCGCCGTCAAGGAGGTGCTCGACGGGCTGGCGGCCGATCCCCGGTGGGAGCGCGCGACCGCTGTCGGGATCGGCAGCGCCGGGCCCGTGGACGCGTCGGCAGGCACCGTCAGCCCGGTCAACGTGCCCGGCTGGCGCGACTACCCGCTGGTCGACCGGGTCCGCGGTGCGGTGGGCGGTCTGCCCGTCACGCTCGTCGGTGACGGTGTCGCGATGACCGCGGCCGAACACTGGCAGGGCGCGGCCCGCGGGTACGACAACGCGCTGTGCATGGTCGTCTCCACGGGCGTCGGCGGCGGACTGGTTCTGGGCGGTATCCTGCGGCCGGGCCCCAGCGGCAACGCCGGGCACATCGGCCACATCAGTGTCGATCTGGACGGGGACGCCTGCCCGTGCGGTTCACGCGGCTGCGTCGAGCGCATCGCCAGCGGCCCGAACATCGCCCGCCGGGCGCTGGCGGGCGGCTGGCGCCCCGGGCCGGACGGCGACGTCACAGCCGCAGCGGTGGCCGCCTCTGCGCGGGCGGGCGACAGCACAGCCGTCGCGTCGTTCGAGCGCGCGGCCCAGGCGCTCGCCGCCGGGATCGCCGCCACCGCGACCCTGGTCGAGATCGACATCGCGGTGATCGGCGGGGGAGTGGCGGGTGCGGGCGATGTCCTCTTCGTGCCGCTGCGCCGCGCGCTGCGGGACTACGCCACGCTCTCCTTCGTGCAGCAGCTGAAGGTGGCTCCCGCTCTCATGGGCAATGACGCGGGTCTGGTCGGGGCGGCGGCTGCCGCCTCGCTCGGCGAACCGGACGGGGCGGCAGCAGGCGTCAGCAGCTGAGCCGTGCTCCGGCCCAGTCGGCATGGTCCGAGTCGTTCCCGTCCCCGCCGTCGGTGACCACCAGACGTACCGTCCGCGCGCCGCTCACATCGGCCGAGAGCGGCTGCGCCGGCATGGCGTTGGTCAGGACGCCGGTCGACGCGGCCTTCCTGCCGTCGGCCCAGATCTCGAAGGTGACCGTTCCCTCGGCGCCCTTCTCGTCGTCGACCCCCACCTGGGCGCTCACCCTGGAGCAGGCACCGCCCGTGTAGTACTCGACGGCGCTCGGCGCGTGCACCCCGAGCCCCTTGGCGTACACGGTCCCGCCGATGGTGATCGGCTTTCCGTCGCCCGGTTGTTGCTCGCCGTTGCTGGTGTCCTTCTCCACCGGGCCCCAGCCGTTGGCGGACGAAACCGCCGGCAGATCGCTGAGGTACGGGCTCCCCGGCGGCGGGGCCACGACGACGTGGACCGGGACGGACTGCCCCGAGCTGACGTGTTCACCGCCCGGTGAGTGGTAAGCCGAAGTCAGCTCCAGGCCGTACGCGCCCGCAGGCGTCCCCGGGGGAGCGGTGAGCTGCCAGGAGGTGCGCAGCGACTCCCCGGCCGGCACGGCGGGCGCTGAAGCCCCGGAGACGGCCTTCACGGTCCAGCCGGCCGGCCCGGTCAGCGAGGCGCTCACCCGGAGCGCCGGGAGGCTGCCCAGATCGGTGACCGTTGTGGTCACCCCGATGACCTTGCCGGCTTCGGCCAGCAGCGGGCCGCTGATGCCGGTGTCGACGGCCGGCGGGTACTTGGCCCACTCGCGGTCGGAGGCGACGCGCAGCAGCACCGTGCCGTGCGCGGGCACGGTGGCCGAGAGGGTCCCCGCGGTGCTGTACGTCCGGTGCTGCCACAGGTCCCGTTCGGTGTACGCGGCGGCCTTCGGCAGACCGGCCGCGGCCGCCGTCGTGGAGATGCGCTGCGGGCTGTCCGACTCGTTGAAGAGCGCCACGGCGCGGCTGCCGTCCCTCATCTCCTTGGCGACCACCCAGCGCCCGCCATCGGACGAGAGCACGGTGCCCTGCTTGCCGAGCGGGTCCTGGTCGACGGCGATGACCTCCTTGTTGGTCACGATGCCGTAGGTCTCGTCGGACGCCTTGCGCAGATCCGTGCCGATCAGCAGCGGCGCCGCCATGACCGACCACATCGAGAAGTGCGTGCGGTACTCGGTGGCGGTCATCCCGCCGTTGCCGACCTCCAGCATGTCCGGGTCGTTCCAGTGCCCGGGCCCGGCGGCCGCGGCGAGTGGGAGGTTCTGCTTGATGATCGACAGCATCGAGGACCAGTTGTCGCTGATGTCACCGGTCGTACGCCAGAGGTTCCCGATGTCACCGGCCCACTCCCAGGGTTTGTTGGAGCCCCATTCGCAGATGCTGTAGACGATCGGGCGGCCGGTGGCGGCGAGTGCGTCCCGCATGGCCGTGTAGCGCTGTACGGCGTCCACGCCCTGGTTGTTGCAGTTGTCGTACTTGAGGTAGTCGACGCCCCAGTCGGCGAACTGCCGGGCGTCGCTGACCTCGTGGCCCAGCGCTCCGGGCAGCCCGGTGGTGTCGCACGTCCTGGTGCCCGCGCTCGTGTAGATGCCGAGCTTGAGCCCCTTGGCGTGGACGTAGTCGGCAACCGCCTTGATGCCGTTGGGGAAGCGCACCGGATCGGGCACCAGTTTCCCGTCGGCGTTCCGCTGGGGGAGCGCCCAGCAGTCGTCGAGGTTCACATACTGGTATCCGGCGGCCTTGAGGCCCTTGTCCACGAAGATGTCGGCGATGCCCTCGACCATCGCCTCGTTGAAGTCCGCGCGGCAGTGCGTGGAGTTCCAGTTGTTGAAACCCATCGGAGGTGTGAGCGCCAGGCCGTTGTCGGCCTTCGGCGTCACAGTGTCCGGCGCGCTGTCCGCCGCGGCGGGTGCGGCGAGTCCGCCGGCGCAGAGCAGCGCGGTGACCAGTGCTCCGAGGATTCTTCGACGTATGGGACGGGAGTGAATGGGGGGAAGGTGACGCATCGTTACGTTCCTCCGTAGGTACCCGTGATCGGATGTCTTCATGTACGCGTCATGACGAGCGTTTACGGTAGGGCTTGTTGGAGTCTGTTGGAAGAGGCGGCGGTAACGGTTGCTCGATATCTCGCTTAAACCCTTGACTGGCAAGTCACTTGGGAGTGAGATCCAATCCTCGCGTTCGGTTGTGTTGGGTTTCACCCTTGGAGGAGGGGGACATGGCGCAGTCTTCGTACAACGGTTCAGTCGTGCCCGGAAGTGTGGCTGGACATCGGATGTCCCGTCGGAATCTTCTGCGTGGCGCGGCAGTCGGTGCCGGCGCTGTGGCGCTGCCTGCGCTCCTGACCGCATGCAGCAGCGGCCCCGGAGGTGACCCCAAGAACATCAAACTGGGGTCGAACTCCTCGGACGCGGTACCGAAGAAAGCTTTCGCGGACGCGTTCGCCGCATATGAGAAGCAGTCCGGGGGGCGGAAGATCAAGGTCAACACCGTTGACCACAACAGCTTCCAGGAGAACATCAACCGCTATCTGCAGAGCGACCCGGACGAGGTCTTCATGTGGTTCGCGGGAAACCGAATGCAGTACTTCGCCAAGAAGGGCCTGCTGTACGACATCAGCGACCTCTGGCAGGACTACAAGGGCTTCACTCCCGCGCTCAAGGCCCAGTCGACGGGGGCGGACGGAAAGCAGTACTTCACGCCTTACTATTACTACCCTTGGGCGGTCTTCCACCGGAAGAGCGTCTTCGCCAAGCACGGCTACCAGGCCCCGAAAACGCTCGACGAGTACATCGCACTCGCCAAGCAGATGAAGAAGGACAAGCTCGTCCCCATCGGCTCCTGCGACAAGGACGGGTGGCCCGCGATGGGCACCTTCGACTACATCAACATGCGTACCAACGGTTACGACTTCCACAAGTCCCTGATGGCGGGCGAGGAGGCGTGGACCGACAAGCGGGTCAAGGACGTCTTCGACACCTGGCGGCGCCTCCTCCCGTACTGCCAGCCGAGCGCCAACGGCCGTACCTGGCAGGAGACCGGACAGAGCCTCCAGAAGCGCGAGATCGGCATGGTGGTCCTCGGGATGCCCCACCCGGGCCAGCAGTTCCCCGCAGCCGAGCGGTCCGACATCGACTTCTTCCCCTTCCCCGAGATCAACCCAGAGCATGGCCAGGACGCCGTCGAGGCGCCCATCGACGGGTTCCTGCTGGCGAAGAAGTCCAAGGAACTCAAGAACAAGAAGTCCATGGAGAGCGCCAAGGACCTGCTCAAGTGGCTGGCCACGCCCAGGGCCGAGGACATCTATCTGGCAGGTGATCCCAACAACATCGCCGTCAACAGCGGGGCCGACCTGTCGAAGTACACCGCGCTGCAGAAGAAGTCCGCCCAGCTGATCGCCGGGGCGAAGCAGATCTCGCAGTTCATGGACCGTGACACCCGGCCGGACTTCGCGTCGACGGTGATGATCCCGGCCATCCAGAAGTTCCTCTCCACCCCGAACGATGTCGACGGACTGTGCAACGACATCGAGCGGCAGAAGAAGACCATCTTCGCTTCCGAGTGAACAGCCCCCTGGAGTTCAGACCGTGGCGCTCAACACCGCGCGGCGCTCCGCACGACGAGGCCGCCGCCGCTTCACGCGGCGCGACCTCGTCGTTCTCGGGCTGCTGCTGGGCATACCCGTCCTGCTCGACATCGCCATCGTGTGGGGACCGACCCTCGCTTCCGTCGTGCTCTCCTTCACCAGCTGGGACGGCGTCGGAGCCATCAAGTGGGTGGGCACGCAGAACTACGCGAACCTCTTCACCAACTACCCGCCCTTCTGGCCCGCGGTCCGGCACAACCTGCTGTGGCTCGGTTTTCTCGGCCTCGTCTCGGTGCCGTTCGGGCTGCTGCTCGCGGTACTGATCGACCGGGGCGTGCGCTTCAGCCGCTTCTACCAGTCGACGCTCTACATGCCGGTGGTGCTCTCGCTCGCCGTCGTCGGCTTCATCGCCCAGCTGGTCTTCTCCCGCGACCAGGGTGTGCTCAACGCCCTCATCGGCAACACCAAGAACCCCACCGACTGGCTCGGCGACCCGAAGCTCAACATCTGGATGATCCTGCTCGCCGCCGCCTGGCGGCACACCGGATACGTGATGATCCTCTATCTGGCCGGGCTGAAGGCCGTGGACCCCTCGCTCAAGGAGGCGGCGGCCATCGACGGCGCGAGCGAGGCGCAGACCTTCTTCCGGGTCGTCTTCCCGACCCTGCGGCCGGTCAACGTCATCGTCGGTGTCATCACCGTCATCGAGTCCCTGCGTGCCTTCGACATCGTCTACGCGGTCAACCACGGCCGCAACGGCCTGGAAGTGCTCTCGGTGCTCGTCACCGACAACATCATCGGCGAGGCGAGCAGGATCGGCTTCGGCTCGGCCATCGCCGTGGTGCTGCTGGCGGTCTCCATGGGCTTCGTCGTGACGTATCTGGTGCAGGAGATCCGAGGAGAGAAGTCCCGATGACCGTCGACACCGCGCCGCCGCCCACCGCGGTCCCGGCGTCCGCGCCCGCCGTCCGCCGAAAAGGGCCGCGGCCCGGCCGTATCGGCGTGCACGTCTTCCTGATGGGCGTCTCGATCGCCTTCCTCGCGCCCCTGCTTCTCGCGGTCTACGCCTCGTTCAGGCCGTACGAGGAGACCTCCAGGTACGGTTACTTCTCCCTGCCGCGGCATCTGTCCTTCCACTACTACAAAGAGGCGTTCAGCGACTCGGGGATGACGAAATACTTCGTCAACACCCTGATCATCGCCGTGCCCGGGGTCATCGTCACGCTCTTCCTCGCGTCGTTCGTGGCCTTCGCCGTGTCCCGGCTGAGGATGCGCGGCGGCATCGTCCTGCTGATGCTGTTCACCGCGGGCAACCTGCTGCCGCAGCAGGTCATCGTCACCCCGCTGTACGTCGTGTTCAACCGCATCCCGCTGCCCTACTGGATGTCCGACTCGATGACCATGTTCGACTCGTACTGGGCGGTCATCCTGGTCCAGATCGGCTTCCAGATCGGCTTCTGCGTCTTCGTCCTCGCGAACTTCATGCGGACGCTGCCGCAGGAGATCCTGGAGGCGGCGATCGTCGACGGCGCGGGGGTGTGGACCCAGTTCTGGCGGATCACCCTGCCGCTGTGCCGCCCCGCCATCGCGGCGCTGTGCACCCTCGAGTTCACCTGGATGTACAACGACTTCCTGTGGGCACTGGTCTTCATGTCCGACGGGGACAAGCTGCCGATCACCTCGGCACTGAACAACCTGCGGGGAGAATTCTTCACGGACTACAACCTGCTCGCCGCGGGTTCGGTGATCGTGGCCCTGCCGACGCTTGTGGTGTTCCTGCTTCTGCAGCGGCACTTCATCGCCGGGCTGACTCTCGGATCCACCAAGTGAGCCTCCGATAGCGGAGGTTACGGAGAAGGGGCGCCGCCGGAGCGGGCGGCGTCACCTTGGCGTACGAAGCCCGCGGCCGTCCGCCGAGTACGCCATGTGACGACCGCCTTCCGTACGGCGACCCTCCCGGCGTGGGAACGGATCGGTGTCCAGCGTGGTCCCTGACGTCGGGTCAGGGTCAAACCGGCCTCTGCGGACCGGAATGTTCCGGCAAAGTCTTGGCGGGTGCAACCATTGCCCGCTCTTGTGTGTCAGGGGAGGGGAAGCAGTTTTCAAGAGATCGGAGTTCGTGTGCATTCCCGAGCCCTGGGCGCAGGTGTGGCCATCGCCGTAGCAGTGGTTTCCGCCGCTGTCGCCGCGCCCGCAGCCCAAGCCGCGTCCCCGTCGTCCATACGGGCGGCGCAGTCCGCACCGGCCGCCGGAGCCGTCAAGAAGGCCGACTTCAACGGTGACGGATATGCCGACACCGCCTTCACCGCGCCGTCGGCCACCGTCGGCGGCAAGCTGGGCGCCGGATACGTCGGTGTGATGTACGGCTCCAAGTCCGGCGTGAACAAGGCCTCCAAGCAGGTCATCAGCCAGAACACCGCAGGCGTCCCGGGCCCGGCCGAGTCCGGCGACGCGTTCGGCAGCGCCATCGCCTCCGCCGACCTCGACGGCGACGGCTACACGGATCTCGTCGTCGGCGCCGCGAAGGAGGAAGCGGGCGTCGGGAAGCTCGGCACGCTCACCGTGCTCTGGGGGAGCCCCTCCGGCCTCTCGGGCGGTGCGGTGCTGGCCAAGGGGGACACCGACACCGGAGACATCGGCGACAAGCTGGCCGTCGGCGACTTCAACGGCGACGGCGGCCAGGACGTGGTGACCGTCGCGGGCAACCAGCACCTGCGCGTGTTCTCCGGCCCCTTCAAGCGGGACGGATCGGCGAAGAGCACGTCGGTCGTCCGTGACACCGAGGACACCCGGTACCTCGACATCGCCGCGGGCGACATCACGGGCGACGGCATCACCGACCTGGTCGGCACGGTCCACGACGGTGACGAGTACGACGCCCGCCGGGTGCGCTTCCTGCCCGGGACGGCGAACGGCTTCGCAGCGCCGAAGATCGTCGAGGACGCGAAGGGCAACCGGGTCCAGGGCGGCGAGCACGTCACCACGGGTGATGTGAACCATGACGGCTATGCCGACATCGTTGTCGGCCGTCCGGTCGAGGGTTACGACAGCGATGTCGACCTGCCGCTCGCCAAAGGCGGCATGATCATGTACATCCCCGGTGGCGCGTCCGGGCCCCAGGGCACCAAGGCCAAGGCCTTCAGCCAGGACAGCGCGGGCGTCCCCGGGGCGTCCGAGGTGGGCGACAGGTTCGGCGAGGCGGTCTCCGTCGCCGACACCGACGGTGACGGTTACGGCGACATCGCGATCGGCGTACCCGGTGAGGCCCTCGGCACCAAGGCGCAGGCCGGCCAGGTCATCGTGCTGCGCGGCAGCGCGACCGGACCCACCGCCACCGGGTCGAAGGGCTTCACTCAGGACACGGCGGGCATCGAGGGCGTCGCTGAGGCCAAGGACGCCTTCGGCGGGGCGACGTCGCTGATGGACGCCAACGCCGACGGCCGGGCCGAACTCGTGGTCGGCTCGCCCGGCGAGAACGGCAACGCCGGATCCGTCTGGGTTCTGCCGGGCAGCACCGCCGGCACGACCGCCACCGGTTCGATGACCTTCGGCTCCGGCACGCTCGGTACGGACCCGGCGAACGCCCGGCTGGGATCGTCCTTCAACCGCTGACCCTTAGGCAGCACCAGCCGCTGACACAGGATGCCCAGGGCCCCGCCCTGGGCATCCCTGCTGTCCGGTGCACGGGGCGCTGCGCACCCGGGGGCCCGCGCACGGCCCGTACGGCGAATCGCCCGTCCGACGCACCATGCCGCCCAACCGGGTTTCCGTGGCAAGGTGTTGCGGGCAAACCACTGGGGCCCAGGCCGGGAAGAGGGGGAACCGTGATCGTCTGGATCAACGGTGCGTTCAGTGCGGGCAAGACCAGCACCGCGCGGGAACTGATCGATCTGATCCCGAACAGCACCTTCTACGACCCCGAGGTGCTCGGCGGGGCGCTGCGTAACCTGCTGCCGCAGAAGAGACTGGCCGAGGTGAACGACTTCCAGGACCTGCCGGTCTGGCGGCGCATGGTGGCCGACACGGCGGCCGCGCTCCTCGCCGAGGTCGGCGGGGTGCTCGTGGTGCCGATGACGCTGCTGAGACAGGAGTACCGCGACGAGATCTTCGGCGGGCTCGCCTCCCGCCGGATACCGGTCTGTCATGTGCTGCTGGCAACTGAGGAAACGATCCTGCGGGAACGGATCGCCGGGCGAGTGGAGCTGCCCGACGACCCGGAGGGCAGCGAACGCGTCCGGCAGTGGTCCTACGAGCACATCGAGCCGTACCGGGCGGCGCTCGGCTGGCTCACCGCTGACGCCCACACCGTCGACAACAGCGCGCTGAGCCCCGCCGAGACCGCGGAGCGGATCGCCGAGGCGCTGCGCTCCGGGGCCGCCGGGGCCTGCGAGATCGTCCAGACCCCGGAGCCGGCCGCCGAGACGCTCGCCGCCGGCGTCCTCCTCTTCGACGAGCAGGACAGGGTGCTGCTCGTCGACCCGACGTACAAGCCGGGCTGGGAGTTCCCCGGCGGGGTGGTCGAGAGCGGCGAGGCCCCGGCGCAGGCCGGTATCCGGGAGGTGGCCGAGGAGATAGGGATACACCTCGGGCAGGCGCCCAGACTCCTGGTGGTCGACTGGGAGCCGCCGAAGCCACCGGGCTACGGCGGTCTGCGGTTCCTCTTCGACGGCGGCCGCCTCGACAGCACCGAAGCCGGGCGGCTGCGGCTGCCCGGCTCCGAGCTGCGCGGCTGGCGCTTCGTCAGCGAACAGGAGGCGGCGCACCTGCTGCCGCCCAACCGGTACCAGCGGTTGTGCTGGGCGCTGCGGGCCCGGGAACGCTCAGCCGTGCTCAACCTGGAGGCCGGGGTACCGGTCGGCTGACGGGCACCCCGGCCGCATCCGCAGTGCCTCTTGCGGCCCCGGTACGGACGGGCTCCCGTATTCCTCTTCCTCGCTATTCCTGCCGTGTGACCGCGCGCAGGTATGCCTCGGTGAAGAGTTCGCAGACTTCGTTCACGGGTGGGAGGTCAAGGCTCTCCATGGGTTCGAGGACCGGTCGCGTGAGGATGTGGGTGATCATCGGGCCCAGCAGGAGTTGGACCAGGACCGGGAGCGGCAGTGGTCGTATCCGGCCCGTCTCCACGTGCGGCAGCAGGAGCCGGGCGAGGCTGTCGAACAGGCGCGGGAGATACGCCCGCGTCGCTCGCGCGGCGGGCCCGTCGGGTCGGCTGAAGAGGTCCGCGAAGATCGCCGGGAGCACGCGCGGTTCACGGTCGAACGCCGTGATCACGGCCCGGTGGAGCGCCCGCACCGTGTCCTCCAGGCGCTCCGGCGGGTCGGCGGTCAGGGCTTCCAGGCCGGGTAGCGGGCCGTAGCGTTCGTAGACGGCTCCGAGCAGGCCGTCGCGGCCGTCGAAGACCGTGTGCAAGCTGGGAAGCGAGCACACGGCCCGCTCCGCGACGGCGTCCAGGGTCATCGCGCCGAGGCCCCGCTCGGCGACGAGCTGCGCCGCCGCCTCGATCGCGCGCTCGCGGACCGGCCGCCGGCCGCCGGGGTCGACGCCCGCCCGCCGGACCGCCTCGTCCAGCGCGGCCCGTGAGCCGCCCAGCCGGCGCAGCAGCGTGCTGCGGGAGACGCCGGCCGCCGCAGCGATCACTGTCAGCGGGACGTCCGCGACGTCCCGGCCGCGTGCCTCCCCCGCCGCCAGGGCGGCGGCCACCAGATCCCGCATCTGCTCATGGTCCTGCATGTGAAACATGGTACTACTTGACATCTGACACCGTTCCAAAGACTCTCTCTATAGGAGTTCCACTCGGAATGTGGGGAGAGTGCCATGAGCGTCGTCATCTCCGGGGGCGGACCGGCAGGCATGATGCTGGGCCTGCTGCTGGCGCGGGGCGGAATCGAGGTGACCGTGCTGGAGAAGCACGGCGACTTCCTGCGCGACTTCCGCGGTGACACCGTCCACGCGTCCACCGTGCGACTGATGGACGAGCTGGGCCTGGGTCGGGAGTTCGCCTCGCTGCCGCAGAGCAAGCTCAGCAACATGGTGGTGCCCACGTCGGACGGCGGCCGTATGCGGCTGACCGCCTTCGAGGCCTTGCCGGCGCCGTACAACTACATCGCGATGGTCCCGCAGTGGGACCTGCTCGACCTGCTTGCCCAGGAGGCCCGGCGCGAGCCGTCGTTCACCCTGCGGATGAATACCGTGGCGACCGGGCTGATCCGGGAGGGCGGCAAGGTCGTCGGCGTCCGCTACCGCACCCAGGGCGGCGAGGAGGGCGAGATCCGCGCCGCCCTCACCGTCGCGGCCGACGGCCGCCACTCCGCACTGCGCCAGGACGCCGGTCTGGTGCCGCAGGAGTTCCCGGTCCCGTTCGACACCTGGTGGTTCCGGCTGCCCAGGCATGCCGCGGAGCAGGCCCAGGAGCCCCGGCAGGTCGCCGCGTTCCGCGTCGGCGAGTTCGCCCTGAGCCTCACCAGGAACGACTACTTCCAGATCGCGTACTTCACCACGAAGGGATCCGATGCCCGGCTGCGCACCGAAGGCGCCGAACGCTTCCGGGCGCGGATCGCCGACCTGATGCCGCAGTACGCGGACCGCGTCGACCAGCTGCCGGGTATGGACGACGTCCACCTGCTCGACGTCCGGCTCAACCGGCTTCCGCGCTGGTACGCCGACGGCCTCCTGCTGATCGGCGACGCCGCCCACGCGATGTCCCCGGCCGGCGGAATGGGGATCAACCTCGCCATCCAGGACGCGGTCGCGGCAGCCACGCTGCTCGCCGAACCACTGCGCCGGAACCGGCTGACCACCGCCGACCTGGCAAAGGTCCAGCGGCGGCGGTGGCGGCCCACGGTGATCATGCAACGCGTACAGCTGATGCTGCACGACGGGTTCTTCGCCCCGGTCCTCACCGGCCGCCGAGTCGGCCCGCCCACCTCGATTGTCCTGGCCACCCGGTACCTGCCCGGGTTCCGCCAACTCCCCACCCGCCTGGTCGCGTTCGGCCCGCGCCCGGAGCACGCCCCGGTCTTCGCCCGGCGCCCCGTGGCGGAGCCGGCCGGCTAGTGCTGTGACCGCATAGACACCTCACGACCTCAAGTCGTCAAGCCGCAGCGGCCAAGGCAGTTGGGAATGCGGTGTTCTCTTCGAACAGTTCGCGTCGCTGGAGGCAGTGGAACATCTGTCCGAGCATGCGGTTGAAGAGGTTGCGCTGGGCGGCAGCGTGCCAGTCCCCGTGCTCGTCGCGGCGGCGACGGTAGTGGTCCATGGCTCCGGGCGAGGCCCTGAGGGCGGAGAAGGCCCAGAGGTAGCCGGCGTGGTTGAGGCGGTCGTTCTTGACCCAGCGGCGGGTGATGCTGGACTTCTTGCCAGAAGCCCGGGTGATGGGCGAGGAGCCGGCGTATGCCTTCAGGCCGCGGGCGTCAGCGAAACGGCCGCGGTCGTCCCCGATCTCAGCGAGCACCCGGGCGCCGAGCTGGACGCCGAGGCCAGGGAAACTGAGGATGATCTCAGCGTCCGGATGCTGAGGGAAAGCTTCCTCCACTGCCTGGGCGAGCTCGGCGGTAGCCGTGCAGGCGGCCTGGAGCTGGACCAGGAGGGCGAGCATCTGCTTACCGAGCGCGACCTCGACGAGGGCAGGTTGGTGGGTGTAGTCCTCGCGGAAGACCTCACGGAGGCGTTCGGCCTCGGCTTCGATACCGCGTTGGCGGCCAGCCCGCTTGAGGGCGGCTTGGAGCTGGGCGCGAGTCAGTCGAGCAGCTCGCGTGGGAGTTGGAGCCAGCTTGAGGACTTCGTGGGCTTCAGAGCGGCAGAGACCGTTCTTCCAGGACTCGAACGCCGCCAGGGCGGCTGGGTAGTACTCGCGCAGCAGGGAGCGGAGCTGGTTGGAAATCTGCTGGCGGTTCCAGGTGGCGTCCTGCTGGGCGCGGGCGAGGACAGCGATAGCGCGGGCCAGGTCGCTGTCATCGGGCAAGACCCGGTGGGCGTGCATGTCGGTGCGCAGGATGTTCGCGAGCACCAGGGCGTCGCCCGGGTCGGACTTCTTGCGGGGGACACTGTGCCGGTCACGGTAGCGGGCGGCGGCCATCGGGTTGATCGCGAAGACCTTCCGCTTGCCCTGCCGCAGCACGGCGACCAGCAGACCACGGGAGGTCTCGATCGCCACCGGGATCGGGTGTTCCTGGGTGTCGCCGTACTCGGCGAGCAGGTCCAACAAGACCTTGTAGCCGACCGCATTATTGGTGATGTGGCGTTTGGCCAGCAGCTGGCCCGAGTCGTCGACCAGGGCGACGTCGTGCGTCCTCTCGGCCCAGTCGATTCCGCAGTAGATCAAGCCATCCTCCCTATGGCGCGGGTGTTTGCGCTGGTCACGAGCACATGCGTGCCACGCAGCGACCTAATTCCAGGACTCGGCGACAAGGCCGGTCCGCCACCTCACTAGCCGTTCGTGGCACCAGCGCGTCACATGGGCCTCGGTCTCGACCCGACCGGCAAGGGCCAAGCCCGCTGGACCATGCGCTGGAAGACAGCCTTGAACGCCTTCGACATCACCTTCGACGGCCGACTCTCCGCAGCCCGCCAGTAACCCTCAACAACCCGAGTTACACCGCTCGTTTGACAGACCCGATCCTGGACAACCTGTCCGCCCACAAAGGCACCGACATCCGCCGCTGGGCTACAAAGCACAAGGTCGAGCTGTGCTTCACCCCGACCTACACCTCTTCGGCCAACCCCATCGAGACCCACTTCGGACCGCTGAGGCAGTTCACCATCGCCAACTCCAACCACCCCGTGCAGACACGAGCCCTGCACGCCTATCTACGCTGGCGCAACGCCAACGCCCGCCACCGCGACGTCCTGGCCGCCGAACGCAAGGAACGCGCCCGCATCCGAAGCGAGAAGGGCATCCGTTGGGGCGGACGCCCCCTCAACACCGCAGCCTGACCAACCGCGAACTTACACAGCCACAGCGCATCATCGGTCCGCTCGTGGCCAAGCGCGGACGACCGAAGCGTTGTGAAGATGATCTCGGCTGGGCAGACCCGGAGCCCCGAACGGGGCCGGTTCAGGAGAAGGGCGGCGCCAGAGGAGAATGACTCAGGAGGCGGACGGCTCGATCTCCCCCGCGAAGACGATGACCTGGTCGATGAGGCTCCGCCGCAGATGGACGACGTCCGTTCCCGCCAGGCGGGGGCCTCCATCCGGCGTCGTGAAGACCCACTGGTACCGGGCCCACTCGTCCGGCATGTCCACTGCCGAACAGCGCACCATCGTGCCGGTCCCCGCGGGGTGGCGCCGGATGTCCAGCACGAACCGCTCGACCGCCTCGATCCCCTCACTGCGGCCCAACGGTCCCCAGAAGACCACGTCCGAGGTGAGGGCCTGGGAGAGCAGCGCAGTCACATAGCTGTCGTCCGAGGCGTTGAACGCGGAGATGAACGTGTCGATCGCGGACCGCGCGGTTTCTTCCTGCATGCACCAGTAATACCAGTCGCCTCGCGGACCGCGCTCGTCCCGTGAGCCGTCTCCCGACCACGGTGAACCATCCCGGTCACAGCACTAGCCACGTGCGAACGTGCTTACCGTGCCGTGCTTACTGCGCCGTCTTCGACTGCGCGTAGTTGAGGAGGAAGTGCGCCTCGGCGACGGAGAGCCGCTCCAGTTCCTCCGGCGAGACGCTCTCGTTGACGGCGTGGATCTGCGCCTCCGGCTCGCTCAGCCCGATCAGCAGGATCTCCGCCTCCGGGTAGAGCGTGGCCAGCGTGTTGCAGAGCGGGATCGAGCCGCCCATGCCCGCCGACTGCATCTCCTCGCCCGGGTACGCGACGCGCATCGCCTCGGCCATCGACGTGTACGCGGGGCTGCTGGTGTCGGCGCGGAACGGCTGGCCCTGGCCGACCGGTTCCACCGAGAGCCGTGCGCCCCACGGGGTGTGCGCCTTCAGGTGCGCGGTCAGCAGCCCGGTGGCCTCGGCGGCGTCGGTGCCCGGCGGCACCCGCAGGCTGACCTGGGCCCGGGCACTCGCCTGTACCGAAGGCGTCGAGCCCACGACAGGCGGGCAGTCGATGCCGATGACGGTGACGGCAGGGCGCGCCCATACGCGGTCCGCCACCGTGCCGCTGCCGATCAGCTCCACACCGTCGAGAACCTTCGCGTCCTGGCGGAACTCGCCCTCCGGGTACTGGAGTCCGTCCCACGCGGCGTCCGCTTCCAGCCCGTCGACCGTCGTCGAACCGTCCTCGGCGCGCAGCGAGTCCAGCAGCCGGATCAGCGCGGCGAGCGCGTCGGGCGCCGCGCCGCCGAACTGGCCGGAGTGCAGGTTGCCTTCGAGGGTGTCCAACTGGACCCGGAGCATCGTCATCCCGCGCAGGGTGGCGGTGACGGTGGGCAGACCGACGCGGAAGTTCCCGGTGTCACCGATGACGACCGCGTCGGCCGTCAGCAGCTCGGGGTGGGCCTCGGCGTACCGCTCAAGACCGCCCGTGCCCTGTTCCTCCGAACCTTCCGCGATCACCTTCACGGAGACCGGGACGCCCCCGTTCGCCTTGAGGGCGCGCAGCGCGAGCAGGTGCATGATGAACCCGCCCTTGCAGTCGGCCGCACCACGCCCGTACCAGCGGCCGTTCCGCTCGGTCAGCTCGAACGGCGGGGACAGCCAGGCGTCCTCGCCGAGCGGCGGCTGGACGTCGTAGTGCGCGTAGAGCAGCACGGTCGGCGCGGCCTCGGGGCCGGGCAGGAGACCGTAGACGGACTGGGAGCCGTCGGGGGTGTCGAGGAGCGCGACGTCCTGGAAGCCCTCGGCGCGCAGCGCCCCGGCGACCCAGTCAGCTGCGGCCTCGCACTCGCTCCTGGGGAAGACCGCCGGATCCGCGACCGACTGGAAGGCCACCAGCTCGGTCAGCTCCGCCCGGGCGCGGGGCATCAGCGAGGCGACGGCCTCGGCAATCGGATTCGCGGTCATGGGCACGCTCCTCGTGGGTGCGACGTTGAAGTACGTGTACGTGTGTGCACACATGCGTTCGTTTGCGGGCTGACCGATCCTCCCACAGCGGGGTCGGCCGACAGCGCGCCGTAGTATGCCGTCGACAAGCACGGGCCACTGGTCGGATCAGGAGCAGCAGCACATCGTGAGCAGCGAGAACGCAGACGCGGGCACGGAACACGACCAGCAGGTATGGGATGTGGTGGTGGTCGGCGCAGGTCCGGCCGGGGCCTCGGCGGCGTACGCCGCGGCGGTGGCGGGACGGAGGGTTCTCCTCCTGGAGAAGGCCGAGTTGCCGCGTTACAAGACATGCGGCGGAGGCATCATCGGGCCGTCGCGCGACTCGCTTCCGCCGGGATTCGAACTGCCGCTGCGCGACCGGGTGTACGCGGTGACGTTCTCGATGAACGGCAGGATGACGCGGACCCGCCGGTCCAAGCAGATGCTCTTCGGGCTCATCAACCGCCCCGAGTTCGACCAGGGGCTGGTCGAGGAGGCGCAGAAGGCGGGTGCCGAGATCCGTACCGGCGCCGCCGTCTCCCGTGTCGAGCAGCACGGGTCCGCCGTGCCCGACCGGCGCACGGTCGCGGTCGTCCTCGCCGACGGCGAGACGGTGCTCGCGCGCGCGGTCGTCGGGGCCGACGGCAGCGCGGGCCGGATAGGAGCCCATGTCGGGGTGAAGATGGACCAGGTGGACCTCGGCCTTGAGGCCGAGATCCCGGTCCCGCCGACGGTCGCCGAGGACTGGGCCGGGCGGGTACTCATCGACTGGGGCCCCATTCCGGGGAGTTACGCGTGGGTGTTCCCCAAGGGTGACACGCTCACCGTCGGCGTGATCTCGGCGCGGGGCGAGGGTGCGGCCACCAAGCGGTATCTGGAGGACTTCATCGCCCGGCAGGGGCTGGCCGGTTTCGAGCCGTCGGTCTCGTCCGGCCACCTCACCCGGTGCCGCAGCGAGGACTCGCCGCTGTCCCGCGGCCGGGTGCTGGTGTGCGGGGACGCGGCCGGCCTGCTGGAGCCGTGGACGCGTGAGGGGATCTCGTTCGCGCTGCGCTCGGGGCGGCTTGCCGGTGAGTGGGCGGTCCGGGTCGCCGAGGCGCACGACGGGGTGGACGCCCGCCGCCAGGCGCTGAACTACGCCTTCGCCATCAAGGCCGGTCTTGGTGTGGAGATGGCGGTCGGGCGCCGGATGCTCAAGGTGTTCGAGCGCCGTCCGGTGATGCTGCACGCGGTGATCACCGGGTTCCGGCCGGCCTGGAAGGCGTTCGCCGGGATCACCCGTGGTTCGACGTCCCTGGGCGAGCTGGTCCGTACGCATCCGCTGGCGCAGCGCGCACTCGGAGTACTGGACCGCAAGGAGGCCGCGAGGACGGCCGGGAAGGCGCCGGCCCCGGACGCGGAGGACGAGGCCGCCGAGGGCAGCGGCGAGGACGCGGGCAGGCAGGTCAGCCCGGTCGATTAGGAGCTGTCCGGCCGGTCATGCCGCGGTAGCGGCGCCCGGTCGGCAGACCGGACGCCGCTACCGCTCACCTTCAGGCCGGTGAGGAGACCGCCCCGCCGAGATGCCGGGCGAAGAACCGGACCGCGCTGTCGGCCTCGAACCTGGGCATCTCCATGTGCTTGCCCGCGTTGGCGTGCAACGTCTTCTCCTCCGATGCGAAGGCTTCGAACAGCGCGAGACTGGCCTCACGCGGGATGCGCTCGTTGTCCCACTGCACGTCGAACTCGATCGGGACGGTGATCCGCTTCGCCTTCTCGATCAGGGCGTCGGGCCACATCATGCCGAAGACCGCGGCCGTGATCCTGGGCTCGACCGCCACCAGCGGCACCCCGATCGCCATGCCCAAGCCGATGCCGACGTAGCCGACCGGCCCATCGGCGCCGATCTCCGGCAGTTCCTGAAGGGCGTCCAGGGCCGCCTGCCATTCGGGCACGGCGAGCTCCGCCAGGCGGGCGTTGTAGCGTACGACGATCGGGCCTTCCGGCTCGCCCGCCGCCTGTGCCTTGCGCAGTTCGGCGATCTCCCGCTCGTCGTGGGCGGTGCGCGGTCGGTCGCCGTGACCGGGTGCGTCGATGACGGCGGCATGGAAGCCGCAGCCGGTCACGAGAAGGCGGGCGCGGCCCGCCATGGCCCGATGCTTCTTGTGGGCGCCGCCGCCGTGGCCCATCAGGACCAGGGGCGCTCGATCGGTGGCGGAGGCCGGTGACCAGAGAACTCCGGGGACGCCGCCCACGGTGAAGTCGCGCTCGACCACGCCGTTCGACGAGGACTCGGCGGTGAAATGCAGAGAGTGCATAGCTGTTGCCTTTCGGGAGTGCCTTGTTGTCGAGGCGCTCCCGGCGATACCTACGTCAATCGCCCGGCCGTGACGGGAAGGGGGAGCACCCACGTCGATACAGCGTTCACGGGTCTCACCTCCTCGGGCGGTGTCGCGGTCGACTGCAAGTTACCAGCCCCGGTCATCACTCCTCCAACCCTTTTCTCGACCGTGATCACGACTCGAGGCAGGCCCTGGGCGGCGGGGAACAACCGCTGCGAGGCTGTCACGACGACCGTGCGCCCGGCCGGACCTCAATTCGGCGCCGTGATGCGGAAGACGGGGTGGTCGGGGGCGATCCGGCTGAGTTCCTCTCCGGCCGAGTCGGCGCTCACTCCGTCGAAGAAGGCCCCGACCTCCAGCTTCCAGCGCTTGAGATAGGCGCGGAGGATCTCCGGCTTCTCCTCGTCGGTCACCTCGACCGCGCGGAAGGGCTGCGATCTGCGGCCGAGCAGCAGCTCACCGCCACCGGCCGCGCGCATGTTATGGGTCCACTGGACGTGCCCGCGCGCGGCGACCAGATACTGCCCGCTCTCCAGCGTCAGCAGGTTGACCGGGGTGCGGCGCCACTGGCCGCTCTTGCGTCCGCGCACCGCCAGGACCCGGGATCCCCAGACGCTGAGACCGCGCCTGGTCAGCCAGGCGACCATCCGGTTGAGCACCTTGACCGTGAACCAGCCGGGCTGCCTGACGTAGGTGGTCATGGGGGAACTCCTTCAGTGAAGTGTGAGCAGTGCTCTCGTTCGTGAGCAGTCTGCCTCGGATGACTGATCCAAAGCAAGAGCGCTGCTCTCGTTATGGATCGGTGATCTGAAATCTGGCAGACTGGCGACCATGAGCGCTGTCCGAGGAGCCAGAGAACGAGCCCGCACCGAGATCACCGCAGCCATCAAGGACGAGGCGCGCAGACAACTCGCTGACGAGGGAGCCGCGAAACTCTCCCTGCGTGCGGTCGCCCGCGAACTGGGCATGGTCTCCTCCGCGCTCTACCGCTACTTCCCGAGCCGTGACGACCTCCTCACCGCTCTCATCGTCGACGCCTACGACGCGGTCGGCGAGACCGCGGAGGCGGCTCTCGCCGGAGCCGCCCCGGGGGCCTCCGCCCGTACCAGCTGGGTCACCGTCTGCAGAGCGGTACGCGGCTGGGCCCTGGCCCGCCCGCACGAGTACGCCCTGATCTACGGGTCGCCGGTCCCCGGCTACACCGCGCCCAGCGCGACCATCGGCCCCGCGTCCAGGGTCGCCCTGGCCCTGATCTCCATCGCCCGCGACGCGTACCGCGGCGACGGCCTCGCGCTCCCGCCGGTGGCCCCCGCGCTGCGGCCCGAGGCGGAGCGCCTCGCAGCCGACATCACCCCGGACCTCCCGCCCGCCGCGGCTGTCGCACTCGCCGTCGCCTGGGCGCAGCTCTTCGGGCTCATCTCGTTCGAGCTCTTCGGCCAGTTCAACCGGGTGGTGACGGACCGCGACGCCTTCTTCGAGCAGGCAGCGGAGAACCTCGCCGACTCCGTCGGGCTACTCCGCCGGGAGTAGACCTGACCGCCACGCCGGGCTGACGTCCCGGGCACCCCCGCCGGTCTAGCGTTGCCTCCATGGACGAGCCCGGCACGGACGAGCGACGCGGACCCCTGAGGGGCGGACCACCGTGGACGCGTGGCCGGACCGGCGGTGGCCGTACGTCACGAGGGCGTGGCGAACGAGGCGGGCATGGCGGGCGCGGCCTCCGGCACCCGGTGCGGGAGGACGGCGGCCCGGGCCGGTGGCAGCCGCCATGGACAGGGGCACCCGCACACCGGGTGCCGTGGCGCTCCACCCTCGTCCTCACCGTGATCGTCCTGGTGGGGACCACCATCGCCGCCCACGGGCAGGCCGGCTACCGCGCCCCGCTCGACGTCCGGGCCAGGCTGCTGCTGCTGGCCGGGCAGGCGTTCCTGCTGCTCCGACTCAAGTACCCGGTCCTCACCGCCTTCGCCACCGCGGCCTGCGCGATGGTCTATCTGGGCGCCGGATATCCGTACGGACCGGTCTTCCTCACCGTCGCCGTCGGCTGCTTCGGCGCCATCGTCGCAGGCCACCGCTATGCCGCCTGGTCCGCCATCGCGATGCTCTGGGCCGGGCACGTCCTGACCGCCCACTGGCTCTACCGCTGGCTCCCGCCCGCCGGTGACCACGCAGCCCCCTGGGGGCAGGAACTCGCGGTCACCGCCTGGGTGGTGGCGATCCTCGCCGCCTCCGAGCTCGTCCGGGCACGGCGCGAGCAATGGGCCCGCGAACGCGCCGAACGCCGGGCTTCCGAGAAGCGCCGCGCCGACGAGGAACGGCTGCGTATCGCCCGTGAACTCCATGACGTACTGGCCCACAGCATCTCCGTCATCAATGTGCAGTCCGGCGTCGGCCTCGCCCTCCTGGACTCCGACCCCGAGCAGGCCCGTACCGCGCTGACCACCATCAAGGCCGCGAGCAAGGAGGCGCTGGGCGAGGTGCGCCAGGTGCTGGACACCCTGCGGGCGCCCGGTGCGGCCCCGAGGGCGCCGGCCCCCGGACTCGGCCGGCTCGCCGAACTCGTGGAGCAGGCATCCGCCGCGGGCCTCACGGTGGACACCGTGACGGAAGGCGTACGCAAGGAGCTCCCGCCCGGCTCCGACCTCGCCGCTTTCCGTATCGTCCAGGAGGCGTTGACCAATGTGGTGCGCCACTCCGGGTCCCGTTCCGCCCGTGTCACCCTCGCCTACGCCCCGCAGCGGCTGGACCTGCGGATCGAGGACGAGGGGCCGGCCACCGGCGGCGACGCCCAAGGGAGCGGTAACGGGCTGGTGGGCATGCGGGAGCGGGCGGCCGCGCTGGGTGGCACGATCGACGCGGGTCCGCGTCCCGGAGGCGGGTTCCGGGTCGAGGCCGTGATTCCGTTCACCGGCGGCGCCTCCGCGCCTCGTTCCGAACCGCCCGCCGAACCGCCCGCCGCACCGGAGGAGTCACCGTGATCCGTGTCCTGCTCGCCGACGACCAGTCCCTGGTCAGAGCCGGATTCCGGGCGCTGCTCGGGGCTCAGCCGGACATCGAGGTGGCCGGCGAGGCCGCCGACGGCGCCGAGGCGCTGGCGCTGGTACGGGAACTGCGGCCGGACGTCGTGCTGATGGACATCCGGATGCCGCTGCTCGACGGCCTGGCCGCCACCCGGAAGATCACCGCGGAGCCGGAGTTCGACGGGGTCAAGGTGGTCATGCTCACCACCTTCGAGCTCGACGAGTACGTCTTCGAGGCGATCCGCTCCGGAGCCTCCGGTTTCCTGGTCAAGGACACCGAGCCGGAAGAACTGCTGCGCGCGGTACGGGCGGTGGTCGACGGCGACGCGCTGCTCTCGCCAGGCGTGACGCGCAGGCTTATCGCCGAGTTCGCGGCGCGCTCCAAGGAACCGGCCGCAGCCGCCGGCCTCGGCGGACTGACCGAACGCGAGCGGGAGGTGATGGCCCTGGTCGGGATCGGCCTCTCCAACGAGGAGATCGCCCGCAGGCTCGTCGTGAGCCCGCTCACCGCCAAGACCCATGTCAGCCGCGCCATGGTGAAACTCGGCGCCCGCGACCGGGCCCAGCTCGTGGTCCTGGCGTACGAGTCGGGGCTGGTGCGCCCCGGCTGGCTGGGCTGACCGCGGGCCGCCGCCGTACCGCCCGGCGGCCCCAACCGATGCGCAGCCCACCCCGCTCAGGACGAGGCGAACGCGAACGCGTCAGGACCAGGTGATCGCCGAGGTCTCCCGCCACAGCCGGGCCAGGGACGCATCGCCCGCGATGGACACGGCAGAGAGCGGGCGGCGGTTCCAGAGCGTCGCGTAGAGCAGCGCGGCGTCCCCGCTCAGCTCGCAGTCGGCGGGGGCGCCGTCGCCGGTGCGCTCGGCCTGTGGTGGTCCCGCCGAGAGCCGGACGGTCCATACGTCCCCGGTGTCGGTGGCCCGCACCCGGAACACCTTCGGCACCTCCGTACGCACCTGGCTCCTGGACCTCGCGTGGAACGCGCACAGCAGTTCATCGACGCCGTCCGCCGCGAACTCCGGTGCCGGCGAACCCTGTTCGGCGCCGAGCGCCGTGTCGGCGTCCATCCGGTGCACGGCGGTCTCGTGCGCCTGCCGCCGTGCCCAGAACGCCAGTGGGGACGCCGCGGGCAGAAAGGTCCAGCAGTCCAGGTTTTCCGGCGCGGCAGTCAGAGCGGCCACCAGCGTCTGGTGCCCTTCCCTGAACCACTCGACGAGCCCGTCCCCGTCGAGAGAGGGCTCGGCGCCGGCCCGGCGGAAGCCGGTGTGTCCCTCGGTGATGAAGGCCGTTGCCCAGCGGTGCACCGCGCCCGTGTGCCGGAGCAGGTCCCGTACGTGCCAGCCGGGGCAGGTGGGCACCGTGGACCCGGTCCCCGCACGCGCGGCCGCCGTGGTGAGCAGACGGCCCTCGCGGTCGAGGGCCCGGACGAGTACCTCGGTCGGCAGGGGCTCCATGCGGGCGATTGTGTCAGGGCCTCAGGCGGCCTCGGAAGCCGATGCGTTGCGGGTGGCGTATCCGATCAGGGCGGCGACCGCGGCGAGCAGCGCCACCGTGGTGAGGGCGACGGGGAGCGACAGCCAGTCCGCGACGAAGCCGATCACGGGCGGGCCGATGAGCATGCCCCCGTAACCCAGGGTGGACGCGGTGGCGACCCCGCCGGGACCCGCCAGGGCGCCGGCCCGGGCGATCGCCACGGGAAAGCTGTTGGCGAGGCCAAGACCGGCCACCGCGAAGCCGGCCAGCACCAGCCAGACCGTGGGTGCGAGCGCCCCCAGCAGCAGTCCGGCGGCCGCGACGGTCGCGCCTCCGACGAGGGCGCGGGTCTGGCCGAGACGTTCCAGGAGCGCGGTGCCTGAGAGCCGGCCGACAGTCATGGCCAGTGCGAAGAGCGAGTACGCGGCGGCCGCGATCCCCGGATGCGCATGGAGATCCTGCTTCAGGTGCAGGGCGCTCCAGTCGGCCATCGCACCCTCCCCGTACGAGGTGCACAGGGCGATCGTCCCGAAGACCAGCACCAGCCGCCCGGTATGGCTACCCAGGCGCAGCGGCGCCGCGTCCTGTACCGGGGCCCGTGTTGTCGCAGTGGGCGGGACCGGGACCGGGTGCCGGAGCAGGCCGCGTCCGGCGGCGCAGGTCACCAGGAGTCCGATGACGGTCAGGCCGAGCAGATGGGACGCCGCCGACAGCCGGCCCGCGACGAGTCCGCCCGCACCCGCTCCGACCATGCCGCCGAGGCTGAACGCGGCGTGGAAGCTGGACATGACCGGGCGGCGCAGCGCGGCGACCAGATCGACGGCGGCGCTGTTCATCGCGACGTTGAGCCCACCGTACGCGGCCCCGAAGACCAGCAGGACCAGGCCGAGAGCGAGCGCCGAGTGCGTCTGCGGCGGCAGCGCGATGCTCAGCGCGAGGAGGGCCGCGCAGGCGACCGTGACCGGATGGCTGCCGAAGCGCCGGCACAGCCGCCCCGTGAGCATCATCGTGATCACACCCCCCGCGGACACTCCCAGCAGCGCCAGGCCGAGCGCGCTCGCCGAAGCGCCGGTCTGCTGCTTGATCGCGGGGATGCGGACCACCCAGCCGGCGAACACGAAGCCGTCCAGGGCGAAGAAGACGGTGAGGATGACCCGCAGACGGAGCAGGGAGGGTATGGCGCTGTTTTCGCCGGGACCCCCAGAGAGAGCCGTCCCGACTTTGTTTAGATTCGGCACAAAAGAAGCATAGGGGGAGCGCCGACCGGGAACAAGGGCGGTACCGGCTCGTCTTCCGCCGCCCGGGATCATGGGAGACTCGCCCCCATGAACGGCAAGGTGACGACCAACCGGACCAGACTGGAGCGTGGACGCAGCGCGCTGGGACCGGCGCTGGAACTGGTCCACACAGGCCGGGCGCCCACCCGGGCGGTGCTCACGGCGGAGCTCGGCGTCACCCGCGCCACCGCAGGAGCGGTCGCGGCCGAGCTCGAATCGCTCGGGCTGATCCAGGTCGACTCGCGCCCCGGCGCCGCCGCCGGCTCCCAGGGCAGGCCCTCGCACCGGCTGTCCGTCAACAACAGCGGACCCGTCGTGCTCGCCGCGCAGGTGCACGCGGACGGTTTCCGCGCCGCGCTCATCGGGCTCGGCGGCCGGGCGGTCGCCACCTCGCCCGGCTGTGTCACGGTCTCCGCCGACCCCGCGCAGGTCCTCGGCGCGGTCGTCGACGAGGGGGCCGCGTTGCTGCGCGACAGCGGTCTGCGCTGCGTCGGAGCGGGACTGGCGGTGCCGTCGGCCGTCGCCGAGCCGGAGGGCACCGCGCTCAACCCGCTGCACCTGGCGTGGCCCGCGGGAGCCCCGGTCCGCGACATCTTCGCCGACCGGGTCCGCGCGGCAGGCATCACGGGGCCCGCCTTCACCGGCAACGACGTCAACCTGGCGGCGCTCGCCGAACACCGGCACGGAGCGGGCCGCGGCGCACAGCACCTGCTCTGTGTGGCTACCGGACACCGCGGGGTCGGCGGCGCCCTGGTCCTCGACGGCCGTCTGCACACCGGGAGTTCGGGCCTGGCCCTGGAGGTCGGGCACGTCACCGTCAACCCGGAGGGCCGCCCCTGCTACTGCGGAAGCCGGGGCTGCCTCGATGTCGAGACCGACCCGCTCGCCTTCCTGACCGCGGCCGGACGCACCCCGGGCCCCGAGGTCTCGCTGCTCCAGCAGTCCCGCGACATCCTCCGTACGGAGTACGACGATCCGGGGGTACGGATCGCCGCACAGGAGATCGTCGACCGCCTCGGGCTCGGCCTGGCCGGACTCGTCAACATCCTCAACCCGGACCGCATCATCCTCGGCGGGCTCCACCGCGAACTGCTCGACGCGGACCCGGAGCGGCTGCGCGCGGTCGTCGCCGACCGGAGCCTGTGGGGGCGCAGCGGCGGGGTGCCGATCCTGCCGTGCACGCTGGAGCACAACAGCCTGGTGGGCGCAGCCGAGTTGGCCTGGCAGCCGGTCCTCGACGACCCGCTCTCGATCATCGGCTGAGAGCGGGGGAGGCCCGGCTCAGCCCGTGCGGACACCTTGCTTACATGGACCGCCCGGGCTTACGCGGGCCACTCAGGTCCACGCGGGGCCACTCAGGCTTACCCGGGCTGCTCAAGCTATGTGCCCTGGCCGGAGCGCCGGTGTTCCCTCCCCGTTCCGGGCGGAGCGGTCCCGTTCAGCAGGGCGAGCCGCGCGGACGCCGCCTCCAGCAGCAGGTCAAGGCTCTGTGCGTAGGCGGTGCACTGCATCTCCGCCAGCAGAAGCGTCGCCGTCGCCGCGATATGGGGATGGGTGCCGGCCGGCAGCACCGCGTAGGTGCGGTGCCAGACCTGCCGCTCCGCCTCCCGCGCCTGCGGTGGCAGGGCCATGGTGCCGGCGTCCAGTGCCGCGAAGGCGAGGCTGGTGTCGACGAAGCTGTGGTAGATCCGCACCGCCTCCGGGTCCGGGAAGCCGCCATCGCGCAGCACCCCAAGGATCGACTCGACCGCGTTCACCTCGTGCGGCCGTCCGGTGACCCGGTGCGCCGCCAGCATCGCTGCCTGCGGATGCTCCTGGTACGCGGCGTGCATCCGAAGTCCCTGCTCACGCAGGTCCTTCCGCCAGTCCCCGGTCGGCGCCCAGCCCGCGAACGACTGGCCGATCAGCTCGTCGGCGACGGCCAGCAGCAGCCCGTCGGTGTTCGGGAAGTAGCGGTACAGCGCGCTGGGGTCCGCCCCCAGGGCAGCGCCCAGCCGCCGTACGGTGAGCGCCTCCGCGCCGTGCTGCCGGATCAGCCGCAGCGCGGTATCCACGATCAGTTTCTCCGAGAGCACCGTGCCCTGCTTGGTGCGCCGCCTACGTGCTCCGGTCGTGACCTGCCGTCCGCTTCCGTCCGTCATGGCCGCGACCTTATGTCAACATCGTTGACTTGGTAAGAGGCGGCGCGCTTCCATGTGGCTCCGGCAGGCGAAGGCAGTGTCTGTCGAGGCACTAGCGAGAGCAGCGGTGGCCCGATGACAGCAGACCTGAGAAAGTCCCTCGGCGTGGTGGACGGCGTGGTGATCGCCGCGTCCAGCACAGCCGCCACATCCAGTATCGGCATCGGTCTGGGCCTGATCGCCGGGGTGGTCGGTCTCCATCTGCCCATCATCATGCTGCTGGCCTTCCTGCCGGTCCTCGGCATCGCCGCGGCCTTCGGCCGTCTCAACCGGGTCGAGCCCAACTGCGGCAACAGCTATGTCTGGGTGGGGCGTTCACTCAGCCCGTGGCTGGGATTCCTGTCCGGCTGGGTGAACATCGTCGGCACCGTGGTCTTCCTCGCGTACACCACCACCGTCACCGGCTCCGTGCTGTTGCAACTGGCGGGCGAGGCCGGACTGCACTCCGCAGCCGGACTTGTCCTTGACCCCGGGAACACCCTGCAGACCACCCTGATCGGGATGGTGGTCCTGGCCCTCGTCACCGCCGCCGCGGTTACCGGCATCGACGTCGCCGCCCGTATTCAGCGCTATCTGCTGGTGTTCGAGTACCTGGTACTGCTGGGCTTCTGTGGGTACGGGCTCTTCGCGGGCACCCATCCCTTCACCTTCGACTGGTTCAACCCCTTCACCATCCCCTCCCTCTCGGGGCTCGCCCAGGGGATGGTGCTGGCGGTCTTCTGCTACTGGGGGTTCGATGCCGCGTTCAGCGTCTCGGAGGAGGTCCGCGACCCGCGCGACGCCTCCCGGGGCGGGATGATCGCCCTGGTGACGATGCTGGCCCTGTTCCTTCTCGGCGGGACGGCCTTCCAACGGGTGCTCTCCCCCGGGGAGTTGGCCGACCACGGCGCCGAGGGGCTCACCTTCTTCGGTAACCGGCTGGCCCACCAGCCGCTGGCGGCGCTCCCCCTGATCGCGCTGATGTTCTCCGCCGTGGCCTCACTGCAGTCCGGCGTCATCCCGACCGTGCGCGGGATGTTCGCCATGGGACGCGACCGCACCCTGGGCCGGGTCTGGACCCGGATCGACCCGAAGTACGGCACACCCGCCCTGGGTACCCTCCTGGTCGGCGCGATCGCCGCGCTGGTCGCCGTGGCGTCGCTGGTCATTCCGCGGGTCAGCGACCTGATCAGCGCGGCGGTCAACGCCATAGGCATCGTCGTCGCCCTGTACTACGGTCTCACCGCGCTCGCGGCAGCCGTACGCTTCCGCTGCCTGCTGCGCAGCGGCCCCGGGGAGGCGCTGGGCTCCGTCGTCGCCCCGGTGCTGAGTGCGCTGGTGCTGTTCGCGCTGGGCGGCTATATGTGCTGGGGGTACGCCACGTCAACCGACCACTTCGCGCTCAACGCGGACAACGGCTGGTTCGCCCTGATGGTGCCGGTGCTGATGGTCGTGTCCGGTGTGCTGGCGGCCGCCTGGGCCAAGTGGGGCCGAAAGTCCCCGTACTTCAGGACCGGCCTGGCCACCGACGCCGACGCCCTCGACCTGCTCGGTCCCGGGCCCACCCCCGTCTGACCCCACCGCGACCTGCTTCACCGTCCGACCCGCACAGCGGCACCACGCGCCTTACCCGCCCACGCGCCTTACCCGCACCAGCCGCATCAGCCACACCCGGCCCTCCCGGGCCGCCTGACAACTTACGGAGTACCGCATGACCACCCACGCCGATCTCGTCTTCACCGGCGGCCCCGCCTTCACCACCGACCAGGCCCACCGCTGTGCGGACACGGTGGCTGTCCGCGGCGACCGGATCGTCGCCGTCGGAGGGAGCGAGGTGCGCGAGCTGATCGGACCCCGTACCGAGGTGATAGGCCTGGCCGGGCGGCTGCTGGTCCCCGGCTTCACCGACGCTCATGTCCATGCCGTCTTCGGGGGCGTCGAGCTGGGCGAGTGCGACCTCACCGGCACCACCGATCTCAAGGAGTACCTGAGCCGGATCGCCGCGTTCGCCGTGGCCCACCCCGAACGCGAGTGGATCACGGGCAGCGGCTGGTCGATGGAGTCCTTCCCGGACGGTGTGCCCACCCGGCAGCTCATCGACGCCGTCGTCGCCGACCGCCCGGTACTGCTCTTCAACCGGGACCACCACGGCGCCTGGGCCAACACCCGTGCCCTGGAACTCGCCGGCCTCACCGCCGGATCCACCGACCCGGCCGACGGCCGGATCGAGCGCGAGCCCGACGGCACCCCCGGCGGAATGCTCCAGGAGGGCGCGACCGGCCTGGTCGCACGCCTCGTCCCGCAGACCACCACCGCCGAGCGCGTCACGGGGCTGCTGCGCGCCCAGGCCGTACTGCACTCGCTGGGAATCACCGGCTGGCAGGACGCCATCCTCGGCGTCTTCAACGGCGGGCCCGACGTCTCGGACGCCTACTCCACCGCCGCCCGCGACGGACGCCTCACCGCCCGCGTCAACGGCGCGCTGTGGTGGGACCGTTCGCGGGGCGCCGAGCAGATACCCGAACTCGTGGAACGGCGTGCGAAGTTGCGCGCAGGGCGCTTCCGGGCCGACTCCGTCAAGATCATGCAGGACGGCATCACGGAGAACTTCACCGCCGCCATGACCGCCCCCTACCTGGACTCCTGCGGCTGCGCCACCGTCAACAGCGGTCTCAGCTTCGTCGACCCGGCCGCGCTGCGTGACCATGTCACCGCGCTGGACGCACTGGACTTCCAGGTCCACTTCCATGCGCTCGGCGACCGTGCCGTACGCGAGGCCCTGGATGCCGTCGAGGCGGCTCTGACAGCCAACGGCCGCCGCGGCAACCGGCACCACCTCGCCCACCTCCAGGTCGTCCACCCGGACGATGTGCCGCGCTTCGCCCAGCTGGACGCGATCGCCAACCTTCAGCCGTTGTGGGCGACCCACGAGCCGCAGATGGACGATCTCACCATCCCCTTCCTGGGCGGTGAACTCGCCTCCCGGCAGTACCCGTTCGCCGATCTGCTGCGCGCCGGGGCCACTCTGGCCGCGGGCAGCGACTGGCCGGTGAGCAGCCCCGACCCGCTCCAGGGCATCCATGTCGCGGTCAACCGGAGCGTCCACGGCGAGAACCGCCCGCCGTTCCTGCCCGAGCAGCGTCTCGGCCTCAGCACCGCGCTGAAGGCCTACACGGCGGGCTCGGCCCATGTGAACGGCCTCGACGACGGCGGTGCCATCCGCGTCGGAGCCCTCGCCGACCTGGTCGTGCTCGACCGCGACCCGTTCGCCGGACCGCCGGAGGAGATCGGCGGTACGGGCGTGGCGCTCACGTACGTCGGCGGCGAGCGCGTCCACGCGAGCTGAGACGGACCGGGCGGTGAGCCGGACACGGCCCCCCTGCTCCGGGCAGGGGCGGCCTGCCGTACTCCACGTACTCCCGGAGAGCCTCCCCGTACTCCCGCCCAACCTCCTCGTACTCCCGTCGGAGCAGGCGCACTGCCGCTGGCCGTACGACGCCGTGGGCCGCTCGTCGAGAGAGGCTCGATGTCAGCAGGGAACCAGTTGGGAACTTTCCCACCGAGGAGCTGAACCGACATGAACACGCTGGCTTTCGCAGGACCCGGGCCGTGGATCCTGTTCTTCCCGTTCCTCTGGGCGGTGGTCATCTTCACGGTCGTCACCGTTCTGCGCCGTACCGTGTGGCGCGGCAGGCGAGGCCCGTGGCAGGGCCCCGGCCGGATGAGCTCCGCCCAGGGCGAGCCCGCGCCGATCGCGATTCTCGGCCGCAGGTTCGCCTCCGGAGAGATCGACGAGGAGGAGTACTGGCGCCGGCTGTCCGTCCTGGACGAGCAGTTCGGCCACGTCTCCAGGGGCGGGCCCCTCTGACCCGTCACCTCGTCCCGGCGTGGGGGCCCGCAGCGATGCTGCGGGCCCCCGTGACCGTCCGGCCGCCGGTCAGCTCACCAGCGCCGACCGGTCCACCGGGCGGTCGTCGGCGAACGGCCCGGATGTCGTCGCGCCGTACACCGGAGTGCGATGGGCGAGTGGTGTGGCGGGCGGAGCGGCCGGCAGCGTGAACCACACGACCTTCCCCGTCGCCCCGTGCGGCCGTACGCCCCAGCACTCGCTGACAGCGGCGATCATCGAAAGGCCGCGCCCGCAGGTGGCGAACTGCTCGGCGTCGCACACCATGGGCATCCGGGGGTCGTGGTCGCGGACGGAGACAGTGAGCCGGTCGAGCAGCAGATCCATCTCCACGGTGCACAGTTTGTCCGGCTGGGCGTGCCGGTGGACATTGGTGAGTAACTCGGTGACGCCCAGCGCTGCTTGGTCGATCAGGGGATCTAGATGCCAGTAGCGCAGTTGCGCCGATACGATTCTGCGGACTTGCCCGATGCGGGACGGCAGCGCTTGAAGTTCTACCGCGCAGTGCCTGGTTGGCTGGGTGATCACGGCAGCGACTCCCCGAATGAGGTCCGGAAGAAGGCGAAGTGGCCCGGCGGAGAGCTGTTCTCAGCGTGACTGCCGGTAAACCGTTAGTGATGTGACACCAGAGTCACCCAGGGGGTGGGGCTTCGCAACTCGCGCCGGGCTCAGCGCCTGCTGCCCCTGTGGACCGCGTCCAGGAACCTGGAGACCGACCTGGAGCTGTCGAGCGGCATGTTCCGCTGGCCCATCGTGAGCCGGTAGCGAGTGCCGTTGACGGTCGCCACCATGCGGCCGACCTTGGCGAACCACGGCTTTCCCGCGCTGACGGTGGTCAGCGGGGCGCTGTCGATCTCGCGTCCGCTGCTGGTGAGCAGCGCCAGCCTGCCGTCCTTGATCAGTACCTGTCCGGCCCGGGTGAGCGAACGGGTCCACCGCTCGATCCGTACACCCGTCGCAGTGAATTCTGCCTCCGACATCGCGCTCCCCGCCCTCTTCTGTTCGTCTCCCTCCGGGAAGTGTGCCGGGGCTCGGGCCCGCGCACCAGTACACCGGGGGTAACGGCTCCGCATTGGCATGTGCCGGTGTGTCCAGCGGTTCCACAAGTCAGCCCTATGGGTGGTCAAAGTGAACGTTTGTGCAGGTGGGGCGGGTATGGTCACGGTGGAGACCGGAGCGGAAACCATGAGGGGCGGCACGCGTGAGTACGAGCGCACAGGGACCGGGGGGCGGAGCGGCGGCGACCGCCGATGTGGACCGCAGCGACCCGGAGTACCGGGCCTGGCTCAAGGAGGCCGTCCGCAAGGTCCAGGCCGATGCCAACCGGTCCGCGGACACCCATCTGCTGCGGTTTCCGCTGCCGGAGGAGTGGGGCATCGACCTCTATCTCAAGGACGAGTCCACCCACCCCACGGGCAGCCTGAAGCACCGGCTCGCCCGCTCGCTCTTCCTCTACGGGCTCTGCAACGGGTGGATCCGGCCCGGCAAGCCGGTCATCGAGGCGTCCAGCGGTTCGACAGCGGTCTCCGAGGCGTACTTCGCCAAGCTCATCGGCGTCCCCTTCATCACCGTCATGCCGCGTACGACCAGCCCGGAGAAGTGCCGGCTGATCGAATTCCACCGCGGGCAGTGCCACTTCGTGGACGACTCGAGGAAGATGTACGAGGAAGCCGCCTCGCTCGCAGCGTCTACCGGCGGCCACTACATCGACCAGTTCACGTACGCGGAACGGGCCACGGACTGGCGCGGCAACAACAACATCGCCGAGTCCATCTACCAGCAGCTGAGGCTGGAGCGGTACCCCGAGCCCGCCTGGATCGTGGCGACCGCGGGGACGGGCGGCACATCCGCGACGATCGCCCGCTATGTGCACTACATGCAGCACGACACCCGGATCTGCGTCCCCGATCCGGAGAACTCCTGTTTCTTCGACGGCTGGACCCGGAACGACCCGACCGCGACCAGTGACTGCGGCTCACGTATCGAGGGCATCGGCAGGCCCCGGATGGAACCGAGCTTCGTGCCCGGTGCCATCGACCGGATGATGAAGGTCCCGGACGCGGCCAGCGTCGCCGCCGTCCGCGCCCTCGACCGCGCCATCGGCCGCAAGGCGGGCGGATCGACCGGTACGGGGCTGTGGAGCGCGCTGAAGATCGTCGCCGAGATGGTGGCCGATGGGAGTACGGGCAGCGTGGTCACCCTGCTCTGCGACCCGGGCGACCGCTACCTGGACAAGTACTACTCCGACAGCTGGCTGGAGGAGCAGGGGCTCGACATCACGCCGTACGCCACGGCCATCGAGAGGCTGCTGGCCACGGGCGTCTGGACCGACTGAGGGCCTGGTCCGGACCGGCGGGGGATCTGGTCCGGCCGGTCCGGCGGATCCGGTCCGGCCGGTCCGGCTGAGGGCCCGGTCTATGCGGTGGCCGCGGCGATCCGGCCGTCCAGATTGCGCGTCGCGTCGCGGAAGGCCCGCCCCAGACCGGACCGGCCCAACCGGATCCCGGTGAGCAGCGGTGCGAGCCCGTCCGCGGCGAAAGTCCACTGGACGCGGGTCCCGGAGTCCGTCGCGGTGAGCCGCCACTCCTCCAGCAGGGCCCGCAGGCCCGGGGTGTTGCTCTCGTCGATCCGGTAGGCGTACCGGGTCGAGGGCTCCGCGGCGACCACCGACTCCTGGAAGCGGGTGCCGCCCTTGAGCCGCACCTCGCGGCCGCCCTTGGTGGCGCGGCACATGGTGACCGCGGTGAACCAGGACGGCCAGCCCGCGATGTCCTCGGCCAGCGCCCGGTAGACGGCGTCGGGGGCGGCGGACACTCCTGCGGCGAAGACCAGGCGCAGCGGTGCGGTCTCGATGAAGTCGAGGCCGACGGGGCGGAGTCGGTGAGCCATCGGGCCGCACCTCCAGAGGTCGGTGGGGACAGGCCCGCATACCATAGCTGACGCTTTATCAGCTGTCTGTACCGGGGGAGGCGGGCGTCCGCGCGGACGACGCGACGCCGGGCTTCCCAAGGAAGCTACCGGCAAGTAAGAATCACTCCGTACGCGCACCTGTGCGATGTGTACGCCGCAGCGCACCGAACTCTGGAGGGCTCATGCCGGCCGCTGACCGTCCGACGAAGTATCTGGTGGCCCTCCTGGCCGGTGCGGGAGCGGCTCACTTCCTGGCTCCGCGCCCGTTCGACACCACGGTGCCGCCCTGGCTGCCCGGCAGGGCCCGGACCTACACCCAGGTCAGCGGAGTGGTCGAGCTGCTGCTCGCGGCGGGTGTGGCGCTGCCCGCCACCCGAGGGGTCAGCGCGCGCGCCGCCGCCGGCTTCTTCGTGGCGGTCTTCCCCGCGAACGTGCAGATGGCGTACGACTGGCGGCACCGGCCCGCGCCGCTGAAGGCAGCGGCGCTCGCCCGCCTGCCGCTCCAACTGCCGCTGGTCGCCTGGGCGTCGAAGGTGAGCCGGACCGCGCGCCGCGGCGCCGCCGCGCGCTGACACCGTCGCGGCGCGCGGTCCGGCGGCCGGGCTCACTCCGTCCGGGCCGCCCCGGATTCCAGCGCCCAGTCCACCATCCGGGGCAGCGGCGCCAGTTCCAGCAGGCCCGTGACCGTACCGGCCGTGAGGGCGTGCCAGAGTCCGGGCCTGCGGAGCATCGCGTGATCCCCGCCGGTGACCGTCAGGGCGCACGCCCGGGCACCGGATTCCCGGGCCCGGCGCACGAACGCGGCGCTTTCCCCGGGATCGGTCGTACGGTCCCGGTCCCCGTGCAGCAGCACGACCGTGCGGCCGTGCAGATGACCGGCCGCCTCGTCCGGCGGGCACCAGGGGGCCAGGCCGACCACCGCGCGTACCGACGGGTGCGCGGCCGCGCTCAGCGCCGCACGGCCGCCCATGGAGTGCCCGACGAGAACCACCGGGATGTCGCCCGCGGTTGCGGCGAGTTCATCGAGGGCGCGCCGCGCGTCGTGCGCGGCGTCCGCGCGGGTGCCGTTCCAGCCGTGGTACCGGTAGCGGACCCGCCCCAGCAGCACCGAGTGCCCCGCCGTGGCCCCGGCGATCCGCGAGGCGATGGGCCGCATCCGCACCTCCGGCAGATTCCACGGCGGCGGCGGACGCAGACCGTCGGCCCGGCCGCCGTGCAGCAGCAGCACCGCGGCCTTCGGGGCCGTGCAGGGCCTGGTGAGTATCAGGGCGGGCTGCTGCACGCCGTCATTGCGCCGTTCGGACACGCGCGGGACTTCCTTTCCTGGCCGGTGGGTTCGCGGGCCCGTACGGCTGCGCCGTCCGAACCCCCCGCAAGGTTCTTCGTGGCCGCCGGGGGTTCGGATCGCCCCACCGCGGAGCATGGAGCGCGTGGCCGGGTCCGCCCGTCAGCCGGTGTCCTCGCGGCCACCCGCCACGACAAGACCCGGCAGATACTCGGTGATCTCCTCGCGCGCCTCTTCGGACAGCCCGGAGTCGGTGACGAACGCGTCCACGTCCTCCAGCGCCGCGAACGAACTCAGCCCGACTGTGCCCCACTTGGTGTGGTCGGCGACCACCACCACCCGCCGCGCGGACTGCACGAACCTGCGGTTCGTCTCCGCCTCCGCGAGATTGGGCGTGGAGAGCCCTGCCTCTGCCGATATGCCGTGCACACCGAGGAACAGCACATCGAAGTGGAGCGACCTGATCGCCTGGTCGGCCACCGGGCCCACCAGCGAGTCCGACGGCGTACGCACCCCGCCGGTCAGCACCACCGTCGCGGCGCCCGGCCGCTGCCCGCCCCCGCCCATGACCCGCTGAGCGGCGTGGAAGACATCGGCGACACGCACCGAGTTCGTCACCACGGTCAGATCCGGCACGTCCAGCAGCTGCTGGGCGAGGGCGTAGGTCGTGGTCCCGCCGGACAGGGCGATGGCACTGCCGGGCGCGGCCATCGCCGCCGCGGCCCGCGCGATGTCCTCCTTGGCGCTCAGTTCGAGACCGGACTTGGCCTCGAACCCCGGCTCGTGCGTGGACGCCTCGACCACCGGCACCGCGCCGCCGTGCACCTTCTCGATGACACCCTGGCGCGCCAGCGCGTCCAGATCCCGGCGGACCGTCATGTCCGAGACGTTGAGCTTGCGGGTGAGTTCGTTGACGCGGACTCCGCCCCGCCGCCGTACCTCGTCGAGGATCAGGGCGCGACGCTGCTCCGCGAGCAGATTCTGATTGTCGCTCACCGCAGAGTCCGGTCCTTCCACGCGCCGATGCGGTGGCCGGAAGCCAGGATCTTCCGTCTGGACCGGGCCGGGGCCCGCGGGGTCCGGCCCGGTCCGAACAGAAGACCCTCACCCCTGGCCAACGGGGATCCCCCATCCTCGCACGCAGAGTTCTCCGCCGCGCCACTGGTTGTCCGTCCTCTTCCGGGGGGAGATTCAGTGAGAGACGTGCGGCGGGCCGCAGCCATCCGGGATTCTGGACACACCGCCGACCGTCCCCTTCACGAGAGCGAGCCACCGCAGTGTCCCCACCCCCGTCCCCCGGTGAGAGCGGTGCCCCCGCCCTCGAACTCCTCGTTCACGGCGTCGGCGGAGCCACCCCGCAGGGGATGCTCGGTGACGCGCACACCGTCCGGATCACCGGCGACGAGACGGCGGCCGTCTACCGCCGTGCCGTCGACACCGACGCCGACGCGCACCCGCAGAACACCAGGGGCCGGCCGGTCCCCGAGGCGTACGTCTGGTCCAACCTCACCTCCGGCAACAGCGCCCGCGCCCTGTGGCTGCTGCTGCTCCCCTTCATGGTCGTCAACCTCGCCCACTGGATGCTGCCGTCCGGCCGCGGCGGGTTACGTGTGGTCCGGCTGTACGGCGTGCTGGTACGGCTCGTCGCGCTCAGCCTGACCGTGCTGCTGGTCGCCTCGGCCTGCGAAGTGGCACTCGATCTGACGGCCTGGCAGTGCGCCGGATCGTCCGGCTGCTCCGACGGCAAGTCCTGGCTCGGGTTCCTGGCCGCCGCGCACGGCGGCTGGTGGGCGCAGCCCGGCCGGAGGCTGGCCGCGGCCGCGCTCGTCCCCTCGGCTCTGACGGCGCTGCTCTGGTACCTCTCCAACCGCACCTGGAGCGCGTACGAGTCCCAGCAGCCGCTGGGCGACGACGCCCGTGCGGCGGATGCCGGAGATCCCGGCGACGGCGACGGCGACGGCGACGGCGGGGGCCCCGGGCCCGCGCTCGGCAGGCCCGGGTTCTGGTACGGGCGCAGGCTCGTGGCCCGGCTGCGCGCGGCACACACCGCCGCCGGATTCCTGACCGTCGCCGCCGCGCTCACTGTCGCCACGGCCGCCTTCGACCGCCGCTCGTCGGCGACCCTCCTGGAGGCCATCGGCTGGCTCCTTGAGGCAACGCTCCTCGTGGCGGCCGCAGTTGTGGTGTGGGTGGTCTGCCGCAGGGGCCGTACCGAGACCCGGCTCGACGAGGAACTCGACCGGGCCGTCGTCACCCTGCTGCCGGGCGGCGCACTGACCCTGCTCGGACTCTCCGCCCTCTACGCCGCATGGTCGCGGCCCGGCTGGCAGTCGAGCGGCACCCTCCCGGGCGACCGCAGCTTCGGCATCCTGACCCTCGCCCAACTCGCTCTCGTCGTCGTGCTGACCGCTGTCGCCATGGCGATGTACCGCCGGTCTCCCCACACCCGTACCGCACTGCGCGGACTGGCCGGGCCCGCGGTCGCCCTGCTCGCCTGCGCGCTCGGCGGCGTGATGACCGGCGGCGTCGCCCAGCGCGTGGCCGACTGGCTCGACGGGCCCGGCACCCCCGGGATGGGCAGGAAGAGCTCCATCGCGGGACCGCCGGTGCTGCTCAGCTGGCAGGCGTCCGTCATCCCGGTGCTGCTGCTCCTGCTGCTGCTCCCGGTCGCCTACTACGCCCTGCGCACACTGCACCGCGAACGCCGCATCGCGGCGACCCTCATGACGGACTACCCGCACGAGAAACCGGACACCGTGCGCACCCGGCAGATCGCCGGGATCCGGGCCCGCGCCCAGCTCACCGACGCCGCACCGCCGTTCGTCGGTATCGTCTCGGCGGCCACCCTGCTGCTCGGAGGAGGCGCGCTGACCGGCTCCTGGCTCAGCGAGCAGGTGCCGGGCCGGGCGGCCGACGACGCGCCCTCCTTCATCGCGGCCGCCACCGACGCCGCGCAGGCGGCAGGGTCCTGGCTGGTCGGTCTCGGCTTCATACTGTTCGTCACCCTTGGCAGGCGCGCGTACCGTGACGCGTCGGCGCGGCGCAGCGTCGGCATCCTCTGGGACGTCGGCACCTTCTGGCCACGCGCGGCGCACCCCTTCGCGCCGCCCTGCTACGCCGAGCGCGCGGTTCCCGACCTGACGTGGCGCATGTTCACCTGGACCGACCGCACCGGCGGCAGGCTCGTCATCTCGGGCCACTCACAGGGCAGCGTGCTGGCGGCGGCCGCGGTCTGGCAGCTGCCCGCCCGTACCCGCAGCAGGGTCGCGCTGCTCACCTACGGCTCACCGCTGGAGCGGCTGTACGGGCGGTGGTTCCCGGCGTACTTCGGGCCCGACTGCCTGGACCGGCTGCACCGGGAAGTGCCCTGCTGGCGCAATCTGTGGCGGGCCACGGACCCCATCGGGGGCTGGGTGCTGCGCGACGGTGACGTCGACCGGGGACCACTGCTCGATCCGGCCGCCTACGGCAGAACCCGCGAGCACCCGCTGCCCGACCCGGTCCTGGGCCACTCCGACTACCAGGCCGACCCGGCGTTCGCCGAGGAGCGCGGGGCGCTGCTGGACCGGCTGGCGACGGCGGTGCCGCGCCAAGCCGCACACCAGGCGGCACATCAGAACCTGGGCCCTCCCGGGGGAGACGCCGGAGAGGCTGGTTCCGGTCCGGTCACGGGAGTTCTGGCAGATCCTCCGGAAACAGCAGACTGAGATCGTCGGTCGACACCTCGGAGAACTGGGCCACCCGGCCGGCGTGCCGCTCCACCATGGACTCGAACGTCTGCCGGGCGGTCCTGCCGTTGCCGAAGGCCGGACCCTTGGGCAGCACCGTGAAGTACTTCAGCAGGGCTTCCGGCGCGCCGTCGCCGAGCCGGTACTCGTGCTCGTCCGCCTGCTGCTCGACGATCCGCAGCAGCTCCTCGGGCGCGTAGTCGCCGAAGGTGATGGTGCGCGAGAAACGGGACGCCACACCGGGGTTGACGCCCAGGAAGCGCTCCATCTCCGCGGTGTACCCGGCGACGATCACCACCACCGCGTCCCGGTGGTCCTCCATCAGCTTGACCAGTGTGTCGATGGCTTCCTTGCCGAAGTCCCGCCCGGAGTCCTCGGGGGAGAGGGCGTACGCCTCGTCGATGAAGAGCACCCCGCCCCTGGCCCGGTCGAACGCCTCCTGGGTGCGGATGGCCGTCGAGCCGATGTGCTCGCCCACCAGGTCGACCCGGGAGACCTCGACGAGATGACCGCGCTCCAGCACTCCGAGCGAGGCGAGGATCTCGCCGTACAGCCGGGCCACCGTGGTCTTGCCCGTGCCGGGGGAGCCGGTGAACACGAGATGGCGGCGGGCTGACGCCGCCTTGAGGCCGGCGGCGGCGCGCCGCCGGCCGATCTCGATCATGTCGGTGAGGGCGCGCACCTCGCGCTTGACGCTCTCCAGGCCCACCAGGGTGTCGAGTTCACCCAGAACGTCCACCGAGGAGCGTATGGGCTCGTCCGCGGGCGCCGGGGCGGAGGAGGCCGGCTGCGCGGAGGGCTGGGCCGGCCGGGGACCGGGCAGCGTGCCGAGCAGACCGGATGTCTGCGTCGCGGTCGCCACGGCGGTCGCCCCTGCGGCAGGCGCCCCGTGCACCTCGGTCAGCAGGGCACTCTCGTCGCTGGCGCAGTCCTCCACCACGGGGCCGCCCGCGCCGCCCTCACCCAGGGTGCCGTCGGCGAACTCGTAACCGCTGCGCGCGCACCGCTCCGTACGGCAGCGGGTCAAGGTGGTGCGGCAGCCGTCTATGACATGGAAGCCGTACCCGGCGCTGCCCGACACCCGGCAGTTGTGGAACGTGCCGCGCCCCCCGGCCGAGACATAGAAGCCCGCCTCCGCCGGCGAGGTCACGGTGCACCGCTCGATCCTCGGATCGGCGCCCTTCGTGACGATGACACCGGTCTGGGCCGCGTCGATGGTGCAGCCGCTGAGCGTGCCGCCGCTGCCGTGGTCGCGGAACCAGGCGCCGGTGGACGCGTCCCGGATGCGGCAGTCGTCCAGCTGGGCGGTGGCGCCGTCGCTCACCGAGACCGCCGTGTTCCGCACCTGCGAGAGATCGCTGTCGACCACGTCGGCCCGTGAGCCGCGGTCCAGTACGAAGATCGCGTCCGGCACGTCGTGCACCCGGCAGGAGTCCAGCACCACCGTCGCGCCGTCGCTGACCCAGACGGCGGGGTAGTCGCCCGTACTGTCGTGGATCTCGCACTGGTTGGCATCGACCCGGGTGCCCGGGTCCCAGACCGACAGCCCGTTGCGCCCGAAGCGCCGGACGGTCGAGCGTGTCAGCGTGAGCACCGAACGGGACCGCAGATCGACCGCGTTCTCCGGGATGTCATGGATGTCGCAGTCCGACAGCGTCAGTACCGCGTCCGTGTCGAGTGTGACGCCGTCGGCCGATGTGCGGTGGACGGTGCAGTCGGTGAGATGGGCCGACGCGCGCGCGGCGACCTGCACACCGGTGCCCTTGACCTCGTAGATCTCGCAGCCGAAGGCCTCAAGGCCGCTGCCGTCGCCGGAGACGCTCAGCCCGGCCCCGGACGCGTGGTGGACCCGGCAGCTCTCGATCCTGGGGTGCGCCCCGCCGTGCACCGAGATCCCCGACTGGCCGGCCGCGACCACCTCGCACTCCTCGAACACCCCGCCGGCGCCGTCCAGTACACCGATTCCGACGCCCGCCGGATTGTCCACCGTGCACCGGCGCACGGTCGGCCGGGCGGCCCCGCGCACCTCGATGCCGACGGCGGAGCGGGTGACGATCCGCAGCCCCAGCAGCTCGGGGGTGCCCTCCTCGACGAGCAGCGCGGGCGCTGACGAGTCCTGCCCCTCCACCTGGAGGTCCTGGACCACAGCGGACGCCCGCACGGTGAGCGGGATGCCGTCGGCGGGCGCGATCCGAACCGAGCCGACCGCACCGTCGGCGCCGCGCAGCGTGATCGCGTGCTGGACGACGAGGTTCTCGCGGTACGTGCCGGGAGCAACCGTGAGGATGTCACCGTCGCCTGCGGCCTCCAGGGCTGCGGCGAGGGAGACGTACTCGCCTGTGCGGCGCCGCCACCTCGATGTTCCGGTGTACGTCACCTGGACCGTGCCCTGTGCCATGGCGCTGTTGTGCCCCCACCTCGTGTGCCCGACGGATGTGGCCCCACCGTAGCGCGCTGGGGGCGCGGGAGTTGACGCGAGAGGCGGTCTCAGCTGCCTGTGCCCGTGCGTCCCCAGTCGGGACCGGCTTCACTCCAGGCGCGGTCGAGTCTCACGTACCGCCGTCGTACCAGACGCCATACGACGAGACGGCGCCCGGCCACGATGAGCCCCGCCGCCCCGGCGGCCGCCCCGAACCCCGCCAGCACCGCGCGGGCCCGCACCGTGCGGGGCCTCATGGGTCTGGTGACGATGTTTCCGCGGTCGTCGGTCCAGATACGCAAGCGGTCGCCGGGCAGATTGCCGCCCTTGAACGTGGAGAGCACCCCGGTGTGCCGGCTGCCGTCCCCACCGGTCCAGACGACGGCGGCCCGGCCCCGCGGCACGGCGTCCGAGATCCCGTCGGGGTTCGCGGCCAGTGCCGACCGGTCCGGCAGCGCACGTACGACCGTGGCGGTCGCCGTATGCCGGTGCCGGCGCTGGGCCCGGGCGATGTCCTGGAGGGCGCTGCCGGTGAGGGAGCCGCAGAGCCACCCCACGATCGGCGCGGCGACGGCGATGAGCAGCAGCGCGACGAGCGCCACCCACGCCTCGGCGAGGTCGGTTCCACGGCGGAGAGGATTGTGCCGCCAACGCCACACACCGACTGCTGCTCGCACCGTCCCGCACCCCTTCCGCTTCCGTCCTGACCTCACCGCACAGCCTGCCCGCGACGGGGCGCGGCGAGATCGATCTCACCCCGTACAACGAGCCTGCCGTATCTGTGAGTTCCCTGGGAAACGGTTCTCGTCCGAGGATGTGCGCCGGATCACCGACGTGCGGGACGCCGGTCGCCCCCGGCGACGGGATTCCGGCCGACCAGCAGGCCATTGTCCACGCGGCGGTGGAGGGCGGGGGTGCGGCGGTTCTCCGGCGCGGCCGTCCTCGGCCCGGTCCTGCGAGCAGGGCATGACGAAACTTGGCCGGAACCGGTCCATCGGAAGGGGACCTTCTCCCGGTGGGCCGCCCCCGCCGATGCGGGGGCTGAGGGCGCGTCGGGCGAGGAGAGCGCCGTCAGCGGCAGCGTCTCGCGCCCCGGTGCTGACAGCCTGACCACGCCGCCGGGCAGTGGCTCGGCTGCTGCCAACGCCAGCCGTGGAGCCCGGCGTTGATCGACGGCGCTAGCGCTACCGTCCTGGTCCACGAACATCCACCGATTGTCTCCGGCCGGCCCCCAGGGTCCGACCGCGGCCGAACCCGACGCACCCCGTGAGGGACGTGACCGGATGGATGTGGATTCCGTGCAGAACTGCGGGAACCGGTTGCGACACGGCAGTCGTCCTGCCGTCCGGTCCTGATGTGCCGGAAGGACCGTCAGTACCCGCGGCCCTGGTAGGGGCGGTTGTACGGATCCTCGTACGGCGAGGGCGCGGGCCGCTGAGCCGCGGGACGCATCGCCTCGTAACCGGCGCCGCCGACGGGCCGCTGCGGCTGTTGCTGCGGTCCCGGGTAGCCGCGCGGCGCGGTGGCCTGCTGCGGAATGTACGGGGCCGGCGCGTGCTGCATCGGCGCGGGCTGCGCCATGGGCTGCGGATAGCCGTAGGACGGCACCTGCTGCGAAGGACCGGCAGGCAGCGCGGGAAGCGCCGATGGCAGTGCCGGCAGGTAGCTGTTGCCGGTGTCGTAAGCCGAAGGGACTCGGATCGGAGCGATCTGAGGGGTGCCCCGCTCTGCGACAAGAGAATCGTAGATAGGGGTGTCCGGGAAGGACGGCGCGGAGTAGTAACCGCCACCGTAGGTCGCACGGGGGGACGTCATGGCACATAAGTAAAGCCCACGATGTGCTGATTGGGGAGCCCGATAAGAGGGTTGTTTGGCGCGTTGCAGGTGACTGTGGATCCCCAATGCGAGCGAACTTGCCAAAAACGGTCGTCAGGCCCGACTCTGATCGGGTAGGGACCTGCTCGCGGCCGGTTACCGATGGGTTGCCGTCAGATGGCGCAATGATCTTCCCGTGCTCGCCGGGAGCGCTCACCGGTGGCTGGGATTAGGTTGGCCGTACGGAAATCTACGGCTTCACGACGCCAGTTGGGGGCGAGCATGTCAATGCTTAAGGGAACCAATGTTCCGGTGTCGGCTCAGGCCGTGCGGGTCGAATTGGGATGGCGGCCCGGTCCGGGGGTGCCGGATGTCGATGCCTCGGCCTTGTTGCTGGCATCGGGAAAGGTCCGTACGGACGCCGACTTCGTCTTTTACAACCAGCCGCAGCACGCGTCGGGTGCGGTACGCCACGAGGGCAAGACGACCACACCGGGCACCGCGACCGACACGCTCTCCGTCGACCTCACGCTGGTGGAGCCGGCCATCGAGCGGGTGGTCCTCGCCGCCTCGGCCGACGGGGGCAGCTTCGGACGGGTGCCCGGGCTTTACGTACGGGTGCTCGACGCGGCGGACGGTACGGAGATCGCCCGGTTCGACAGCCAGGACGCGACGGTGGAGACGGCCTTCCTCCTCGGTGAACTCTACCGGCGGCAGGGCGCCTGGAAGTTCCGTGCGGTCGGGCAGGGGTACGGCAGCGGGCTCGAAGGGCTGGCCACGGACTTCGGGATCACCGTGGACGACACGCGGAAGCCCGCCGCGCAGAGCCCGGCCGCCCCACCGGCGCCTCCTGCTCCACCCGCGGCCCCGCAGGCCGCTCCCGCCGCGCCGTACAGCGCTCCCGCACCCCAGCCGCCGCCCGCCGCACCGCCCACCCCGGTACGGCTGAGCAAGGTCACCCTGACGAAGGCGGCGCCGGCGGTCTCCCTCGCGAAACAGGGCGGGACATCGGGGGCCATGCGGGTCAACCTCAACTGGGTGACCCGCCAGCAGCAGCCCAAGGGCTGGGCGGCCAAGCTCGGCAAGGCCGTCGCCGGGAGCTCGGGTATCGACCTCGATCTCTGTGCGCTCTACGAGCTGACCGACGGCCGCAAGGGCGTCGTACAGGCCCTGGGCAACGCGTTCGGATCGCTGAGCAGGCCGCCGTACATCCATCTCGACGGCGACGACCGCACCGGCTCCGTTTCGGCCGGGGAGAACCTCACCGTCAACCTCGACCAGAAGAACAACATCAGACGGGTCCTCATCTTCGTGACGATCTACGAAGGGGCCAGAAGCTTCGCCGATCTGCATGCGACGGTCACGCTCCAGCCGCAGAACGGCGCGGCCATCGACTTCTCGCTCGACGAGTGCACCGTGCCCTCCACGGTCTGCGCGCTGGCGCTCATCACCAACAACGCCGGAGATCTCGTCGTCCAGCGCGAAGCCCGCTACCTGGTGCCCGACCGCGGCGTCAGCCCGCAGCGCACCATCGATCAGGCGTACGGGTGGGGCATGAACTGGACGCCCGGCAGGAAGTGAGCACCCCTGGGCCCCGGACCGGAGAGACCGTGGAGCGGCGCTCAGAGGTCCTGCGCCGCTCCGGGCGGGAGGTCGGATCCGGCCCCCGCCCCGGCGGCAGCCCCCGGCCCGGACTCCGGTTCAGGCCTGGAGTAGGTCCGCCCCTTCCAGGCGGCGCCGCGTCCGCGGTAGTGCTGCACCGCGGAGTCGACCGTCATCAGCAGATACAGCAGCGCGGTGAACGGCAGGGCCAGGGCGAGCAGCGGCGACTGGCGGTAGTACCGCAGCATCGGCAGATAGCTGCCCGCCATCACCAGCCAGGCGAGCCCGCCCGCGCATGTGGCGGGGCCATCACGCCACAGCAGACCGGCAACCAGCGTGAGCGGCGGCGCGAGATAGATCAGCGCCAGGCCGAGCACTGTGCCGGTGAGCAGCAGAAGGCTGTGCCGGAGCTGGGCGTACGCGCTCCGCGAGACCATCCGCCACAGATCGCCGAGCCCCGGATAGGGGCGCACGCTGTCCACCCGCTCGGCGAGCCCCAGCCAGATGCGGCCCCCGCTGCGCTGCACGGCGCGGGCCAGCGAGACGTCGTCGATCACCGCCTGCCTGATGGACTCCGGAATGCCGGCCCGCTCCGCCGCCTCGGTCCGCAGCAGTACGCAGCCCCCGGCCGCGGCCGCCGTACGGGCCCCCGGCCGGTTGATCCACCGGAACGGGTACAGCTGGGCGAAGAAGTACACGAACGCGGGCACGACCTGCCGCTCCCAGAAGCTCGCGACGCGCAGCCGCGCCATCTGGGACACCAGGTCGAGCCGGGCCGAACCCGCCGCGGCCACCAACTCGCGCAGGCTGTCCGGCTCATGGGCGATGTCGGCGTCCGTCAGCAGCAGATACTCCGGCTCCCGCGCACGCGCGAGCCCGATCCCGTACCGCAGCGCCCACAGTTTCCCCGTCCAGCCGGGCTCGGGCTCGCCGGGGGAGACGACGGTCAGCGGGAGGCCGCCGTGGCGTGCCGACAGCCGGGCGGCCAGCTCTCCGGTGCCGTCGGAGCTCCCGTCGTCGACCAGGAAGACCTCCGCTTCGCCGGGATAGTCCTGGGCCAGCAGCGAGGGAAGGCTCAGCGGCAGGACGCCGGCCTCGTCCCTGGCAGGCACGATCACCGCGACGGACGGCCAGACGGCGGGGGCGGCGCGCGGTGGCAGGCGCTGGTCCGTCCGCCAGAAGAACCCCTGCCCCAGCAGCAGCCACATCCACACGGCCAGCGAACACACGGCGATCCAGGCAATGGCGCTCATCCGCCGAAGTCTGCCCCACCGGGGCGGGTCAGGACGAGCTGTCGACTAAGGTGACCGGGTGAAGATCGCGCTCATGGACTCCGGAATCGGCCTGCTCGCGGCGGCCGCCGCGGTACGCCGTCAGCAGCCCGACGCCGATCTGGTGCTGTCCAGCGACCCCGGCACTATGCCGTGGGGCCCGCGTGCGCCCCACGACGTCACGGCCCGCGCCCTGGCGGTGGCACGCGCGGCCGCCGCTCACCGGCCGGACGCGCTGATCGTCGCCTGCAACACCGCGAGCGTGCACGCCCTGCCGGCCATCCGGGCCGCGCTCGAACCGGAGATCCCGGTCATCGGCACAGTGCCCGCCATCAAGCCGGCCGCTGCCGACGGGGGGTCCGTCGCGATCTGGGCGACCCCGGCCACCACCGGCAGCGACTACCAGCGCGCGCTGATCCGCGAGTTCGCCACCGGCGCCGACGTCACCGAGGTGCCCTGCCCCGGCCTTGCCGACGCCATCGAGCACGCCGACGAGGCCGCGATCGACGAGGCCGTGGCCGCGGCAGCGGCGCTCACCCCGTCCGGCGTAAGGGCCGTCGTCCTTGGCTGCACCCATTACGAACTGGTCGGGGAGCGGATCGCCGACGCCGTCCGGCACCACGGCAGCCCGGCTGTCGAGCTGTACGGCTCGGCCGGGGCCGTGGCCGCCCAGGCCCTGCGCCGGATCGGGGCCGGGCCCGCGTCCGGCAGCACTCCGGGCCCCCGGCTGACAGTGCTCCTCAGCGGACAGGAGGGACCGCTTCCCACCGCCGCGCTGACGTACGCGGAAGGGCGTCTGCTCCAGGCCGTCAGCCCCGCGTACTGAGAGCCTCGCCCGCCGCCGGACCACCGCCGCTCCCGCGGAAGGTGGGTAGGGTGCTACGCATGAGGGACCACAGCGAGCCCGGCCCCCGGGTCTGGACCGGCCATGCGACCAACCGCGTGCAGTGGCTGCTCTCGTTCGCCGGGGCCGCGTGCCTGGCGCTCGGGATCGTCCTGGCTGTGGACTCCGCCTGGACCGTGGACCGTGCGCCGCTGCTGATGGCCGTGATCGGCTGTGTACTGGTCGGCCTGATGATGCTCTACGGCACGCTCGCCTTCGTACATGTCTCGGTGAAGGTCGACGAGCACTCCTTCGAAGTCCGGTGCGGCTACATCGGTCTGCCGCGCCGCCGCATCCTGCTCGACCATGTGGTGTGCGCCGACTTCGACCCGGTCGTGACCCCGCGCCAGTGGGGCGGCTGGGGGTACCGGTGGCGCCCCGAGAAGGGGACCGCCGTGGTGGTGCGCCGCGGGGAGGGTCTGGTACTCACCCTGGGGGACGGCCGGAGTTTCACCGTCACGGTCGACGACGCGGAGGCAGCCGTCCGGATCATCCGCGACCGGCTGCGGCTCTCGCCCGGCTGACTGACCGGCCGTCCGGGGGTGCCGGACGGCCGACCACCGCTCCGGGTCCGACCGCGCCGTCCGCCGCCGCTGCCTGCGGGCCGCGTTTGCCGGACGTACAGCGCCGCGCTTGCCGGACGCACAGCCCGCCACCGTAGACTCCGCCTGGTGAGCGCCCCCACCACACCCACGGCCGAGTCCGAGCGGCTCGCCCCGCAGCCCGCAGAAGAGTCGCGCGCACGGCGGCTGGTCCGCCGCCTCGTACGGCCCGCCGCCGCTGCCGCGTCCGGCCTGCTGCTGTACGCCAGTTTCCCGCCGCGGCCCTTGTGGTGGCTGGCGCCCGTCGCCTTCGCCGTACTGGGGATCGTCCTGCACGGACGCCGGGCCCGGGCCGGACTCGGCCTCGGCTACCTCGCGGGCCTCGGGTATCTGCTGCCGCTCCTTGTCTGGACGGGCGTCGAGGTCGGACCCGGTCCCTGGCTGGGCCTCGCGGCGGTCGAGGCGCTCTTCATCGCTGTGGCGGGTGCGGGCATCGCGTACGTCTCCCGGCTGCCGCTCGGGCCGCTCTGGGCCGCCGCGGTGTGGATCGCCGTCGAAGCGGCCCGCGCCCGGGTGCCGTTCGGCGGGTTCCCCTGGGGGAAGGTGGCCTTCGGGCAGCCCGAGGGCGTCTTCCTGCCGCTGGCCGCCGTCGGAGGGACACCGCTGCTCGGCTTCGCCGTCGTCCTCTGCGGCTTCGGCCTGGGCGAGCTGGTACGCCGCTGGGCCACGGTGCGACGCTTCGCGGACCGCCGGATCTTCACCGCCGCCGTCCTCGCCGTCGCGCCTGTCGCGGGCGGCTTCGCCGCGTTGCCGCTGGTCAGTAACAGCGCCCAGGACGGCACGGCCACGGTCGCCCTCATCCAGGGGAACGTCCCCCGGATGGGACTCGACTTCGCCACCCAGCGCCGCGCGGTGCTCGACCACCATGTGAAGGAGACGCTGAAACTCGCAGCCGATGTGAAGGCGGGCCGGGCCAAGCAGCCGGACCTGGTGCTGTGGCCGGAGAACTCGTCGGACATCGACCCGTACCTCAACGCCGACGCGTACGACGAGATCGACGAGGCGGCCAGAGCGATCAAGGCGCCCATCTCGGTCGGCGCCGTCGTCACCCCGGACAACGGGGCGGGTGCGCCGCTCAACCAGCAGATCCTCTGGGACCCCAAGAAGGGCCCCGTCGACACGTACAACAAGCGCCGGCTCCAGCCGTTCGGCGAGTACATGCCCGACCGGTCGTTCTTCCGGCTCTTCAGCTCCGACGTGGATCTGGTCCGCAAGGACTTCGTCCCCGGCCACAAGCCGGCCGACTTCGACATGGGCGGCACCAGGGTCGGGCCTGTCACCTGTTACGAGGCCGCGTTCGACTGGACCGTACGGGACCAGGTGAAGGCGGGGGCGCAGATCATCTCGGTACCGAGCAACAACGCCACCTTCGACCGCAGCGAGATGACGTACCAGCAGCTCGCGATGTCGCGGGTACGGGCCGTCGAGCACAGCAGGGCCGTGATGGTCCCCGTCACCACCGGGGTGAGCGCGGTCATCCGGCCGGACGGATCAGTGGCGCAGAAGACCAAGATGTTCACCGCCGCCGCGCTGGTGGCCGATGTGCCGAAGCGCTCGTCGGAGACCCCGGCCACCCGGATGGGGACGCTCCCCGAGTGGCTGCTCGTCGCGCTCGCGGCCGGCGGCGTCGGCTGGGCGGCCACTCGCTCGGTACGGCGGCGCAAGCCCTGAAGGAGTGAGGCCGGGCGGCGGTTAGGGTCGGGGCATGGCTACTCCTGACTTCATCCGAGAGATCCGGGCCACCGCCGGCCACCAGCTGCTCCTGCTGCCCGGTGTGAGTGCCATCGTCTTCGACGACGAGGGGCGGGTGCTGCTCAACCGGCGCGCCGACACCGGTAAGTGGTCGATCATCGGCGGCATCCCGGAGCCGGGTGAGCAGCCCGCCGACACGGCCGTCCGGGAGGTCCACGAGGAGACGGCCGTACGGTGCGTGGTGGAGCGGGTGGTCCTCGTCCAGGCGCTCAAGAAGATCCAGTACCCGAACGGCGACCACTGCCAGTTCATGGACATCAGCCTGCTCTGCCGGGCGACCGGGGGAGTGCCCCGGGTCAATGACGACGAGTCGCTGGACGTCGGGTGGTTCGCCGTCGACGCTCTTCCGGAGCTGGCCGACTTCGCGCTGACACGCATCAAGCGGGCCCTCGCCGACGGCCCCACGTGGTTCGAACCGGCCACCGTCGCTCCCGGGACCGACGCCTAGGCTGTGGCCCCATGACCACGCATCCCGCTCCCGCGTCCGCGTCCGTATCTGCCCCGCTCGGTCTCGATCTCGTGGGCCGTACCGCACTCGTCACCGGGGCCGCGAGCGGCATCGGTGCCGCCTGTGCGCTCCGCCTCGCCGCCGCCGGTGCCACGGTGCGGGCCGTCGACCGCGACGAGACGGGGCTCCAAGCGCTCGCCGGCCGGGCCGCCGCGCTGCCGGGCACGGTCGAAGCGTACGGACTCGACCTGACCGACCTCGACGCCGCGGAGCGGGCCGCCGCCGGTACGGACGTCCTCGTCAACAACGCGGGCCTGCAACTCGTGCGGCCCATCGAGGACTTCCCGCCCGAGGTCTTCCACACCATCCTGACCGTGATGCTGGAAGCGCCCTTCCGGCTGATCAGGGGCGCCCTCCCGCACATGTACGGACAGGGCTGGGGCCGGATCGTCAACCTCTCGTCCGTGCACGGACTGCGGGCCTCCGCGTACAAGTCCGCGTACGTGTCGGCCAAGCACGGACTCGAAGGGCTCTCCAAGACGGCGGCGCTCGAAGGAGCCCCGCACGGTGTGACGTCGAACTGCGTGAACCCCGGCTATGTGCGCACCCCGCTGGTCGAGCGGCAGATCGCCGACCAGGCCGCCGCCCATGGGATCCCGCGTGAGCAGGTGGTCAGCGAGGTACTGCTGAAGGAATCGGCGCTCAAACGGCTTGTCGAGCCGGACGAGGTCGCCGAGGCGGTGGCCTATCTCTGCACGCCGCAGGCCGCGTTCATCACCGGTACCTCACTCTCGCTCGACGGCGGATGGACCGCGCGTTAGCCTGTTCCGTTCGAAACTCAGGCGAGAGCCTGAAGGCCGACGGGCCACAGCAGAGTGGTGGCCGCCCAGGTGAAGCCGGCTCCGAAAGAGGTCACGAGGACTCGTTGCCCTGCTTTCAGCTGCCCGTCCAGCGCGGAGTGGCTCAGTAGCAGGGGGATGGAGGCCGCAGAGGTGTTGCCGACGTGGGGGATATTGGACGGAACGCGCTCCGGCGGGATTCCCAGCTTGCCGGCCACGGCTGCGCTGATGCGTGCGTTTGCTTGGTGGATGATCAGTCTGTCGATGTCCTGGACGGGCCATCCAGCTGCGGTAGCTGATTCTTGAGTCACCTGGGTGATACGGCGCACCGCGTGACGGAATACTTCATTGCCCTTCATGTGTACGTACCGATTTTTCCGGTCGTCGGTTGTGTGTGAGGGGCGGCGGGAGCCCCCGTCGGGGATGTGGATGGCGTCTGCGTGCTCGCCGTCGCTGCCCCATGCTGCTGGTCCCAGGACTCCTGGTTCGTCAGCGCGTCCGGTTGTGAGCACGACTGCGCCTGCTCCGTCTCCGAAGATCGGCGCGGTGGACCGGTCGGAGGGGTCGATGACGGCCGACATTTTCTCCGCTCCGATGACCAGAACGGTGCCGGCGGTTCCCGCGTGGATGAGCCCTGCTGCGACGGTTGTTGCGTAGACGAATCCCGAGCAGCCGGCGCCGATGTCGAAGGCGGGGACTTGACGCAGGCCGAGTTGGTGGGCCACCAGAGGGGCGGTGCCGGGCACGTGATGGTCCGGAGTAGCCGTGGCCAGGATGACGGCGTCGACGTGTTCGACCTTCGCCGACCTCATCGCCCGTAGTCCTGCCTCTACCGCCAGGTCACTGGTGGCCGTCGCTGGATCGGCGATGCGTCGCTCGGCAATGCCGATACGGGTGCGGATCCAGTCATCTGTGGTGTCCAGGCGTGAAATCAAGTCGGCGTTGCTTACCTTGCGCGGAGGCAGGTAGGACCCCAGGCCGATCAGCTGTGCAGCATGTTCCGGCGACGGTGCCGTGGTTTTGCGTGTGAAGATCAACGGATTCGTCTCTTCTGTGCTTGCTGGCCGGCATCGCCGAAGGCGGAGGTACTGCCTTCGGCAACGGATGACCGGTCGCCGAGGTGATCCTGCTGTCGCCGGTGTGCGGCCGCTGGTGTCAGCGGGCGATGGCCGGAGCTTCTGGCAAGGGAGGGCGCGGCTACGCCCCAGGTGCCGTGTGCGTGCGCTCCGATTGCGGGTGAGGATCCTGCCCTCCCGGGCTCTCGTGGTCGGAACGTGACGCTGCCCGTCGGGCCACCAGGCTGACCAGGTCGGCCACGGTGGTTGCCTGGGCCAGTTCGGTTTCGGTGATCACGACGCCCATACGGTCCTCAAGCGTCATCGACAGCACGGCAACGGCCAGGGAGTCGATGCCGGCTTGTGCCTGCGTGGCCCGGGGATTGATCGGTGCAGCCGGCAGACTTCCCTGGCGGACCAGAATGCCTTTGATGAGCCTGAAATCGATGACGGGTGTGGCATCGCGGTCAGCGGCGGGTGCCGGGAACGTCACGCCGGTGTGGGGAGGCTGGCCCGGCGCGTTGTCCGCCTGCGGGTCGTCTTGAGGCTGCGGGAGTTCGTCCACAGCGTCGTGGAAGAGACTGGCCAGCTGGTCCAGCCCGGGGAGAGCGGCGTCGGTGACGAAGCAGACGCTGGTGACGTCGTTGTAGCTGCAGGCCACGATCGAGGCCGGCTGGTGCCTTGGGAGCCAGTTGAAGGGCTGGATGCGGGTGACGGGGTCCAGGTGGTAGCGAAGGGGCCGGGGGATGGCGAGGTAGGAAGTGGTGATGGCAGACCGGTCGGGTGTGGTCATCCGGGTCGCCAGAGCCTGGAAGGCGCGTGCCGGGACGGCGTCCATCAGGGAACGCATGGCCCTGTGGCGGCTTGGGTCCTTCGCGGTGCGAGTGGCGGCGATGACTTGGTCGAGTCGGCCTTCAGCTGTCGGCTCGTGGCAGGGGAGGAGCGCGGGGGCGAAGGCGATGTAGTTTCCGGGCCGGTCCTGTTCCCCGGCGCGGCGCATATTGACCATCGTGATGGCGGGCAGCGGCCTGTCGGCTCCCCGGGGCCAGGATTGTGAAGTCCACGTGCGCAGGGCCCCGCTGAGGGCTGCCAGGAAGCCGTCGTTTGTGTCGCCGCCGCGGGCGGTGGCTGCTTTTCGCAATCGTTGGCTGGGTACATGCGCCCAGCTGATGTCACGGTTGCCGGTGAGGGGCAGTGCGGTGTTGTTCCAGACGTTGTGGGTGGCGCTTGCGGAGAGCATGTCGCGCACGGTGCCCAGGTAGGCTCTTGCGCCTGCCCGGGGCGCGCGCTGCTTGGTTGGCGCGGGCGCGGTGCCGAACAGAGCGGTCAGGGTACCGACCACGCCCATGCCGTCCTGGGTGCTGTGGTGCGCCCGCAGGCAGATGGAATACCGGCCGGGGGCGTATCCGGCGAGCAGCCAGATGTCCCACAGGGGGCCCGTGTCGGGCAAGGGACGCGCGACGAGATCGGTCAGGGCCGTCTCGAGGTTCTGCTCGCCTGATGGGCATTGTTGTTCGCGGACGCGGCTGTTCAGGTCGGGGGAAGGGTCGTAGTGCCAGCGGGCTTTGAGTCCGGGGCCGCGGAGGTAGTGGGTCAGGCGCGGCTCGTGCTCCAGGTGGGAGGCGACATGCCGGCGGAGTTCGCCCAGGGGAGGAGCGTCTCCGTCCAGGTGGAGGATCACTCCGATCGTCTGGGAGATCGAGGGATGGGCCTGGGCCATGGTGTGCATGGTCAAGTCCATGGAGGTGGGACGAAGGGGCACGGTCACGGGGGTTCTCCGCTGTGGTGGGTTCGATGGGGAGACAGGGGCGGGCCGGTGAGCAGGAACATCCGCAAGCGGCGTCCCGGGCGTGAAGCGGAGGAGACGTCGGCGGGCCCGGACCTCGCCGAGGCGTTCCCAGACGTCGGACTACTCGCGTCCCTCTGTGCGGATGGTGGTCACCGGGTCTCTTGCCTCCGCGGCGGGTCACGCTTTCCCGGGGCGTGGCGATGGGATACCGGAATTGGACGGGACTCGGTGGGCGGGCGAGGTCGGTGTCGACGACGAGGTGGTTTCCGTCTGCCTCAAGGGGGCACGGCAGGGGGGTGCGACGGGGTCGCCCGCTGTGGTGGACGGTTCCGTACTGCTGTGTCGGCGGCCCCGCATGACGCTTGGCGGCCGGATGCGTCGCGTGAGGTGGCCCAGGGCGAGCAGGGCGAACGCGTCGGTCAGCAAAGGGACGTGGTACGGGAAGGGGCGCGGGCCGAGCATGTCGGGAACGGAGACGATGCCGCCGTCGGAACGCTGTTGGGTGAGCAGGTAGCGGGCGGCGCGCGCAGCGGGAGCAGGGCCGGGTTGCCCGGCCAGGATGATCAGGGCGTAGGCAGTGCTGATGGCATCGCTCGGGGCGTCCTTCTGCTGTCCGAAGCCGCCGTCCGCGTTCTGCGTGATCCGCACCAGGCCGGCGATCCGGCTGCTCATGCCATGGACGGCCAGCGGGGACCGCCGGTGGTGAGGGCGAGTGGCGAGGTACGCCCTGAAGAGGGTGTGCAGGCGGCTGCCGCTCCAGCCCGGGGGAAAGGACCCGTCAGGCATCTGGCGGTCGGCGAGAAAGCGCAGAGCAGCCTGGATGACGTGAGGGTGGCGGCCCTGGGTGCTGAGCGCGTTGATCGCGGCGGCGGTCATGCACGCCTCGGAGGGGGTGCCTGATCCGTAGGTGGGGAATCCGCCGTCGGCGCCACGGACCGCGATCAGCGCGTCCACAGCGCGCCGAATCGGGTCGCGGTAGGCATCCGCGTCCAGCTGGTGCAGGAATTCGACAGCGACGGTGGTGCAGTCCGTGTCGGAGAGCTGAGCACGGTCGGTATAGGACCAGCCGCCGTTCGCGTGCTGGACGCGCACAAGGTGCCCGGCGATGCGGTGCAGTGCCTCAGGCGGTGCGCCGGCGCTGCACAGGGCGAGGCCCGCGACGACTGTGCACCATGTGTCGGTGTCCGTGACGAAGGGCAGGCCGCCGTCCTCCCGCTGGTGCATGAAGGCGGTGCGCAGACCGTTGTCGACGATGCTCTCCATGCCGGGCACGTCCACCAGGGCATGCAGCACCGACAGGTGAATGAAGAGGTTTCCCTCCCACACCGTTTCCAGGAACTGGGTGGACACCAGCAGGGAGACATCGTCCCGGGCGACGGGGGCTTTGCCTGCCGCCAGGACTGCTTTCACGGCAACGGCCTGCACAGCAGCCCACGGATGCAGTGCGCTCGCATCGAAGGCACGTGAATCACCGTCATCACAGGCGTTGGCCACACCGAGCATCGTGAAGATGGCGTGCACCAAGGCCCGTTTGCGAGTTCTCGCGAAGTCCGGTACACAGCTGACGACGCCCTCAAGGGCCTGATGAGGCGAAGGATGCCCGCCCCGGCCCAGAGCGGCAGCGGCCACGGCCGCGTCCATCAGACCTCCGCTGCTCCGGTGGCGCTCCAGGTAGCGCACCATGCGGTCACGTGCGTCGACGTGGCCGGATCCGCGCCGCTCCACCAGTGCCAAGGCCAGCGCGGATTCAAGTACCCGGCTTCGACAGGTGTCACGCACGGCACCGTCCGCTCCCACCCGGTTCAGCACATACGCCAACAGACGACTACGTCCGGCAGACAGCGCTGCCGGGAAATACGACGACGGCCAGGCCGGGGGAAGCCGCTCGGCGGCTGGGGGTCTCATCGGGAACACAGTCCTTGAGGGCACGGCGAACACGGTGACGTGCGAACCGGTAGGGGGGCGAGGGAGAACGAGAGCAATCACATGGACCGGCGGCCGAGCGACCAACGGGCATCGAAGCGGTCAGTGACGCCAAGCCAATACAGCGTTGCGGCCACGAACGACCCGAGGGCGGCCACAAAGCTCCGTACCCTGTCCGACTCGGTTCCGGGAGCGGCCATCGCGGTCAACGAAGTGGCAAGAGCGTGGAAATCCTTGAGTCGGTCGTCGCGCATCTGTGTGACTTGCTCGCGTGCTGAGCACGGGGGACAGCCGCGTTCACGGCTCAGCACGGTCACCAGGTTGTCGCGGTCCTCCCGCAGGTCGCCCTCGGCCGAGACCAGGTCATTGGTCCAGCCGGCCACATCAGCCGCAGCCAGCCGCAGCGCACTCATGAGGTCCTCCCCGCCGGGAAGTCCGGGCCACGGCGCGCCGGCGGTGCACTCCAGAATGTCTGCCATGGGCAGCGCGGTAATAGTCCTGCGACGCCGCAGGATGTAGTCGCTGAGCCCCAGCCGGACCCGGTCCGTGCGGTCGGCGGCCTCTTCACACGTCACCAGGGCGAAGTCGCGGTAGTCGGCAACGAACCGCTCCCGCCACTGTGTGGACATCCGCGGAACCGTACGCCGCCACAGGTCGTCCAGGGCCTGCTCGATCCCGCTGCCCGGCCCGGCCGCGCCGCCGGTGATCACGTCCAGCAGCCCGTCGAACAGAGCCGCGACCTCCTCCGGGTGGACATCGACCCGGCGGCGGTCGAACCGGTCGTCGACCAGGCAGATGAAGGCAGCCCACTGAGCCGTCAGCTCCAGATCCCATGCGCTCGCCCCCGGCACGGTCGCGCCGGCGAATTCGCCCAGCCGCATGGCCACCAGACGCTTCTCCTCAACCGGGTCGGTCACAAGTCCCTGATCTCGCGCCCACGCCAGTACCGCGGCCCCGGCGATCTCGGCCCGAGCAGCACGCGGCAGGCCAGGACAGGCAACGCCGACGCCTGATTCCCCCAGCATCGAGACTCAACCCAGCGCCGGGACCACATCGACACGAGCCGCGACCGTGGCCAGACTGCTCCCAGTGGGAACCGGCGACGCGCCGTACGTCCGGGAGAACACCGCCGCACCGTCCTGCGTCAGCATCGTGTCGAACGGCTTGGCTACGACCGAGCCGGGCGAGCTCAAGGACGGCATGGTGACCGTCATCTTCGTCATGTCGAGTTCGTACGTGGAGAGATCAACAGGCTGCGGGGTTTCATGTCCGACAGCAGCGTCTGCCGACAGGGTCCGCCGGGCCAAGTCACCGTGCGCCCCGGTGAAGCTCAGGCTGCGCCCGTCCGAGGCCCTGGTGAAGGTCATGCGACCGTCGGCAGTCCAGGACCCTTCCGCCAAGTCCAAACTGATCTTGCCCTTGATCGGCCACTGCACGCACGGGGCCGGCCCTGACGAATCGAGCACAGCCGGAGCGGCGGCCGACACCACGACCTTGTCAGCCGCCAGGTGTTGAGCAGCCGCAGAAGACAAGCACCATGTGACCGTCCCGGCAACAGGCATCACGGGCCCCGCGGCCACAGCGGCAGACACGGCAATGGTGGACAGGGAAACCAGAGTAGTGGCGATCACAGCACGACGCCGCATGGGGAAGCCTTCCGTTGCAGAGGCGCCAGAATCGCCTAAAATCCCTCCCGGGTTGGACGAATAATGGTTTTAGCACTCGAAGTTCACCTGAAGGCGTGAAGCGGTGGTTTCACGGCAGCCCGCATCTGTGCGGTTCGCCGAGGCCGGCACGGAACACCCGGCGCGCAGGCCGTTGAGGCTGAGCTCAGGACCTGCTCGCGACATAGGCGCGCGCGTCGTTCTCCAGCCGGGACTGGAGCGTGAAGAACAGCTCGGCGGCCCGGATCCCGACCCAGTCCTCCGGAAGCAGCTCCGCCGGGAGGCCTGGATCGAGGTACGGGAGCTGCCGCCAGTCGGTCAGTACGCGGACGTAGGCCACGAACGCGTCACGCTCGGCAGCCACGGTGCCGGTTCCGTCGTGGCCTTCGCCCCCGGTCGGCAGGCGGTCCGGTACCCCCGCGTGCTTCCGGACGAACTCGCCGTACAGCAGCTCCAGTTGGTCGAGATCCCACCACTCCCTGACTTTCTCGTCCAGCGGGCCGAACGCCAGGTGGTCGGCGCGGAAGAGGTCGGCGTAGCCGTCCAGTTCCAGGCGGCGCAGCATCTCGGCCGTGGCGTCGTACAGATGCGCCGGAGCGATGTAGACCCCGGCGGAGGCCGTGCCGAAACCGAGCCGGGTCAGCCGGGAGCGCATCAGATGCCGCTTGCTGCGCTCGGACTCCGGTACCGAGAAGACCGCGAGCAGCCACCCGTCGGCCGGTGTCGCGCGGTCCCGGCGGAAGATCCGGTGGTCGCCCTCGCGCAGGACCGAAAGGCCCTCGTCGGAGAGTGCGTACCCGGCCGAGCCGTTCCGCCGTTCGGCCCGCAGGAGGCCCCGCCGCTTCAGCCTGGAGATCGACGACCGTACGGCGGGAGCCTCGATGCCCAGGTCGGCGAGCAGCCCGATCAGAGTGGCCACCGAGAGCCAGCCGCCCTCGGTCCTGGAGTACAGGCCGTACACCGTCACGATGAACTGCCGTGGCTGCGCGGAACCGGCTGCCGGCTCCCCCCTCGCTGGTTCATCCGCTTCTGCTGCGATCGTCACCCGGGGAGGCTATCAACGGGGCATGTCACGGCGTGCCGGGCTGGTTGACAAAGCGCCTTGCCGAGATGGCAAATAGGGAGGGTGGCAGACCGGGCGACCGTGAAGGGGCAGAGCATGGCCGGAGAGACGACAGGCGACGACTTCGCATCCGTGCTGACCGCGGTGGGCCCCAGGCTCCGCGCGCTGCGCCGTGAGCGCGACATCACCCTCGCCCGGCTGGCCGAGGAGACCGGAATCTCCGTCAGCACTCTGTCGCGGCTGGAGTCCGGGAGGCGTAAACCGACGCTGGAGTTGTTGCTTCCGCTGGCGAAGGCGTACGGCGTGCAGCTGGACGAGCTGGTCGACGCTCCGGTGACCGGCGATCCGCGTGTCCACCCCCGCCCGGTCAAGCGTCACGGAATGACCTTTATCCCGCTGACCCGCCACCTCGGCGGGCTGCACGCCTACAAGCAGATCATCCCGGCCGGACGGCGGCGGCCGGGGCGGCTGGAACCGCGGGTGCACGAAGGCTACGAGTGGCTCTACGTCCTGTCCGGGAAGCTGCGGCTCGTCCTGGGTGAGCAGGAGTTGGTCCTCGGCCCGGGTGAGGTGGCCGAGTTCGACACCCGTACCCCGCACGCGTGGGACGGCGCGGGCCCGGAGGCCGTGGAGTTCCTCAGCCTGTTCGGGAAGCAGGGGGAGCGGATGCACGTACGCGCCCGTCCGGCCGGAAAGGGGCGGGCGGCGGACGGGGAGGGCGGCGGCCGGTGAATCCCGGCTGTGCCCAGGGCTGTTGATCGATCCAGATGGATCCAGGCTGCGCCCGGGCCGTTGATCCACTACGGTCTACGATGTCGTTCTTCCGCGTGCTGCTGCGTCAGGAGGCCGGTGTGCCGGACAGGAAAGGCGTACGCCGTTCGCGCCGTGCGCTGATCGCGGGCGGCGCGGCGCTGGCCGCCGTGCTGGCGCTCGCGGGGGCCGGAGCCGCCGGGCTGCTGAGCGGTCGCGGTCACTCCGCCGCCGGGCCTTCCGACGGTCTGCCGCACACCGGTGTCGTCGCGTCGGCGGGGAGTTGCGGTACCGGCTGGCACGACCCGCGCCCAGGCACCCAGGTCTTCGATGTGCACAACACGTCGGGCACGCCGGTCGAGGTGTTTCTGAGGGACTCGTCGAGCGGCGCCGTGTACGGCGAGCTGGATGGGCTCGGGCCCGGCACCACCCGGGCGCTCCGGGTCACCATCGCGGCCGGTTCCTACGCATTCGGCTGCTTCCCCGACGACGCCGCGTCCGTCACGGGGCCCACCGTGCGGGTGCGGGGCGGCAGCGGCGGCGGCGGGCCGGCGGCGGTGCCCGTCAGCCAGCACGATCTGATCCCGCCGACGCTGAGCTACCAGAAGTGGGTCACCGGCCGGATGGGTTCACTCGTCGGCGCCACACGGAAGCTGGACACCGCGGTCCGCGCGGGTGACCGGGCCCTGGCCCGGAAGGCCTGGCTCACCGCGCACCTCGATTACGAGCGGCTGGGTGCCGCCTACGGCACATTCGGCGACGCCGACACGGCGATCAACGGAACGACCGCGGGCCTGGCCGGCGGCGTCCACGACAAGGGCTTCACCGGCTTCCACCGCATCGAGTACGGGCTGTGGCACGACGAGTCCGCCGCCGCTCTGCGCCCATTCGCCAGCCGGCTGGTCAGGGATGTACTGGCCCTGCGCACTACGTGGCGGCAGGCCCGGATGGACCCCCTCGACCTCGGGCTGCGGGCGCACGAAATCCTGGAGAACACCGTGCAGTTCGAGCTGACGGGCCGCACCGACTACGGCAGTGGCAGCAATCTCGCGACGGCCCGCGCCAATCTCGACGGCACCCGGGTGGTCCTCTCCCGGCTGCGTCCGGTACTCACCGGAAGGTACCCGCGGCTGAAGCAGCTGGACGGTGAACTCGACCGGACCGGGGCGGTGCTGGACCGTCAGGAGCACGGTGGGCACTGGACTGCGCCCGCCCGGCTCGGCCGCGTACAGCGCGAGAAGGTGAACGCGGCCGTGAGCGGACTGGCGGAGCGGCTGGCGGGCATCGCGGCTCTCTGCGACGTACGCCGGTCGTCCTGATCCGGGGCCCTGATCCGGCGACCCGGACCGGTCTCTCCCGGCCCGGCGCCCTGACCCGGCGCCCTGACCCAGCGCCCTGACGGGCCGTCCGGTCGGCGGGTGGTCCAGGCGGTCGACTCAACAGTTTGTTTACTCAATTTTGTTTTCCCACCGGATGCCAGATGTTCACTCCCGTGTCATGGTGATGCATCGTGTCAGCAGGTTGAGCCGTGCATGACAGGGTGCACCGGCCGGAAGCGGAAGGCGGAAACGCATGGGCAGCAAGGGCAGAGGAGCGGGCGCGCGCCGCTGGGGAGCGCTGGCCGGCGCCGCCGCGCTGACCGTACTCGGCGGCGCCGCACCCGTCTGGGCCACGGCGCCCGCCACAGCACCCCACGGAAGTTCCACGGCCACGCCGGTCAAACACCTGGTGGTGCTCTTCGACGAGAACATCTCCTTCGACCACTACTTCGCGACCTACCCGCACGCCGCGAACACCGACGGTACGAAGTTCACCCCGTCCCCGCGTACGCCCCACGACATCGACAATCTCCGTACGGCCGGTCTGCTCGACAAGAACCCCAACCAGTACCTGCCCAAGCGGCTCACCCCCGACCAGGCCATGACCTGCGACCAGAACCACTCGTACGGTCCCGAGCAGTACGCGTACAACGGCGGCAAGGCCGACAAGTTCGTGGAGAACACCGACTCGGGCAAGTGCTCGGGCAATCTCTTCGGCGAACCCGGCCTGGCGATGGACTACTTCGACGGCAACACCGTTACCGCGATGTGGAACTACGCCCAGCACTACGCCCTCAACGACAACTCCTTCGGCTCGGCGTACGGCCCTTCGTCACCCGGCGCCATCGAGCTGGTCTCGGGCCAGACGCACGGGGTGGTGTCAACCGACCCCACGTCCTCCACCGAGAATCCGAAGCGGACCGACAAGCCCGATCCCGCAGCGGTCGCGTCGCCGGACGCGCACGGCGTCGGCACCATGATCACCGACCCGGATCCGGCCTACGACGACTGTTCGGGCAACGACCACACCAGCAAGTCCTCCCTCGCCGAGCTGGGCGGCAAGAACATCGGCGACCGCCTCAACGAGAAGAACGTCAGCTGGGGCTGGTTCCAGGGCGGCTTCAGGCCGAGCACCCCGTGGGACGGCACGCCGGACCATCTCGCCAAGTGCGGCGGCACCACGCACGCCAATGTCGGCGGCGAGCAGGTCGTGGACTACAGCCCGCACCACGACCCCTTCCAGTACTACAGGTCGACCGCGAACCCGCACCACGTGGCCCCGAAGTCGGTCGCCGAGATCGGGCACGCCGGACAGGCCAACCACAACTACGACCTCACGGACTTCGACGCCGTTCTCAAGTCCGGCAACCTGCCGTCGGTGAGCTTCCTCAAGGCGCCCTCCTACCAGGACGGGCATGCCGGATACTCCGACCCTGTTGACGAACAGGATTTCCTGATCGGCCAGATCAACAAGATCCAGCAGGCCCCGCAGTGGAAGGACACGGCGGTCGTCCTCGCCTACGACGACTCGGACGGCTGGTACGACCACGTGTACGCCAAGCCGCTCAACGGCTCGCAGGACACGACCAAGCAGACGAACGGCAGGACGCTGGACTCACCTGCCTGCCAGAACGGGCCGAAGGCGGCGGGCGGTTACGCCGACCGGTGCGGTCCCGGCGCCCGTCAGCCGCTGATGGTCATCTCCCCGTACGGGAAGGTCAACAAGATCGACCACACCCGGACCGAGCAGACCTCCATCATCAAGTTCGTCGAGGAGAACTGGCACACCGGGCGCATCGGGGACCACTCCTTCGACACCCGGGCCGGATCGCTGGCCGGGATGCTCGACTTCCGCCACCCCAACGGCAAGCAGGTGCTGCTGAACAAGGACGGCTCCGTCAAGTCGGCCGGCCCGATCCGGCCCGTGGCACCGGTCGCCGCGCAGATCACCGACCCGCAGCGGCAGGGGGTCGCCATCCAGGAGCTCTCCGGGAGCGGAAGTTCCGAGCCCGGCCTGCTGACCGCCGGCGTGCTGGGGGCGGTGGTGGTCGGCGGCGCCGGTGTCGTCCTGGCGATCCGCCGCCGCTCCGGCCGGGGTGCCGCCTGAGCCGTACGGGATGACGCGGGGGACCGGGCCATATGAGGCCGGGTCCCCCGCGCAGCTGTCCAGCGGGCTGCTACGGCCGCTCTCAGGTGGAGTTGGCCGGGCCGACCTGGGTCCGCAGCCTGGAGATGTCCACCGCCTGGTCGGGCGACGGGGTGCTCGACGGTACGGGTTTGTCGAAGCCGGAGAAGCCCACGGTCGCCAGGGTGGTCCTGTCCTGGGCCTTCACCGCGACCTGGACGGGGTAGGGCTTGCCGTGCGTCGCCACGTACAGGGTCTCCAGATGGCCGCCGCGCACCCCGCTGACCGGGACGACGTCGATTCCGTGGAGCTTCGTCACCTTGCCCTTGGTGAGGTGACCACCGCCCGAAGTACCCGATTGTGTACTCGACTTGAGGAACGAGTTCAGATCGCAGACCTGCGCGAGTCCCTGCAGCGGCAAGTTGCTCGACGAACCTTCGAGATAGCGTCCGTTGAGCGCCGCCCTGGCGGCGTCGCCGCCCGGCACCTGGTTCTTCCAGAACGCGGCATCCGGCTTGATCCAGATTTTGCCGCCCCGCTTGATGATCTGGACGGAACCCTGACCGCCCAGACTCACCGAACCCCGGCAGTTGGCCTGCCGGTCGAGGGTGAGTTCCATGGAGGTGGGGGTGCCCCTCGAACCGAACCTCCCGTGGACGCTGATGTGCAGCGACGAGGTCCCGAAGAGGGCGTCGTGTGCCTTGTTGGCGATCTCCTGGGCCGGCAGCGATGCTGTCCCGCCGTCCGCCACGGCTGAGCTGCCCGCGGCGATCGTCAGAACGACTGCTGCCGCACCTGCTGCCAGTGGCTTGGCCATGCGGTGTCCTGTCAACGTCGCCTCCTGAGATGTGCCTGGTCAAGGCCTGCGAGACGTACACGACGAGGCTACGCCCGCCATGCGGGTGACGCACGGCGGGCGTTTCGCAAGGGCCCTGTGGCCGCCCGCCCCCCGGGCGGCCCGCGCTGCGCCGGCGTGACGGTGACCGGGGCCCGCAGGCGGGTCGAGTCGGAGAGCGCGAGTGCCACGGCGACCGCCCGCCCTCCGGCTCGGCGTGAGCTCGTTACCTGGATGTAATAGAAATTACAGTAGTGCGTTTATTACGTCACTGTGTAACGTGCGGGATGCCATCCGGCGGTGAATCCACCGCACGGCACAACCGTGGGAGGCATCTGTGTTGCACACCCGCTCATTCCGTCGCGCGGCAGCGGCGACCGCACTGTCCATCTCGTCGGCCCTCTCACTGACCGCGTGCGGCGAGCACGGGGAAAGCGGGGGAGTGGCTCAGCCGGCCACCGCGACCATCGCCGGTGTGCACGTGACCCGCGACGCGGCACTGCACGCCGCTCTGCCCGAACCGGTCAAGTCCTCCGGAACGGTCCGGGTGGCCACTGACGCGCCCTACGCACCGTTCGTCATGTTCGTGACCGACGGCGAGCCCGCGCTCACCGGCCTCGACTACGACCTCGGGCAGGCACTCGGCGCCAAACTCGGCGTGCGATTCGCTTTCACGCCACAGAAGTTCGACGGCATCGTGCCCGCGATCCAGGCAGGCAAGTTCGATGCCGTGATCTCGGCGATGACCGACAGCAAGGCGCGCCGGCGCGTCCTCGACTTCGTGGACTACTCCGCTTCCGGCTCGGGGATTCTCGTCACCAGGGGGAACCCGCACAGGATCGCCCGCCTGGACGACCTCTGCGGCAGAAAGGTGGGTGTGGAGGCCGCCGCCCATCAGCTGGACGTGCTCAAGGCGCACCAGTCCGCGTGTGCTCACATCGGCAGGGGACCCATCGCGATCCAGAGCTTCCCCAAGGACTCCGACGCACAACTCGCCCTGCGCTCCGGGAAGGTCGCCGCTGATCTGCTGACCGAACCCGCTGCCGGATGGACGGCGCGGACCGCCGACGGCGGCCACACCTTCGCACTCGTCAAGGACCCGGCGCACGGCGCCGGTTACGACGCCACGCCCAACGGTGTCGGCGTCACCCAGCGGCTTCCCCGGCTGACCGGCGCGATCCGTAAAGCACTTCAGGAACTGATCGGCGACGGCACACTCAGGAAGATCTGCGCGAAGTACGGCTCGGCCTCCATCGCCCTGAAGGACGCGACCAGGAACCCGGCGGTGTCCTGATATGCGCGCCACTACACCGACAGGAGCCGCGCAGAACAGCGCCACCGCCCCGGCGCCGCCCGCCCCGCAGGGCCTCACCCTCGTACCGGTACGGCACTGGGGCCGGTGGACAGCCGCCGCGGTCGCGGCCACCGCCCTCGCCGGACTGACCGGCTCCCTGGCCGGAAACAGGAACCTGCACTGGCCCGTCGTCGGACGCTACGTGTTCGACGGCCTGGTCTTCCGCGGCCTGGCCACCACACTCTGGCTCACGGCTGCCGCAATGGCGCTCGGTCTGGGACTCGGTGTCCTCGTGGCCGTACTGCGCCTGTCGCACAATCCGGTCCTGAGCGTTCTGGCGACCTCGTTCGTCTGGTTCTTCCGCAGCACCCCGCTCCTGGTCCAGATCATCTTCTGGGGATATGCGGGCGCGCTCTACCACCACGTGCTGATCGGCGTCCCGTTCACCCACATCACCTTCCTCGCCGCGGACACCAACGCGGTGCTGACCCCCGCTGTGGCCGCGCTGCTGGCCCTGGGGCTGAACGAAGCCGCGTACATCAGCGAGATCGTCCGGGCCGGTATCCAGTCGGTGGATCCGGGGCAGGCGGAGGCGGCCCACTCGCTGGGGATGGGGCCCGCCCTGACCACCCGGCGCATCGTGCTGCCCCAGGCCATGCGGGTGATCATTCCGCCGCTGGGCAACGAGACGATCAACATGCTCAAGATGACCGCTCTGGTCTCCGTGATCTCGGCGCACGACCTGATGTCCGACATCCAGGATGTGTACGCCCAGAACTACCAGGTCATGCCCATGCTCGTGGTCGCCGCCATCTGGTACCTGATCCTGGTCACCGCGCTGAGCCTGCCGCAGGCCTGGTTGGAGCGGCGGTACGGCCGCGGCGCGGCGGCACCGGCCGCCGGTCCGGTGAAGCGCCTGCTGACGGGTGCCGTCCTGCTCATCGCCCGGCCCGCCCGACCCGACGTACCGGAGATGGAGCGATGACTGTGGGAACACCGATGGTGCACGCCGACGGCGTACGAAAGAGTTTCGGGAAGGCCGCCGTACTGCGGGGCATCGACCTCACCGTGGAACGCGGCCAGGTCTGCTGTCTGCTGGGCCCGTCGGGCTCTGGGAAGTCGACCTTCCTGCGCTGCATCAACCACCTGGAGAAGCTCGACGGCGGCAGCCTGACCGTCGACGGAGCCCCGGTGGGGTACCGCCGGCAGGGCGGCAGCCTCCATGAACTGAGGGAGCGTGAAGTCGCCCTCAGGCGCCGGCACATCGGGATGGTCTTCCAGAGGTTCAATCTCTTCCCGCACATGACGGCTGTGCAGAACGTGATGGAGGCCCCCGTGAGGGTGGTCGGCGTCCCGAGGGCCGCGGCGCACGCCGATGCGCTGCGTCTCCTGGCCCGGGTCGGCCTCGCCGACCGCGCCGACCATTACCCGTCCCGGCTCTCGGGCGGCCAGCAGCAGCGTGTGGCGATCGCCAGGGCGCTGGCGATGCGGCCGGGACTGATGCTCTTCGACGAGCCCACATCGGCCCTGGACCCCGAACTGGTCGGTGACGTACTCGACGTCATGCGTCAACTCGCTGCGGACGGTATGACGATGGTCGTCGTCACCCACGAGATCGGTTTCGCCAGGGAAGTCGCCGACACGGCGGTCTTCATGGACGGCGGCGTCGTGGTCGAGTCGGGAGACCCGCGGCAGGTACTCGGCGAGCCCCGGCACGAGCGCACCCGCGGCTTCCTTTCGAAGGTCCTGTGATGGCCCGGGTAGGGGAGCACAGCGCGGCGGCGCACGCCGGGGCGCTGCTGCCTGACGCTGTCGCCCGTCAGGACCGGTATCTGGCCGATCTGGCACACCTCGTGTCGATCGACTCAGGCTCCTACACCCCCGCAGGAGTCAACCGGGTCGCGGCCTGGACCGTCCGCCGGCTGGCGGCCATGGGATTCGAGACGGACCGGATAGCCGTAACCGCCGACAGCCCCGGCGGTCCCGACAGCCCGCACAGCCCGGACAGCTCCGGCCCGGAGTCCGGTGATCTGGTGGTGGGACGGCTGCGCGGCCGGCTGCCGGTGGAACAGGGCGGGCGGCGCATCCTGCTGGCCGGGCACATGGACACCGTCTTCGAGGAAGGAACGGCGGCCGAGCGGCCCTTCGCCGTGGACGGCGGATTCGCCCGCGGTCCCGGCGCCAGCGACGACAAGGGCGGTCTGCTGGCCGGTCTCGCCGCGGTCGAACTCCTGGTGCACCGGCGGATGCTGGATTTCGCGGAGATCGTCTTCCTCGCCACCCCCGACGAGGAGACCGGTTCCCCGGCCAGCCGTTCGGTGACAGCTTCGCTCTGCGCGGGCATCGACTACGGGCTGGGGCTGGAGTGCGCCCGGGAGAACGGCGACCTGGTCATCGCCCGAAAGGGGGTGGTGGACCTCCTCGTCACCGTCACGGGACGGGCGGCCCACGCCGGTATCGAACCGGAACGCGGCGCGAACGCGGCGCTGGCCGCCGCGCACCTCCTCATCGGCTGCCAGCGGCTGAACGGACGCTGGAGCGATGTCACCGTCAATGTGGGGATCGCCAGGGCGGGCAGCCGCATCAACATCGTCTGCCCCGAAGCCGAGTTGCACGTGGAGATACGGTCACCGACCGCCGAGGGCATCCGGTGCGCGAAGGAGGCGGTCGGGGCGGCCGCCGCCCGGCTTTCCGTGCCGGGCACCACCGCCACCGTGCGGCAGACGTACGCCTGCCCGCCGATGGAGGACACCGCGCGGGCCCGCGCCATGCTCGGACAGGCACGGGAGGCGGCAGCGGAACTGGGGATCGTCCTGGGAGCCGCTGCCACCGGCGGTGTCGGTGACGCCAACACCATCGCCGGCACCGGGGTGCCCGTCCTCGACGGTCTCGGCCCGGTCGGCGGCGGCGATCACAGCCCGGACGAGTGGCTCGACGTGACCACGGTGCCCGCGAGGACCGCCCTGCTGGGAGCCCTGATCGTGGCGCTCGGGGACGCACGCCCCGGCTGATCGGCCGCGCGGAGCGGGCCGCCGCCGGGCGGCCAGCCCACGCGATGTCACGGGGAGCGGCCCGCCTGCGTAATCTGAAGCCTCTGAAAGGTGGCGTGGCCCATGTCCTCACTTGCCGAAGAGATCCGGCACCGACTCGGCGACCTCAGTCCCGCCGAGCGCAAGGTGGCCCGGGTACTCCTCGCGGGCTACCCGTCGGCGGGCTTCGAGACGGTGGCCACACTCGCCGAACGGGCCGGGGTGAGCGCCCCCACCGTGATCCGCTTCGTCAACAGGCTCGGCTACAAGGGGTTCCCCGGCTTCCAGGCAGCGCTCCGCGACGAGCTGGAGGAACGCAGCGCATCGCCCCTTGAGCTGTACAGCACGCGCGGATACGGCAGCGGTCCGCTCCTCCCGCAGCCGGGCGACGGGCCCGGCGAGGAAGTGCGGGAACAGGGAGGCGAGCAGGGGACGGGCGACCCGGAGCAGGACGTATTCAGCGGCGCGGTGGCCCGTACTCTGCGCGAGCTGCCGCCGCACGACCTTCGGGCCGCGGTCGGGCTGCTCAGCCATCCCAAGCACCGTGTCGTCCTCGTCGGCGGCCGGTTCACGCATCTGCTGGCCGAGTATCTGGCTCTGCACCTGATGCAGCTGCGCGACGATGTGGTGCTCCTGCCCGACCGTGACGTGGAGCGGACCGCCGTACTCGCCGGACTCGGCAAGCAGGATGTCCTCGTCGTCTTCGACTACCGCCGCTATGAACCGGACAAGAGCGTCATCGGCGAGATGGCACGGAGGCGCGGCAGCAAGATCGTGCTCTTCACCGACGCCTGGCTCTCCCCGGTGACCAACGTCGCCGATGTCGTCCTGCCGAGCCAGGTGGCCGCCCCCTCCCCGTACGACAGCCTGGTGCCGACGCTGGCCACGGTGGAGACGGTCGTCGCCGGTGTGCTCGGACAGCTGGGTGAGGCGGGACGCAGCCATCTCGCGCACAGCGAGGCGGTGGCCCGGCAGGCAGGGCTCCAGCCGGAAGGCGGCAGTTGATGGCTTCCCGCGTCAGGGCCGCGCTCTCGGGCCTGCGGCGGCCGTTCGCCCCGCAGGGCCCGACCCTCAGGGAGCTGACCGTGCAGGCGCTCTCCTCGATCGAGCGGGGTTACGACCTGCTGGCGCCGAAGTTCGACCAGACCCCGTTCCGTACGCCCGACCGCGTCCTGGACGCGGTCGGCGGAGCGCTGCGCCCGCTCGGTCCGTTCGGGGCGGGACTCGACGTCTGCTGCGGTACGGGAGCGGGCGCCCGGGTGCTGCGCTCCGTGTGCACGGAGCGCGTCACCGGGGTGGACTTCAGCGCCGGGATGCTGACCGCCGCCCGCCGGGCGGAGACGGGTGCGGCCGCCCCCGTGGCCGAGTGGGTACGGGCCGACGCCCGGGACCTGCCGTTCCGGAGCGCCTTCGACCTGGCCGTGAGTTTCGGCGCTTTCGGCCACTTCCTGCCCGCTGAACGCCCCGGCCTGTTCGCCGGGGTCCACCGGGCGCTGCGGCCCGGCGGAGTCTTCGCTTTCCCCATCGGCGCGCCGCAGTCCTTCCGCGACCCGCTGTACTGGACGCTGCTCGGCTTCGACTCGGTGATGCGGGTACGGAACCTGGTGTGGCGGCCGCGGTTCGTCATGTACTACCGGACGTTCCCGCTGGGCGCGGTGCGGGACGATCTGACCCGGGCCGGATTCTCGGTGGAGCTGCTGCCGCTGGAGGAATTCGGCCGTCGGCCGGACGGCAGCCCGCGCTGTCGCCTCGTCGTGGCCCGGCGGACGTGACCGGGGAGAACTGACAAACTGGGTCCGACGATCGATACGGAGGAGTGGCAGATGGCGCACGAACGAGCGGGGCAGCCGGCGCGACCGGAGGACCTCACCGATGTCGCCCGGCTGGTGACCTCGTACTACGCGCTGCACCCGGACCCCGAAGAGCCCGCCCAGCGGGTGGCGTTCGGCACCTCGGGACACCGCGGCTCGTCCTTCGCCACCGCGTTCAACGAGGACCACATCGCCGCCACCAGCCAGGCGATCTGCGAGTACCGCGCCCGGCAGGGGACCGACGGCCCGCTTTTCCTCGGCGCCGACACCCATGCGCTCTCCGAGCCGGCCAGGGTCACCGCCGTCGAGGTGTTCGCGGCCAACGGGGTGACCCTGCTCATCGACTCGGCCGACGGCTACACCCCGACCCCCGCCGTCTCGCACGCCATCCTCACGTACAACCGCGGCCGGACCTCGGGGCTCGCCGACGGCGTGGTGGTCACCCCCTCGCACAACCCGCCCGCCGACGGCGGGTTCAAGTACAACCCGCCGAGCGGCGGCCCGGCCGGATCCGACGCGACCGGCTGGATCCAGGACCGCGCCAACGAGATCATCGTCGCCGGCCTCAAGGACGTACGCCGGCTGCCGTACACCCGCGCGCTGACCGCCTCCACGACCGGGCGCTACGACTTCCTCGGTACGTATGTGAGCGACCTGCCGTCCGTGGTCGACCTGGACGCGGTGCGCGCCGCCGGTCTGCGCATCGGCGCCGATCCGCTGGGCGGTGCGTCCGTGGCGTACTGGGGCCGGATCGCCGAACAGCACCGGATCGACCTGACGGTGGTCAACCCGCTCTCCGACCCGACCTGGCGGTTCATGACCCTGGACTGGGACGGGAAGATCCGGATGGACTGCTCGTCGCCGTACGCGATGGCGTCCCTGATCGAGCGGTCCGGCGAATACCGGATCGCCACCGGCAACGACGCCGACGCCGACCGGCACGGCATCGTCACCCCGGACGCCGGGCTGATGAACCCCAACCACTATCTGGCCGCGGCGATTTCGTACCTGTTCACGCACCGCGAGCAGTGGCCCGCGGCTGCGGGCGTCGGCAAGACGCTGGTCTCATCGGGGATGATCGACCGGGTGGCGGCCGGTCTGGGCCGCGAACTGGTCGAAGTACCGGTCGGCTTCAAGTGGTTCGTGGACGGCCTGGTGGACGGCTCGCTGGGCTTCGGCGGCGAGGAGTCGGCGGGAGCCTCGTTCCTGCGCCGCGACGGGTCGGTGTGGACCACCGACAAGGACGGCATCATCCTGGCCCTGCTCGCTTCCGAGATCCTCGCGGTCACCGGGAAGACACCGTCCGAGCACTACACGGCGCTCACCGAGCGTTTCGGCGCGCCCGCCTACGCCAGGATCGACGCCCCTGCCGACCGTACGGAGAAGGCGGTGCTCGCCAGGCTCTCGCCCGGGCAGATCACCGCGGACACCCTGGCGGGGGAGCGGGTCACGGCGGTGCTCACCGAGGCGCCCGGCAACGGCGCGCCCATCGGCGGCATCAAGGTGACCACGGAGAACGCCTGGTTCGCGGCCCGGCCGTCGGGCACCGAGGACGTCTACAAGATCTATGCGGAGTCCTTCCTCGGGGCCGGCCATCTCGGCCAGGTCCAGGAGGAGGCGAAGGCCGTCGTCTCGGCGGCGCTCGCCGGCTGAGGCCCCGTGGTGGGAACCCGTCCGCCGGGAGGGTCAGGCGCCGGGGACCGTGCGGTGGATCCGGCGCAGGAAGGCGGCGTTGTCGGGCGTGTGCCGGATCCGGTCCAGCAGCGCTTCAAGCGTCGCCTGCCCGTCCCGTGAGCGCAGCGCCCGGCGCAGTCCCTGTACGGCGGTCAACTCGCCCTCGGCCAGAAGCAGTTCCTCGCGCCGGGTGCCCGAAGCCGTGATGTCGACGGCCGGGAAGACGCGCCTGTCGGCCAGTGCGCGGTCCAGCCGGAGCTCCATGTTGCCGGTGCTCTTCAGCTCCTCGAAGAAGTAGTCGTCGGCGCGGGAGCCGGTGTCGACCAGCGCGGTCGCGAGGATGGTCAGCGAGCCGCCCTCCTCGGCGAGGCGCGCGGCGCCGAAGAGCCGCTTGGGGCCCTGCACGGCCGCGGCGTCGACACCACCCGACAGCGTCCGGCCGCCCGATGATGCCGCGTTGTTGTGCGCCCGGCAGAGCCGGGTCAGGGAGTCGAGCAGGATGACGACGTCCTCGCCTTGTTCGACCAGGCGCTTGGCACGCTCCACCGCGAGATCGGCGAGTGCGATGTGCTCCTTCGCCGGCCTGTCGAAGGTCGACGCGAGGACGTCGCCCCGTACGGAGCGGCGCATGTCGGTGACCTCCTCGGGGCGTTCGTCGAGCAGTACCACCATCAGACGGCACTCCGGGTGGTTGGCCGCGATGGCAGCCGCGAGCTGCTGGAGAAGCACGGTCTTACCGGTCCTGGGCGGCGCGACGATCAGGCCGCGCTGCCCCTTGCCGACCGGGGCGATCAGATCGATGAGCCGGGTCGCCGCGGCGCCGCCCGCCGTTTCGAGGCGCAGCCGCTCACGCGGGTGCAGAGGTGTCAGGTCGCGGAAGTGCCGGCGGCCCCGAAGGGCCTCGGTCGGGCGGCCGTTGACCCGGTCGACCCGGACCGGGGCGCCTGGCCGCGGACAGGTCCCTTCGACGAAGTCGCCTGTACGCAGGCCGAGGTGGCGAATCCGGTCGGCTGTCACCTGGGCATCGTCGGGCGACGGGCGGGAGCCCGGCCCGGCGTGAGTGCGCAGCAGGCCGTGCCCCCGGCCGGTGACATCGAGGACGCCGGAGGCGGCGACGGACAGGTCCTGCTGGACAGGAGGGTGTTCGAGTGTGGTGGTCATGGCGAGTCCTTTCGCGGGCATGCCGTCTCGGGGCATGCGGATGAGAGACCCGGCGGGGGGCGGTGTCGGCACGCCCCGTGCGACGGGCGGAAGAGCCCGGGCCGGGAGAGGTGGTGCTTGTGAGCCGGATCGCCGATCATGAGAGGAAAGGCGCAGCAGCAAGAGAGCGCGATACGCGGTAAATGCGATAACTGGCACCGGCGCCCATCGAGGGGCGTACACAAGTGCTGATCGCACCGTACCACACGTCCCGCACTGTGCCGCCGGGCGGTATCGGCCGGTACGGCCGAGGAGCCCGTTGGGCCGTCCGGGACCTGCGACGTTGTCGGGACACGGATATGCGAGCACGCTGGAAGGAAGAGAGGTCCTGCCGGGCGAACGGCCCGGAGGCACGAACGGACTCACCGAGGGACGGACGAAGGAGCACACCGTGGCGATGGGAGCGGACGACGCCAGGGGTGACGACGTCTACCAGCCGGACGGCAGTGAAGTCACCGAGGACTCGGGCATTCTCGACCGCGAGGACACACTCAACGGCCGTGCCTCCGATCCGTACGACGAGGGCTGGTCCCCGCCGGAACGGCCACTGGGCGTCGACCACGCGGGAACCACCCAGGAGGAGCAGCACGAGGGCGAGACGCTGGACCAGCGCCTGGCCGAGGAGCGACCCGACCCGGCGCTGCTCCGCGCACCGGCCGGCGACGGCATCGGCGACGCGTCCGACAGCGATGGGGAGCCGCTGGACGACGAGGTCGGCGACAACCGGTCGGGACGGCTGGTCGCCCCGGACGAAGGGGCGCACGAGGAAGCCGAGAAGGACATGCTGGCGGAGGACGTGGGCGTCGACGGCGGCGCGGCCTCCGCCGAGGAGGCCGCGGTGCACCTCGTCGGTGACCGGACGGCCGACGACGGCCGGCCCCGGAGCCGGTAGCGCGGGCCGGGGTCAGCCGGCCGCGACCGGGGTCAGTAGCGCAGATCGGCCGCGATGCGGTCGTGGTCGGCGAGCGTGCCGTCGGCTACGAAGACGACCTCGGCCCCGGTGTCCAGCGCCAGCTCCACGAGCTCATCGACGATGTCCTCACGGACGGCCTCGCCGTCGGGAGACGGCGTCGCCGGTCCCGGCGGATCGACCGGGATCAGATGGCCCTCCTTCACCCGCACGGTCCGCTGGAAGTTCTCCTCGACCGCCAGCAGGGCGACGCGGCCCTCCCGTACCGACTCCCACACCTCGTCGAGGCCCGCTGCGAAGGTCCGCCTGCCGCGCGCGGCGACGAGCCGGTCCGCCGTCCGTGCGGCTGTCCGCTCCCGGAATTCGCGCAGGCTCGGCTCCAGCTCCCGGTACAGCTCGGGTGCGGGGCCGTTCACCAGACCACCGGTGAGGATCTTGGCCGACGCGTGCCGGGTGGCGGTCCCCACGTCCTCCAGGAGGCTCAGCGCGGGGGCCAGACCCACCACGAAGAGCGGCCGGGGGGTGGCGGCGAGGACCGCGGCGAGCGCACTGTCCACGTCACGCAGGTACCGCCGGGTCTCCTCGTCCTGGAACGTACTGGCCACGTCACCGATGCGCTCCTCGCGCTGCGGATCGGTCTGCAGCTCCTCAGGGGTGACCGGGAAGCTGTTGCCCGTGTGCTCGCGCAACCTCCCCTGGGACCCGTCCCAGAGCGTGGCGCGGGTAGCGGCCACGACGAGCACCCAGTACGGGGTGGCCCGGGCCCGTGCGGCGACCAGGTTCCTGGTGAGGTAGCTGTCGCTGATCACCACGCGCTCCGGGACCTCTCTCGGCAGCACCCACGTCTGGTACGTGTCGGCACTCGCGAAGATCACCAGCCCGTCCTGGGAGTACCGCAGATCGACGTCCGTGTGCGCCCGGTCGAGCTGGGCCCTGAGCCCGGCCCGCACCTCCCGCGGCAGCGGTTCACCGCCGTTGGTCCAGCTGTCGATCCGGCGGCCCGCCTCGGTCACAAGATTGCGCAGCCGCACCGCGTCCTGGGCGTTGTCCGTCTCGCGCCGGTGCGTCGGCATACTCACGGACACCACCGGATGGGGCTGCTTCTTGCGCAGGATCTGCAGGACCGCAGGCGTCAGAGCGTTGGTTTCCATGACTCCCTTTCTGGTACTGGTGCCCCTTCACGATCCACCAGCCGCCGCACGGCTGCATCCGGACGCGGCCCGCCCGCATCCGTGATTAGCATGGCGAATGGCGAAGGACAGCCCCGTAATCGACGTGGTGACGGAAGCCCTGGCGGAGCTCCATGACCGGCTCGGCGCACTGCGGGACGGCGCGGTCGCCGACTACATCCCGCAGCTGGCGCTCGCCGACCCGGACACCTTCGGGCTATCACTGGTGAGCATGTACGGACACCGGTACCGGGCGGGCGACGCGGAACTGCCGTTCACCCTCCAGTCGGTGTCGAAGCCGTTCGTGTACGCGCTCGTACTCTCGCTGCTGGGCCTCGACGAAGTGACCCGGTGGGTGGGTACGGAACCGAGCGGCGAGGGCTACAACGCGATCAGCCTGGAGCCGGACACGGGACGGCCGGACAACGCGATGATCAACGCGGGGGCCATCGCCACCACCGCGCTGGTGCCCGGCCGCACCGGCGCGGAGCGGTTCGCGCGCATCCTGGACTGCCTGAGCCGCTTCGCGGGCCGCCGGCTGGACGTCGACGAGACCGTGCACGCGTCGGAGGGGGAGACCGGTGACCGCAACCGCGCGCTCGCGTACCTGATGAGCAGCCTCGGGGCGCTGCCCGGTCCGCCCTCGGTCGTGGACACCTACTTCCGGCAGTGTGCGGTACGGGTCACCACCGGCGATCTCGCGGTGATGGCGGCGACCCTGGGCAACGGGGGCGTCAACCCGGTGACCGGCGAGAAGGTGGTGTCCGAGACCGTCGCCTGCCAGGTACTCGCGGTGATGGCGTCCTGCGGGATGTACGACGCGTCCGGTGCGTGGCTGCTGCGGGTGGGCCTGCCGGCGAAGAGCGGGGTGTCCGGCGGGCTGATCGCGGTGAGCCCGGCGCGGTTCGGGGTCGCCGTCCACAGCCCGCCCCTCGACACCACGGGCACTCCGGTGCGCGGCATCGAGGCGCTGCGTGAGCTGTCCGAGCGGTTCGGGCTGCATATAATGCGCCATCCCACGCTGTCCGCACCCACCATCACGGAGGCGGACCACGGGGCTCGGACGGGGCTGGTGGCCGCACAGGGCGCGCTGGACTTCACCGCGGCCGAACGGCTGCTGCACGGGCTGTCCGAAGTGGCCCCGGAGTCCGGCGGCTGGGTGGTGCTCGACCTGCTCGACGTGACCAGCGTGGAACCCTCCGGCGCCTCGCTCGTGGCCTCCGCGCTGGCCCGGCTGGAGGGAGAGGGGCACCGGGTGGCCGTCGTGGTCGATCCGCGTGCGCCGGGCGGGGCGCGGCTGACGCCCTGGCAGAGGTTCCCGTCCCGTGAGGAGGCCGTCGCCTGGTGCGAGCGGGGGCGGTCCTCAGGGGGCGTGAACGACCCACCTCCCAGGGCGGACTGAGGAGCTCAAGCCCGCCGCGGCGACGAGCCGGTCAGGGGCGGACCCGCGCGGACGCGCATCCGCCCCTGCGGTGGCTCAGTGCTGCCGGGCCGTCCCGGCCGCTGGTGCGGTGTTGCTGGTGGTGACCTGTACCTCGTCGACGACCAGCTGCTGCGGGAAGGCGGTGCTGCCGTCCGGGTCGCCCGGCCAGTATCCGCCGACGGCCAGGTTGAGGATCAGGAAGAAGGGCTTGTTGAACACCCACTGGTTTCCGCCCACATCGGCGGGTGTACGGGTCTGGTACACGTTGCCGTCCACGGACCACTTGATGGAGTCGGGCGCCCAGTCGACGGCGAACGTGTGGAAGCCGTCGGAGAACGCCTGGCCGCCCGGGAGTGTATAGGCGGCCCCGATGCCCGCGGAGCCCGAGTAGCCCGGGCCGTGGATCGTGCCATGGACGGTCGACGGTTCGAAGCCGACGTTCTCCATGACGTCGATCTCACCGGAGTTGGGCCAGCCGACCTGTCCGATGTCGTCGCCCAGCATCCAGAAGGCGGGCCACATGCCCTGCCCCTTGGGGATCTTCATCCGGGCCTCGACATGGCCGTACGCGGCCGAGAACTTGCCGGAGGTGTTCAGCCGCGCCGATGTGTACTCGCACGATCCGTACCAGCACTGGTAGTTGCCCGGATTCTCCTTGCGCGCCGTGATGACCAGATGGCCCTGGCCGTCGAGCGCGGCGTTGTCGCTGCCCGGTGTGTAGTACTCGCGCTCGTGGTTGTCGACGTTGTCACCGGTCTCCGTCTGCCACTTGCCGCCGTCGACGGCGGAGCCCGCGGGACCGTCGAAAGTGTCGGAGAAGGTTCCGGCGGCCGCCTTCGCTGCCGGACGGCCGGTGGTGGAGGGGTTGTCGGCGCTCGCGGTGGACGCGACGACCGGGGCGAGGAGCAGGGCTGAGGCGGTGGCGACGAGGAGGCGCCGGGTCAGGCGGGTGGAGGCCATGGTTCTCCCTTCCGGTGCACGGATCAGGTGCACTGAACGGGCATGTTTGACATGAGTATGACAGACATGCGCAACGAGGCCGCCGGGAGGAGCGTGGCGGCCGGGGTGGGGGGTGCGCGGTTCACTTCGAGATTTAAGAAGTGAACCAACCGACTGTCAAGGTCTTGGTATGTACCAGTCCGGGTAAAGGTGAATTCATGCCTGAACGCATGGAAGGGAAAAGAGGCGTGTGTCCGAGTTGTGTGTTCGGGAATTGAAAGGGGCGCGTACGGCACGGGTTTGACAACGTGTCCGGACTGGGGCAGGAATTCACCGGGGCGCCAGGCGCCGGTACCCCGTACGCCAACCACCGGGTGACCCACGGTGTTTGGTTACCGGAGTGAGAGGCGGGGGGCCTGCGCAACCGGTGGCACGGGGGCGGTACCCTGCGCGCGCACCGCCAAACGGGCGGCGCAGCATGTGTGGAGGATTTTGTGACCTTTTCCAATAGATCGTGGCGGCTCCGGGGGGCCTTCATAGCCGCAGCGGCAGGCGTGGTCGGCGTCGGTCTGAGTGCTGTCCCGGCTCAGGCACACACTCCGACGTGGAGCGTTTCGTGCTCCGATGTCACCCTTGACCTGACGGCGTACAACCCTGGCGTCACCAACACCGTGACCGTCAGCGTGGACGGGAAGGACATCCTTCCCACGGAGAAGTTCGGCTCGTCGGTCAACAGGACGCTGCCGCTGGGTGAGCACACCAAGACGCTCACTGTGCACCTGGTCGTGAAGGCCGGTGACGGGGACCAGTTCTCAAGGGACGAGACGAAGACGGCGCCCGTCTGCGCCGCCACGCCGCCCGCCACGCCGCCGCCCGCCTCGCAGCCCCCGACGGCGGCCCCGAGCTCCGCGGCCCCCGTTCCGAGCAAGGCCCCGAGCTCCGCACCCAGCAGCCCGGCAGCCGCGGCCCCCGCGCCGTCGCCGAGCGCCGGTGCGCCGTCGGACCTGGCCGAGACCGGTTCCTCCAGCGCCACGCCGCTCATCGCGGGTGCGGCCGCCGTGGTCATCCTCGCGGGTGGCGGCATCATGTTCGCCGCGCGCAAGCGTCGCAGCAGCGAGAACTGATCCGCCACGACTGCCGGCGCCTCCGGGTGAGCGCCGGCAGTTCTCTGTTCGGGGTGCCGGGCTGGCCGTCCGGAGGGTCCTGCCCTGCCGGCGCCGGGGCGAAGCCAAGGAAAACGGCGGGCGCCCTCACACCTTGCGGTAGTCGTACGCCTCCACGGCTGCGGCCTCCACCGCGTCCAGGTCGCCCCCCGCCGAAGCGGTGACCATGGCCGCCACCGAACCCTCCAGGAAGGGCGCGTCCACCAGCCTCGTACCGTCCGGGAGTTCGTCACCCTCGGCCAGCAGCGCCTTCACGGTCAGCACCGCGCTGCCGAGATCGACGAGGACCGCCACACCGGCACCCCGGTCCACCGCCGCGGCCGCCGACGAGATCAGCTCCGAACTGGTACCGAGCCCGCCGTCCGGGGTTCCGCCCGCCGCGGCGACCGGAGCGGTCGTCGCCCCGCCTGCCAGTCCGGTCGCCAGTTCGGCCACGGCCGCCGCGACAGGCGCGCTGTGGGACACCAGGACGATCCCCACCAGCGCGCTCATGCGGCAGTCTCCGCCAGGGCGCCGAACAGCAGCGCGGACGAGGTCGCCCCCGGGTCCTGGTGGCCGATGCTGCGCTCACCGAGATAGCTCGCCCGGCCCTTGCGCGCCAGCATCGGTACGGTCGCGACCGCACCGTCATCCGCGGCCTTCGCCGCCGCGGTGAACGACTCCCCGAGCGCGTCGGCAGCGGGCAGCAGCGCGTCCAGCATCGTCTTGTCGCCCACGGCGGCGCCGCCGAGCCGGGCCACCGCCTCCGTCCCCGCCTTCAGCGCGGCGGACAGCTGCTCCCGGTCCACGGAAGGGGAGTCGCCCAGCGACTTACCGGTACGGCGCAGCAGCGTCCCGTACAGCGGCCCGGACGCTCCGCCGACGGTGGAGATGAGCTGCCGTCCGGCCAGAGTGAGGACCGCGCCCGGAGTCTGCGGGGCCTCCTTCTCCAGCGCGTCCCGCACGGCCGCGAACCCGCGCCGCAGGTTGCTGCCGTGGTCGGCGTCGCCGATGGCCGAGTCCAGTTCGGTCAGCCGGTCCGCCTCCCTGTCGACGGCCGCAGCCGTACCGGCCATCCAGCGGCGGAAGAATTCGGCGTCGAGCACAGGTCCTCCTTGATGAGTCGGTATAGCGGAACGGTCAGCAGCCCCAGCGCAGCGCGGCCGTACTCACCGGCGCGTCCCACAACCGCAGCAGCTCCTCGTCCACCTGGCAGAGCGTCACCGAGCAGCCTGCCATGTCGAGCGAGGTCACATAGTTGCCCACGAGGGTACGGGCGACGGCCACGCCACGCTCGGCCAGTACCCGCTGCACCTCGGCATTGAAGCCGTACAGCTCCAGCAGGGGAGTCGCCCCGGCCCCGTTCACCAGTGCGAGTACCGGAAGATCCGGCCGCAGATCCTCCAGGACGGCGTTCACCGCGTAGTCCGCGATCTCCCGCGAGGTCATCATCCCGCGCCGCTCACGACCCGGCTCGCCGTGGATCCCGACGCCCAACTCCAGCTGACCGGACGGGAGATCGAAGGTGGGGCCGCCCTTGGCAGGCGTACTGCAGGCGCTCAGGGCCACCCCGAAGGACCGCGTACCGGTACATACCTTCCGGGCGACGGCCTCCACCCGCTCCAGCGGCGCGCCCTCGTCGGCCGCGGCCCCCGCCAGCTTCTCCACGAAGAGAGTGCCCCCCGTGCCACGGCGGCCGGCGGTGAACGTGCTGTCGCTCACCGCCACGTCATCGTTGACCAGCACCTTGGCGACCCGTACGCCTTCGTCCTCGGCGAGCTCGGCCGCCATGTCGAAGTTGAGCACGTCGCCCGTGTAGTTCTTCACGATGAACAGCACGCCTTCACCGCTGTCGACGGCTGCCGCTGCCCGCACCATCTGATCGGGCACCGGTGACGTGAACACCTCGCCGGGGCAGGCGGCGGAGAGCATCCCGCGCCCGACGAACCCACCGTGCAGCGGCTCGTGCCCCGACCCGCCGCCCGAGACCAGCGCGACCTTTCCGGCCACGGGTGCGTCGCCCCGTACGATCACACGGTTCTCGACATCGACGGACAGCTCCGGATGCGCGGCGGCCATTCCGCGCAGGGCGTCCGCGACCACGGTTTCCGGGACATTGATCAGCATTCTCATTGGTGTCCTCCAGTCACGCGAGCAGGTAGGCCTGCGCTGTATCTTCCCTGTTCAAGAAGATTTCAGCAGCTATTGATCCTGGCGGTTCGCGGTGGGGACCGCCGAGGTCCGCGGGGCCGGTGCTGATCCGTCTGCCTCACAGTTCGATGACAAGCCTCCCGGTCGCGGCCCGGGAGACGCACAACGCGATCTGAGTGCCCGATGCCTTGTCGGCTGCGGACAGGCAGTTGTCACGGTGCGCGGGCACCCCCTCCAGGACTCCCGAGACACAAGAGCCGCAGATGCCTTCCTCGCAGGACTTGAAGACGTCTATCCCGTTCTCCTCCAATACCGAAAGGATCGAGCGGCCCACAGGGACCTCCCACTTCTCGCCGGTGTCCAACTCGACCGTGAAGGGCTGGTCGGCGCTGGTGTCGGTCTCCTGCGCCGTGAAGTTCTCGATGTGGATGTGACCGGTGCCGATCACGGGCGCGAACACAGCGGAGACCTGCTCCATGAAACCCCGCGGCCCGCACGTGTAGACGTGTGAGCCGGGAGTCGCAGCGGCGGCCGGGGCAGCCAGCACAGCGGGCTGTTCAGCGCGGGGCACACCCAGCCTCAGTTCTACCCGGCCCCGGAACCCCACCCGGTTCTCCAGCAGTTCGACGAAGGCGGCCTCCTCACGGCAGCGGGCGAAGTAGTACAGCTGGAACTCCTCCCCGCGGCGGTGCAGCTCGTACGCCATGCTCAGCAGCGGCGTGATGCCGATGCCGCCGGCCACCAGGATGTGCCGGTCGGCGTCTTCCGCGACCGCGAGCAGGTTGCGAGGCGCACCGACTTCGAGCAGATCTCCCTTGACGACGTGGTGCAGTGCCTCGGAGCCGCCACGCGACTGACGCTCCCGCTTCACCGCGATCAGCAGCGACGACGGGTCGTCCGGCGGACCGCACAGGGAGTACTGGCGCAGCACTCCGGTCGGGCCTGTCACATCGACGTGTGCTCCGGCCCGGTACGGGGTGAAGGGCACGCCGTCCTCCCTGACCAGGCGGAGGGAACGGATCTGCGGGGTCTCCGACACGATGTCGGAGACCCGTGCCCTGACGCTCACAGCAGGAACCCGGCAGCCGGCACGGCGTCCTCGCTGTCCACCAGACGCACGACCTTCAGTGCGATCCGGTCACCGTCATCCGCCAGCCGGACGCGATGTGTGACCTCCCCGGCCCACAGGTCGTGCCTGCCGCGCTTGTAGGCGACCAGCACCTGTGCCGAGCGCAGGGTCACTTCGTCGTCGCCGGCCTCCTCGACCACGAAACGGGACACCGTACGGACGGTGCGGGCGGCGTCGACTGCGGCAATCGCGTAGCCCTCCGTCATCCGGGTCACTCGCATCTGCCGCATGGGGGCGTCGTCGTAGACCATGTTGAGGCTGTTGGCGAAGTCCTCGGTCCGCGCGTCGATCGGGATGACGTACAGGCCGTCGGCGCAGTAGAGGTTCTGCCATTCCCCGTACTGCTTCCGGTCGAGGAGGTCGGCCTCGCGCCAGATCAGTTGGACCGCCCGGATCACGCGGGAGTCGGTCAGCCCGGGCCGGGGGCCGGAGGAGGTCATGAGAGTCTCAGTCATCGCTCATCATCTGCTTCCACTTGTCGTACGCCGCACGCATGCCGGTCTCGTCGGTGACGTGGGAGGTGGGCCAGCCCTCAGGGCTCGCGTTCTCGCGTGCCAGACCCCGGTTGACCAGGATCGGCATGTCGGGGGCGGCCTGTGCGCCCCGCTGGACCCGGTCCCAGCCCTCGGCGTCGTCGGGGCTGCCGAAACCGAACGGGCCCTGGAAGTGCTCGTGGATGCGCAGGCGCTCACGATTGACCGGGTCCGCGATCCCGGCCGGGCCGTCCGGTCCGAGAGCCACGTGTTCGATGAGGGTTTCGTCGGCCGCGATGGGGCGCAGCACGCGGAGAAACGAGTTCGACATCGACACGTTCGGGAAGAGGTTCAGGTTGAAACCGGTGCCGTGCATGGCGCGCACCAGCTTGCGGATCGCCGGGCCGTCGAGGCCGGCCTCCTCGAGCTCCGTGACGAGAGTGGCGAAACGCGCCTGGAGCGGCTCGCTGCCGTCGTCGACGTCGAGGTCGGAGTGCCCGGGCACCATCTGCATGACGCTGTGCCCGTTGCCCAGACTATGGGTGACCGCGGACGGGTCGGTCATGAAGGACATCATGTCCGCGGTCTCCGCGTCGACCGAGGCCATCCACGATCGGTGCACGATCGGGAAGTGGTACCCGTCGGTGGTGTTCTCCAACTGGATCTTCCAGTTGCCCCGGAACCTGAACTGATGGGTGCCGAGGACCTTGACGGGGTAGCCGCCGCCCTGCTTCATGAAGCGGTCGATCCACACCTTCACGTCGCCCAGAGAGTCCTCGAGCGACTCGATGGAGTCGTTGAAGGTGGCGAACACCATGCCCCCGTACGACTCGGTGCGCAGCCTGCGCAGCGAGAGCTCCCCTTTCTCCAGGACGCCTTCGTAGCCGTCCGGGTACGGGATGCCGCGAAGCTTGCCGTCCAGGCCGTATGACCAGGCGTGGTAGGGGCAGGTGAAGCCATTGGCGTGCCCGGTGCGCTGCTCGCACAGGCTGGCGCCGCGGTGCCGGCACCGGTTGAGCAGGGTGTTGATGGTGCCCTTGCGGTCCTTGGTCACGATGACCGGCTGGCGCCCCACGTACGTGGACTTGAAGCTGCCGGCCTTCGGGAGTTCGCTCTCATGGGCGACCCACACCCACGTGCGCTCGAAGACCTTCGTCATTTCCAGCTCGAAGAGCCGGGGGTCGGTGTACATCCGTCCCGCGACGCGGTCCTCGCCCACCAGGTCACTCGGGGGCAGGCCATGGACGTTGTCCGGGGTGAACTCGACTGTCATGGGAGTGTCCTCCAGGTTCGGGGAGAGGGCCCGGTCGCGGGGAGCGCGCAGTCAGGGGGAGGCCGGGAACGGTGGAGGGCCGGCCTCCACCTCGCCGACGAGGCAACGTCGAACGAGCCGGAGCCCCGCATGCCCTCCTCTGTCGGTGCACATGACGCTAAGCAAGCGCCGGCCACCGGCCAATTGGGAAAGGCATCGTCAGACATAGGGGATTTCCTCAGTCAGGTGCAGGCGGGCCGGCCCGGTGCCGGCCTGAACGTGCGACCGTGCTGCCGGCGGGGGGCGCAGCCGCAGACCGGCACCGGAGTAGGGGAAATCCTCAACGACGCCGGAGTAAGTCTCGATACCGCTCGCAGCGCCCGGCGCTCTACCGTCGGGACATCCGGGCGAGACCCGGAGCGCCCAGCTCCCGGCAGGAGGAACGGTGGCAGAGAAGCGCACTCAACTGACCACAAAACAGAGGCTGTTCCGCGATGCGATGGCCAATCTCTCCGCAGGAGTCAATATCGTCACCACGGACGGCCCCGGTGGTCGTGCCGGGATCACCGTGAGCGCGGTGTGCTCCGTCACGGACACACCGCCCACCATGCTCGTCTGCGTCAACCGGTCGAGCCGTAGCCACGACATCTTCCGCGCCAACGAACACCTCTGCATCAACGTGCTCGGAACGGAGCACGAAGACGTCGCCATGGCGTTCGCCGGACGGGTACCGGCGGAGCAGCGGTTCAGCGTGACCGGCGACGTCTGGGACCACTCCCACGGTGTGCCGTTGCTGCGCGGATCCGCCGCGTCGGTCCTCGGGCGAGTCACCGGGACCGTGGAACGCGGTTCGCACACAGTGATGTTCGTCGAGGTGGACCAGGTCGTACCCGGGCAGGACAGCGAAGGCAGTCTCGTCTACTACCGGCGCCGATTCCACCCCGTGCCCACGCCGTTGAGCGCGTGACGAGCGGAACATGATGGACAAGGACGCCACGCGCATGACGCTCACCTGCTACACCGACACGTTCAACTACGGCTGGCGGCACGTGGATCTCTTCACCCGCGACGCAGTCGGCCGGGAGCTCAACTGGGTCCACTGGACCGTGCCCGCCGACGGCCCTGAAGCGGCCGACGCGGCGACCAGGTCCGTGGAGCCGGCACTGCGCCGCACATCCGGCTGGCGCCACCGTGTGAGCGCGGCCGGCATGGACTACTGGGAGGCCGAGGCGGAGTGGGACGAGTCATGAACCTGTATGCACCTTGGTCCCTGCGCGCACTGGTCAAGGACCTGGCCACCGGCGCCACCACCCCACAGGCGGCTCTCGACCGGGCGCGTGCCCGGATCGCCGCGACCGAGCCCGACGTCGCTGCCTGGGTCGTCCGAAGCCCCGCACCCGACCGGGCGTCGTCCGCCGGTGTCCTGGGCGGCGTACCGCTGGGCGTCAAGGACATCATCGATGTCGCGGGGCTTCCCACCCGGTGCGGTTCGGCGCTGCGGGCCGATGCCCCACCCGCCCGGGCCGACGCACCGATCGTCAGCGCGTGGCGCCGGGCCGGTGCCGTCGTCATCGGGAAGACCGTGACCACAGAGTTCGCGTTCTTCGCCCCCGGCCCCACGCACAACCCGGCCGCGAGCGCGCATACGCCAGGCGGCTCGTCCAGCGGTTCGGCCGCGGCCGTGGCCGCCGGCCAAGTGCCGCTCGCCATCGGTTCACAGACAGCGGGCTCCGTCACCCGCCCCGCCGCGTACTGCGGTGTGGCCTCGCTGGTGATGACGCACGGACGGTTCTCCGTGGACGGAGTGGTCGGTCTCAGCCCCAGCCTGGACAGCCATGGTGTCTACGCTGCGTCCGCCGCCGATCTCGCGGTCGCATGGATGGCGCTCGATGGTGGCGGGCCCGTCGCCTTGCCCAGGCGCCCGCCGCGCGTGCTGCTGTGGTCGGCCGAACCGATCGGCGTGGTCCAGGACGGGATGCGCCACGCCCTGGAGACGCTCCGAGAGCGGCTCACCGACGGCGGAGCCGTGGTGGACGACTTTCCTGAGGAACGGCTCGTCGCCGAGGTCACCGCGGCACATCCCGTTGTGATGGCGTACGAGGCGGCACGTGAGCGGGCCGAGGAACTTCCGGCTGCCGACCGGCTCAGTGAACCCCTGGCCGACCTCCTCCGTACCGGGGCGCGAACGCCGGACGCCGAGTACCACGACGCCAGGAAGACCGTGGAAAGTGCCCGCATCCGCATCGCCGAGCTCCTGACGTCGTACGACGCGATCGTCGGCCCTGCCGCGCCCGGTGCCGCCCCCGAGGGGCTGTCTGCCACCGGGAATCCGGTACTGAGCCGTGCCTGGCAGGCCTGGGGCCTGCCGGCCGTGGCGGTACCCGGCCTGCGGGATGCCGACGGACTGCCGCTCGGCATCCAGGCGGTCGGCCGCGCACACCACGAAGGAAGCTTGCTCACCCACGCCACCTGGATCGAAAGCCGGCTGGCCTGACAGAGACCCGCAGCCCGCGCCGCAGCCCGGCGCCAGTTCACCAGAAGGAGAAGAGCCGTGACCGACCAGGAGACAATCGCCGCGCTCGTACGACGGGTCGGCGCGCTGGAGGCCGAGGCCGACATCCGCAGACTCCAGGCCCGCTACATGTTCCTGTGCGACACACCGTGCCCCGAGTACGGCGTACGCGACGACTCCCATCGCATCGACTTGATCATGGAGCTCTACACCGAGGACGCCGTCTGGGAAGGCGTGGGCGAGTACTACGACCACCAGTTCGGCCGTGCTGAGGGCCACGCGGCCGTACGGCGTCACTTCGAGGCGTTCTGGGAGCAGGGGAAGGACCCGAACCTGGTACTCAACGCGCACTACCTGACGTCGGAACAGATCCATGTCACCGGCGACAGGGCCACCGGCCAATGGATCCACATACAGCCCTGGCTCTACTCCGACGGCACCGCGCTGCTCCGCTCCAGTCGGCTCGACAACGCCTTCCGCAGGGCAAACGGAGCCTGGAAGATCAGCCGCACTCGGACGGAGAACGTCTTCATCGCGCCGTTGACCAAGGACTTCGCTGACGACTTCCCCTCGGTGTCGGCACTGATGCGGCCTTGACCGGCGCCCTTATTCGGTAAACCCCTCCGGACTTTTCGTTACTGGCCAGTAGGTAATTACTGTCTCCGTCTCCGATATGCAAGGCCTTTACGCGACGCATCTTCGAGTGAAACATTGGGACACGCTCAGCCGCGCAACCGCAGTGAATCCCTCATTCAGCGTCGTACCGCCACAGCGCCAGGTGGCGGAGCCTCCGGGGTCCGGTGCGGTGTTCGCCGGACCCCAGCCGCTCGGAAGCGAGAAACGATGACCGCGACTGCGCTCACCCAGAACACCGGAGGGGAACGGTCCCGAGCGGGCGGCACGGCACGCGAGCCCGCCGACCTCGTCTATGTGCTGGACGACGACCAGCAGCTGTGCCTGTCGCTCGCTTGGCTGCTGGAGTCGGTGAACATCAGCACGGCGTGCTTCACCGCCGCGGACGCCTTCCTCGCCGCCTTCGATCCGGAGCGCCCGGCCTGCCTGGTACTGGATGTCCGCATGCCGGGCACCGGCGGGTTCCGGGTGCAGGAACTCCTCAACTCCCAGGAGTCCGTGCTTCCCGTCGTGTTCGTGTCGGCGCACGGCGACATCGCCATGTCCGTCCGGGCGTTGCAGCAGGGGGCGGTCGACTTCCTGGAGAAGCCGTACGATCCCCAGCGGATGCTCGAAGTCGTGCAGGGGGCTCTGCGAACGGCGAGCGAGCGCTATGCGCGGCGGGCTGAACGCAGGGCCGTAGAGGAAAGGCTCTCTCAGCTGAGCCCGCGCGAGAGCGAGATACTCCGGCGGGTCATCGCCGGAGAGCCGAGCAAGACGATCGCCAGGGCGCTCGGCATCAGCCTCAAGACGGTGGACGCCCACCGGGCCAAGATCAGGGAGAAGACCTCGGCAGACACCCTGGGCTCACTCATCGGCGACATGATGCGCTGCGGGCTCGACCAGTCCAAGGTGTGATACCCGGTGCCTCAGCCACACGGCACGGCCCGCCTCGACCACGTGTCCGCCTTCGCGCCAGCGGACCTGGCGCGGCTGTTCACCGCGATCGAACACTGCGTGCTCGTTCATGACGCGCGGACCAAGAACATCCTCTGGGCCAACCCGGCGGCCTGCGCGGCCCTCGGTTTCACCCTCGATGAGCTGATCCCGCTGAAGGCCCCCGACATGAGCTCCCGTGCCCGTCCCTACCGGCGGGAGACCGGGGTGGCGTGGCTCCAGCGCGCAGTCGACGAGGGCGTCAGCACCGTGGAGTGGTGCTACCGCTCGAAAGACGGACAGGACATCTGGAGCGAGGCACGCGCCGTTCGAGTGGACCTGGCGCGCGGGCCGGTCGTCATGGTCCAGTTCCGCGACATCGCCGAGGAGAAGGCCACACGCCGGGACCTGAGCCGTACGGAGGGGCGGCTCCAGGCATTTCTGCGCAACCTGGACGAGGGCATCGTCGTGCTCGACGACGACGGGCGCGTGCTGTTCGCCAGCGAGTCGGCGGTCAACCTGCTCGGCCGCGACCCGGGAGCCCTTGCGGCAGCCGACTTCGCTGCCTTCCTGGCACCGGACTCGGCGGCTGTGCTCCAGGAACTGCTCGCCACTGCAGGAGGACATGGTGGCCAACCCACCGACGGGCGCTACCGGTTGGCCATCTCCGGCGCGGAGGACACCACGGCGGACCGCTGGTTCGCGGTCCGCTGCCAGTACATCGACATCCAGCACGACCTCCGGGGGCTGCTGCTCCTCTTCCACGACATCACGGCCACGGTGCGCGCCGAGGAGGAACACCGCCGTGATGCGCAGTACCTCAATCACCTTGCCCGGTACAACGCCATGGGCGACATGGCCATGGCGATCGCGCACGAGGTCAGCCAGCCCATCTCCGCCGCGCACAATTTCGTGGCAGGTGTGCGGGGCCGTCTCGACAGGGACGACTCCGCCGACGGTCAGCTCAACTGGGGGCTGGAGGCGGCCACGCGCCAACTGGACCGCGCCGCACAGATACTCCGGAGCCTTCGCGCATACGTCGTGCGGCTGGAGCAGTCGCAGCAACGGGTCGACCTGAACGACATCGTGGCCGATTGCACCTACTTCATCGATGTACGCGCCCGCCAGCACTCGGTGACCCTGCGCTGGGAACGGACGGACGAGCCACTCCCCGTGCACTGCGAGACGGTCCTGATCGGTCAGGTCGTGATGAACCTGGCGTTCAACGCCATCGAGGAGATGGCCGACTGGCCCCCCGAACAGCGGACAGTGGAGGTCCGGACGGACCGGCAGGGCGACTTCGCCGAGGTCTGTGTCGTGGACGCCGGCAAAGGGCTGGCCGACCTGCACGTCGACCGGATCTTCGACGGCGCGTTCAGCTCGAAGGGCAACGGCCACGGCATCGGCCTCGCCCTGAGCCACCGCATCATCACCCGGCACGGCGGAGAGATCGAGGCCGCAGACAACACGCCCCGTGGGGCGGCCTTCCGCTTCCGGCTGCCGCTGGCCGAATCAAGTCCGTAAAGCTCTCGTGTCGCGCGGTGGCCGAAGCCGGTATGCCGTTCCCGCTCGTCCGGCTCCGGCGGTGCGGCACGGCCGGGACGCCGCGTATGAGGGAAATCCCCAACAGGGAATGTCCGACTTCCCAATTGAGCTGTCTGGCGACCGTGCATACCTTGAAGGGGAGGCGATGCGCAGGAGTCGCCCGGCCGTTGTCAGAGGACTTTTCATGACGCATACGCTGGACAATTTCACGTCATCGGCTGCTCCGGTGGAGAAGCCGAACGAAGAGACATTCGACCGCGTTCTTGAATTGGTGGCGCAGCGGCGCGACGAATTCGAGGAGAAACGGCATGTTCCCCGGGACATGATCGCCGAGTTCAAGAAGGCGGGGATCTACCGGGCCGGCGCACCACGAAGGTTCGGCGGTGAACCACTGCCGCCGGCCCGCTTTCTCCGGCTGATCGAGCGGATCTCCGCCGTCGACGCATCCGCCGGGTGGGTCGCGAGTTTCGGCTCGTCCCTGATGTATCTTGCCGCGCTTCCCCTGGACACCCAGGCCGAGCTCTACGCGAATGGTCCCGATCTCGCCTTCGCCGGTGGCCTGTTCCCCGTCCAGCAGACCGAGCCTGTCAGCGGCGGTCACAAGATCTCCGGGCGCTGGAAGTTCGCCAGCGGCTGCCTGGGCGCGGACGTGCTGGGCGTGGGGATCAGGACCGGTGAGGACCGGGCGGGCCGGCCGCGTACGGCGCTGCTGCGACCCGATCAGGTCGAGATCGCCGAGAACTGGAACGTCATCGGTATGCGGGGGACCGGTAGCCATGACCTTGTCGTCGACGGTGTGGTGGTCCCCGGGGAGTGGACGTTCGTCCGCGGCGGAGCGCCCACCGTCGACGAGCCGCTCTACCGCTATCCGGCGGTCCCCTACGCCGCGCAGGTACTGGCAGTGGTCGGCCTCGGGGTGGCCCGCGCCGCCCTCGACCAGGTGATCGCCGAGGGCGGCCGGGCGAGTCACACGGGTGGGCCGGTGGCCGCCGATCGCGCCTCGTACCGCATCTCAGCCGCGCAGGCCGAGGCACAACTGCGGTCGGTGCGTGCCTTCTTCTACGACACCACGGAGGAGGTGTGGCAGACCGTCGAACGCGGCGACAGTCCCACCCCGCAGCAGGCCAGTCTCCTGCGCCTTGCCTCGGCACACGTTGCCAAGACCTCGTTCGAGGTCGTCCGGGCCGCCTATCAGCTCGCGGGTATCCGCGCCATCGCCGACGGCAGCATCATGCAGCGCTGTCTGAGGGATGCCTCGGTGGTTCCTCAGCACGCGTTCCTCCAAGAGGGCATGTACGACGGCGCAGGCGCTGTCCTCATGGGGGCCCAGCCCTTCCCCGGATACCTCTGACCTCCTCAGCGAGTCCTTCTCGCGTCATCCCCGCCACCACCGCTTGGAAAGGCACGATCAATATGTCCGCAACCGCCGGCGCCCCCCTGCGTGTTCTCTTCTGTATCGGAGTCAACCAGAACTTCTTCGACCTCCCGACGGGGCAGCACAAGACGGTCTGGGACGCCACAGTGAACATGCTCAAGCAGCTGCACGACCTGCCGGGCGTCGACGTGCTCGGCACGATGGACGACGACCAGCACATGGTCGGCCCGTCCGATTCCTGGCCGTGGACCTGCTATGTCCTGGCGGATGTCGCGGACCAGTCCACGGTCGCCGAGGCCTGCAACCTCTTCCGCACCGTCCAGGTCGGTGAGTACGGGTTGTGGCGGTACATGAAGATCGAGGCCCGCGTCGGCCGCTCGCTGCCGGGCGTGACGCGATGAACCCCGGGCAAGCCGGTACGAGTACTGATTGCGGCACCCGCCAGGTGGCGCTGGTCACCGGTGCGGCAGGCGGACTGGGCAGCTGTATCGCCACGCGTTTTCACGACAGGGGCTTTCGGGTCGCCCTGACCGATCTGGACGCCGGCGCGGCCGGTGCCGCAGCCGCCGCACTGGATCCCACGGGCGCGAGGGCCGTCGGACTGGGCCTGGATGTACGCGACAAGGAAGCCTTCCGTAACGTGCTCGACAAGCTGGTCGCGCGGTGGGGCTCCGTGCACGTACTGGTGAACAACGCAGGACACTCCAAGATCGAGGCCCTGATGGACATCACCCCGGAGAGCTTCTCCGGCGTGGTCGGCACGAACCTCAACGGCACGTTCTACGGATGCCAGGTATTCGGCCACTACTTCGCCGAGCGCGGCTACGGACGCATCGTCAACGTCGCCTCACTCGCGGGCCAGAACGGCGGCACGGCGACAGGCGCGCACTATGCCGCGGCCAAGGGCGGCGTCGCCACGCTGACCAAGGTCTTCGCCCGCGACCTGGGCCCACGGGGGGTGACGGTCAATGCCATCTCACCCGGCCCGCAGGACCTTCCCGTCGTACGTCGAACCGTCGACCCTGACAAGCTGGCGCAGACCGAGGCCATGATTCCGGTAGGCAGACTGGGACGCCCGGAATTCATCGCGGACATGGCCGTTCTGCTGTCGTCGGAGCACGCGGACACGGTCACGGGCGCATGCTGGGACGCCAACGGCGGCCTGTACATGCGGTGACGCTCCGCAGCCCCGAGCAGCGCTCACCCCGCCGGGGCGGGCAGGGCGCCTGCGATCACCGGACCTTGTCCGTCGCGAACTCTTTGGGAACGCTACCCGTCAGATATGAATCTCTTGCAAGCAAGTATTTGTGTCGGATGGAATCGATTCATGTGCTGGGGCGCAGAAAAACAGGCCCCTTGGAGCCTCATGAAGATAGTCGGAGTCTCATAAAGATAGTCGGAGCCTCATGAAGATTGCCCGGGTGGAGGCTATTCCCTTCGCCATCCCGTACGCCGAGCCGCTGAGGTTCGCAAGCGGTGAAGTGCACACGGCTGACCATGTGCTGGTGCGCGTACACACGGACGAAGGTCTGGTCGGAACGGCCGAGGCGCCGCCACGTCCGTACACCTACGGCGAGACCCAGGAGTCCATCGTCGCGGTCATCGACAAGATCTTCGCGCCGCAGATCCTGGGCCTGACGGCCCTGGAACGTGAAGTCGTGCACGAACGTCTCGACCGCACCGTCGGCAATCCTGCGGCCAAGTCGGCCATCGACATGGCGTTGTGGGACATCGTCGGCCAGACCGCCGTCATGCCGGTGTCGGGGCTGCTCGGTGGTTACACCGACCGCATGAGGGTGAGCCACATGGTGGGGTTCGCCCCAGCGGCGGAGATGGTCGCCGAGGCGGAGCGGATCCGCGAGGTGCACGGCATCACCACGTTCAAGGTCAAGGTCGGACGCCGGCCGTACGGCGTTGATGTCGCCGCCTGCCGCGCACTGCGCGACGCGCTGGGGCCGGACGTCAGTCTGTACGTCGACGGCAACCGTGGCTGGTCACCGTCCGAGTCCGTGCGCGCCCTGCGTGAGATGGACGACCTCGGCCTGCTCTTCGCCGAGGAACTCTGCCCGGCTGACGACGTGTTGGGGCGACGGTGGCTGGTGGAACGCTGCCCCGTCCCGTTCATCGCGGACGATAGCGCCACCCGCGCCGCCGAGGTGACCCGCGAGCTGCTCGCAGGTTCGGCCTCCGCCATCAGCATCAAGACCGCTCGCACCGGATTCACCGCCTCTCAGCGTGTGCTGCACGAGTGCGAAGGGCTGGGCGTGGAGGTCGTGATGGGCAATCAGATCGACGGCCAGATCGGCACCTTGTGCACGGTCGCCTTCGGAGCCGCCCATCGCACCGCCGCCCGCCACCCCGGTGAGTTGTCGAACTTCCTCGGCATGACCGACGACTTGCTGACCGAACCGCTGACCATCGAGCACGGCACGCTGCGCGTCCGTGAGGGCCATGGACTCGGCATCGACATCGACCCCGAGAAGCTCGCCCGTTACCGGCTGGATCGCTGAGCCGGCGATCCGGAACAACACAGACAGGGACGCATCGCCATGACAGAAATCGTCACGGACACCGCCGCGGCCTCCGGGGCCGCCGCCACCGAGCAGTTCCGCAGCCGGCAGGGCAGCGGGGTCCCGGGGGCTGACACTCAGCGTGTCGACACCCTGGTCACCGAACTGCTCACCGCCACCCACGACATCATCCGCCGCCACAAGGTGACGTACGAGGAGTACAACGCGCTCAAAGCTTGGCTGATCCGGGTCGGCGAGGACGGCGAGTGGCCCCTGTTCCTGGACGTGTGGGTGGAGCACGTCGTCGAGGAAGTCGCAGGGGAGAGCCGCGAGGGCAGCAAGGGGACCATCGAGGGTCCGTACTACGTGCCGGACGCGCCCGCCCTGCCCGCCGAGGCGGCCCTGCCCATGCGGCAGGACGAGACGGGCACCCCGCTGGTCTTCCAGGGGCAGGTCACCAGTGTGGACGGGAGTGCGCTCGCGGCGGCCAAGGTGGAGATCTGGCAGGCCGACGCTGCCGGCTACTACTCGCAGTTCGCACCGGACCTGCCCCAGTGGAATCTGCGCGGCACGGTGATCGCCGACGAGTCCGGCTGCTTCAAGATCCGCACCATTCAGCCCGCGCCGTACCAGATCCCGACCGACGGCGCCTGCGGCAGCCTCGTAGCCACGGCGGGCTGGCACCCCTGGCGCCCGGCCCATCTGCACCTGAAGGTGTCCGCACCCGGGCACCGACTCATCACCACGCAGCTGTACTTCAGGGGCGGCGAGCACGTCGACGACGACATCGCCTCCGCGGTCAAGCCCGCGCTGATCCTGGACCCGAAGCCGGCCGGTTCCGGCAACGACCACGAAGTCACCTACGACTTCGTCCTCGACAGGGCGTGAGGCATCGTGTTGTTCGCCGTGCGCATGGACGTGAACATTCCCCGGGACCTCGATCCGGATGAGCGGGCGGACCTGGTGTCCCGCGAGAAGGCGTACTGCCAAGACCTGCAGAAGTCGGGGAAGTGGGTGCACATCTGGCGGTGCGTCGGCCAGTACGCCAACGTCAGTGTCTTCGACGTCGCCGACAACGAGGCCCTGCACCGGCTGCTGTGGGATCTGCCCCTTTTCCCCTACATGACGATCGACGTCACCCCACTGGCTCAGCATCCTTCCGCTCTGGCTGCCGACCGGGTACGCGCGTGAGAGCCAAGGTGGCGGCCACCGCGGCGGAGGCGGGGGCCGCCACCAGTGAGGCTGCGTGATCGGCCAGCGGATGTCTGGGTCTGCTCGTTGTTGCCCGGGAGCGAGGGCTGTGCCTGGTCTGAACCCGCCGTGACCAGACGCCGGCACGGACGCTCAAATTTCGTGGCGCGTTGCGCGTCTTGCGGCTGGGCAGCCTTGCTGCGCCCCCTGTTCACGGGTAGTGCCCTCGGCTGAATTCAACGGGAGCACGTCAGCCATCGGGGTGAGTTTCATGCGTGGTTAGCGCGGAGGGGCGGCTGGCGGGCCACTTCGGTCCATGCTCGGTTTGCCGGGCATCCCGCGTTCCATTCGGAGCCCACAGCCGCACGTCCGCTCCCGTGAGGCAAAGCAACGAAGGGACTGGTCGTGATGGAGCGCACTGAGAACGTGGGGATGGAGTTCACCAGCGATCAGAGCGAACGGGCCGTTCGGCCTATCGGGCATCTGGCCCCCCGGGGCCTGGCTGGTGGGCGGCCGTGTGGTTTCCCAGCGGCGGGGGACTACTGAGAGGGACTGGTTATTCGTACGGGGCCCATGGCCAGAAACAGCGGCAAGTGACGAGTCGGTCGGACGGGAGTGGCTGTTCAGTGCTGGCGAAGCAGAAGAGGCGGCTGGAACGGAGTGCGCGGCGGACTGCGGAGGCAGGTGCCGAGAGCTTGGATGCGCGTCTGCCGCTCGCTGAGGCGGCCAAGTCCATGCTGCGCAAGATTTTCCCGGATCATTGGTCATTTTTGCTGGGTGAGCTGGCGCTCTACAGTTTTATTGTCCTGATCGTCACTGGCGTTTACCTCACTCTCTTTTTCGATCCGTCGATGACCGAAACTGTCTACCACGGTTCCTACCGGCCCCTCGATGGTCTGCTGACCTCGCAGGCATACGCCTCGACACTGGATATCAGCTTCGGCGTCCGCGGCGGCCTGCTGGCCCGCCAGATCCACCACTGGGCGGCAGACGTCTTCGTTGCCGCTATCGGCGTGCACATGCTCCGTATCTTTTTCACCGGGTCCTTCCGCCGGCCGCGGGAGGTCAACTGGGTGGTCGGGGTCACGCTGTTCCTGCTGGCGATGCTGGAAGGGTTCGCGGGCTACTCGCTCCCCGACGACCTGCTGTCCGGAACGGGACTCCGCACAGCGCAGGGCATCGTGCTGTCGATCCCTGTCGTGGGCACGTACCTCAGCTTCTTCCTTTTCGGAGGCGAGTTTCCGGGTGAGCGCATTGTGCCCCGGCTTTACGTGACGCACATTCTCCTCGTCCCCGGGATCCTTTTCGCCCTGATCACCGTCCATCTCACACTTGTCGTGTATTTGAAGCACACACAATGGGCGGGCCCCGGCCGAACGGGGCGCAATGTGGTCGGAAAGCCCCTGTTCCCGCAGTACGCCGCCAAGTCGACAGGGCTTTTCTTCCTTGTGTTCAGCGTTCTCGCCTTCCTGGGCGCCCTTGCTCAGATCAACCCCATCTGGTCGTACGGGCCTTACCGCCCGGATCAGGTCTCCACGGGCTCGCAGCCCGACTGGTACGTGGGCTTCCTGGAGGGGGCCCTGCGGCTCATGCCGGGCACCGAGACGCGACTGTGGGGCCACACCCTCATGTGGAACCCACTGGTGCCGGGCATCGTCCTGCCCGGGCTGCTGTTTCTGATCCTCTACGCCTATCCGTTCTTCGAACGATGGATCACCGTCGGCAGTGGAGAGCACCATCTGTGCGACCGCCCTCACGATCAGCCGGTACGCACGGGCCTGGGCGCGGCCGCGGTGAGCTGTTACGCGGTGCTCCTGCTGGCCGGGGCACAGGACGTGCTCTCCTACCTCTCCCACACGCCGGTCCACGCGGTGACCTGGGGCCTGCGCGTTGCTTTCGTCGTGGTTCCGGTACTGACGTTCTGGCTGACCAAGCGGCTCTGTCTGGGGGCGCAGGCACGCAAGCGCGAGCGACTGACAGAAGGCGAAGCGACCGGAGAAGTCCGCCAGTCGGTCGCAGGCGGATATCACCCGGAGCACCAGGCAGTCACACGCGTCGAGCGGTACGAGATGCTCCTCAGGGACGTTCCGCTGCCGATGGCAGCTCCCATCCGGCCGGACTGCTCCCGCGCCCGCCGGGTTGTGCACAGGGCCCGCTCGGGGCTCAGTTACTGGTATTACGGTGACCGCGTCGACTACCCGGCCACAGCCGGGGAGCGGCAAAAGATCGCATCGGTGACGGCCGGGCCCCAACGCGAACGGCCCGACAGCTGAACTCGGCACGGGCGGCAGTATCGCGGACCGCCCTCAGGGCTCCTCGCTCAGGCGGGGTGGTCGAGCTCCTGGAAGACGAACCCGAAAATGCCCGGGGCCAGGACTCCGACTCCGATGATGCTCAGCCACAGTCCCTGGACCGCCCCGCAGGCGGTCAGCGCGGCCCCGGCAGCGCTGATGACGGGAAAGTAACTGCGTGCCGGGAAGAAGGCCCGTCGGCCGCCTGCTTCCTGCACGAGTGCCTGGGGGCGGTCCTCAGGACGGCGGCCTCTGCGCTCGTACTGCCGCCAGAGGAAGCCGGCGATGAGACCGGACATGAGAAACGAGATCAGCAGCGCGGCGGTGCCCGCCGGTTCGCGGGAGAACCACCAGTAGAGGGCCACGGTGACTCCGAAGAACACCGAGACCCCGCTGAACATCCACGCTTCGCCTTTCACTGTCCCGCCTTTCCCTGGTTGATTTTTCCGGGCGGCGGCACCTGCCCGGTGTAACGAGGCGGTGCCAGCGGATCGTTGGGTACGTCCGGGTGATGCAGATCGAAGGCCGGCGACTCCGACCGGACCCGTGGCAGCGCGTGGAAATTATGCCGGGGCGGCGGGCAGCTGGTGGCCCACTCCAGGGACCGCCCCCAGCCCCAGGGGTCCTCCACGGTGACCTTCTGGCCGTACCGGTGGGTCTTCCAGACGTTGTAGAGGAAGGGCAGCGTGGACAGCCCCAACAGGAATGCGCCGATGCTGGAGACCGTGTTGAGGGCGGTGAATCCGTCCGCTGCGAGATAGTCGGCGTAACGGCGCGGCATCCCTTGTTCGCCGAGCCAGTGCTGGACGAGGAAGGTGGTCTGGAAGCCGATGAAGAGCGTCCAGAAATGGATCTTTCCCAGTCGCTCGTCGAGCATCCGGCCAGTCATCTTGGGCCACCAGAAGTAGAAGCCTGCGAAGGTCGAGAAGACCACTGTCCCGAACAGTACGTAGTGCAGATGGGCGACGATGAAATAGCTGTCCGTCAGGTGGAAGTCGAGCGGCGGCGAAGCGATGAGAACGCCCGAAAGCCCGCCGAGAAGGAAAGTCACCAGGAACCCCATCGACCACAGCATCGGCGTCTCGAAGGAGAGCGAGCCATTGATCATTGTGCCGATCCAGTTGAAAAACTTCACGCCGGTCGGTACGGCGATCAAAAATGACATCAGCGAGAAGAACGGAAGCAGGACGGCACCGGTGGCGAACATGTGGTGTACCCATACGGTCGCGGACAGGCCAGTGATTGCCATCGTGGCCCCCACCAGCGATACATATCCGAAGATCGGCTTCCGGCTGAAGACGGGGATGATTTCGGTGATGATCCCGAAGAACGGCAGTGCCACGATGTAGACCTCGGGATGGCCGAAGAACCAGAAGAGGTGCTGCCACAACAGAGCCCCGCCGTTGGCCGCGTCGAAAATATGCGTACCGAACTTCCTGTCGGCCTCCAGAGCAAGCAGAATCGCCGTGAGGACAGGGAAGGCGAGTAGCGCCAGGATCGAGGTGAACAGCACGTTCCAGGTGAAAATCGGCATCCGGAACAAGGTCATGCCGGGCGCGCGAAGACAGATGATGGTGGTGATGAAATTAACTGAGCCCAGAATGGTGCTGAGACCGGCGACGGCCAGGCCCATCGCCCAGAAGTCGGGCCCGGTTCCGGGGGAGTGGACTGGGCCGTTGAGCGGCGCGTAGGCGAACCAGCCGAACGATGCTGCCCCATCGGAGGTCAGAAATCCGGAGACCACCATGAGGCCACCGAACAAATACACCCAGTAAGTGAACGCATTGAGCCGCGGAAAAGCGACGTCCGGCGCTCCGATCTGCAGAGGCATAATGGCATTCGCGAATCCCGTGAACGTGGGCGTGGCGAACAGCAGCATCATGATCGTTCCGTGGACCGTGAACAGCTCGTTGTACTCATGGTTCGTCACGACCTGAAGGCCGGGACGAGCGAGTTCGGAGCGCATGATCATCGCGAGAATGCCCGCGAAAAGGAAGAAGCCGAAGGACGTGACCAGGTACAGGTTCCCGATCACCTTGTGATCGGTGGTGGAGAGCCACCGGAGTACGGCCGAGCCCTGACCTACTCTGCGGTCCGTCCTCTCATCAGGTACTGCTTCAGGTGGACTGTCCGTCGGCGACATTCATCCTCCCGAGAGAGCCCAATCGCTGCTCTGGCTTTGTGCACTGGCACTGTTCCGGCAACTCTCGCACCGGGACGCGGCCTCACCCGGCACCCTTCCGGCGCGCCGCGAGCAGTTCTGTACGTCGCCGGGAAAGTGCCCGTACACCGTCCATGGCCGTTGTCCCGGCCGCCGTGTACCCACTCTGCGCGGTGCTGTGCGGCCGCAGGACTGGGTCTTTCCCGGGCGGGCCGGTAAGCCCCGTGCTACGCCCGGCGGGCGCCTGACTGCCATCGGGTGTTGGGTGGATACGGCGGCGGCCTGCTCGGCACAGCTGTCAGGTATTGAACGCCCGTGGCGGGGCCCGAGCCCGTGCCTGTCCTGGCGAACCATCGCGGCTGAGAGGAACGACCGTGGGCGTGCGCACCTGGATCGAGAACTGGCCGGTGTACCGGCAGCTGACGGGTGACGATCCGCTGGGCAGGGGCGCCGCCGCGCAGTCCCCCCGCAGCAGAAGCCTCCAGGCCCGCACCGGGACTGCGGACAAGGTCGTGAAATCCGTCTGCCCGTACTGTGCCGTCGGCTGCGCCCAGAACGTGTACGTCAAGGACGGCAAGGTCGTGCAGATCGAGGGCGATCCCGATTCGCCGGTAAGCCGCGGCCGGCTGTGCCCCAAGGGGTCGGCGACGCTCCAGCTCACCACGGGCGAGGCCCGGCGGTACGAGGTGCTCTACCGGCGCCCGTACGGCACCGACTGGGAGCGGTTGGACCTGGAGACGGCGATGGACATGGTCGCCGACCGGGTGGTCGCCACCCGGCGGGAGACCTGGCAGTGGGAGCAGGACGGCGCCACCGTCAACCGCACGCTCGGGATCGCCAGTCTGGGCGGGGCGACGCTGGACAACGAGGAGAACTACCTGATCAAGAAACTCTTCACCGGTCTCGGCGTGGTCCAGGTGGAGAACCAGGCCCGGGTGTGCCACAGCTCCACCGTGGCCGGCCTGGGCACCTCGTTCGGGCGGGGCGGGGCCACCACCTTTCTGCAGGATCTGCAGAACGCCGACTGCATCGTCATCGAGGGGTCGAACTTCGCCGAGGCGCACCCGGTGGGTTTCCAGTGGGTGATGGAGGCCAAGGCACGTGGTGCCAAGGTGATCCACGTCGATCCGCGATTCACCCGGACGAGTGCCCTGGCGGACCTGTACGTGCCGATCCGGGCCGGCAGCGACATCGCCTTCCTCGGCGGCATCATCAACCATGTCCTTCAAACGGGTTCGGACTTTCGCGAGTTCGTCCTGGAGTACACCAATGCCGCCGCACTCGTCTGCGAGGACTTCCAGGACACCGAGGACCTGGACGGCGTTTTCTCCGGGCTCAACGAGGAATCCGGGCATTACGACGTCGACAGCTGGCAGTACGAAGGCGCAGAGGTCCAGGCGGCATCGGGGGAACGGGACAAGCTGTACGAGGAGCGCTCCAAGGGCGGCAAGTCGGTCTCCGCTTCAGGACATTCCGAGTCCCATGGCTCCGGTGGCGCGGCGATCGCCGGGGAGCCCCACCGCGATCCGACGCTCCAGCACCCCCGCTGCGTCTACCAGGTCCTCAAGCGGCATTACGCCCGCTACACCCCCGAAATGGTCGAGGAGGTGTGCGGCATCCCGCCCGAGACCTTCCTCCAGGTCTGCCGGACTCTGATCGAGAACTCGGGCCGGGACCGTACGAGTGAGTTCGTCTACGCGGTGGGCTGGACCCAGCACACGGTGGGAGCGCAGTACATCCGGGCCGCGTGCGTGCTGCAACTGCTGCTGGGGAACATGGGGCGGCCCGGCGGCGGTATCCAGGCGCTGCGCGGTCACGCCAGCATCCAGGGGTCCAGCGACATTCCCACGCTGTTCAATCTGCTGCCGGGCTATCTGCCGATGCCGCACGCCCACACACACGAGGACCTGGACTCCTTCATCGCCGCGGTGAAAACCGACAAGGGCTTCTGGGGCAATATGCGCTCTTACATGGTGAGCCTCCTGAAGGCCTACTACGGCTCGGCGGCGAGTGCGGAGAACGACTTCTGCTTCGATCACCTGCCCCGGCTGACCGGGTCGCACAGTACGTACGAGACGGTGCTGGCCCAGATCGACGGGGAGTGCAGGGGCTACTTCCTGATGGGGGAGAACCCGGCGGTCGGGTCGGCGAACGCCAAGATGCAGCGGCTCGGCATGGCCGAGCTCGAATGGCTGGTGGTCCGGGACTTCTCGTTGATCGAGTCGGCGACGTGGTGGAAGGACGGCCCGGAGATCGCCACCGGTGAGATGCGGACCGAGGACATCGGAACCGAGGTGTTCTTCTTCCCCGCCGCCGCTCACACCGAGAAGGCCGGATCGTTCACCAACACCAACCGGATGCTGCAGTGGCACTTCGCCGCGAAGGAGCCGGACGGTGAGGCGCGCAGCGACCTGTGGTTCATGTACCACCTGGGCAAGCGGATCAAGCAGCGGCTGGCCGGCTCGACCGATGCGATGGACCGGCCCGTTCAGGACCTGACGTGGGACTACCCGACCGAGGGCTCGCTCGCCGAGCCCAGCGCCGAGGCGGTGCTGGCGGAGATCAACGGCCGGGCCGCCGGCGGTGAACCGCTGAGCGCCTACACGGAGCTGAAGGACGACGGCTCGACGTCGTGCGGCTGCTGGATCTACTGCGGCTCGTACGCCGACGGCGTCAACCAGGCCGCCCGCCGCAAGCCGCACACCGAGCAGAACTGGATGGCGCTGGAGTGGGGCTGGGCCTGGCCGGCCAACCGGAGGATCCTGTACAACCGCTGTTCCGCCGACCCGGACGGCAACCCCTGGAGTGACCGCAAGGCCCTGGTGTGGTGGGACGCCGGGCAGTCCAAGTGGACCGGCCATGACGTACCCGACTTCATCCCCGACCGGCCGCCGTCCTACCGGCCGCCCCAGGACGCCAAGGGCCCCGACGCCCTCAGCGGAGTGGACCCGTTCATCATGCAGGCGGACGGCAAAGGATGGCTGTACGCCCCCGCCGGCCTGGTGGACGGCCCCCTGCCGACCCACTACGAGCCGCAGGACTCACCCGTGCGCAACCCGCTGTACGGCAGACAGCAGCGAAGCCCCGTCCGGCAGATCTTCTCCCGCGAACAGAACCGATTCCATCCGAGCGGGGGCGAACCGGGCGCCGACGTCTACCCGTACGTGGTGACCACGTACCGGCTCACCGAGCACTTCACAGCCGGCGGCATGACCCGCTGGTCGCCCTATCTGGCCGAGCTGCAGCCGGAGATGTTCTGCGAGGTCTCCCCGGAGCTCGCCGCCGAGCGCGGGCTGGAACACGCCGGCTGGGCCACCCTGGTGACCGCGCGCGGAGCCATCGAGGCCCGGGTGCTGATCACCGAGCGCATGACCCCGATCAGAGCCGGCGGACGCACCATCCACCAGATCGGCCTGCCCTACCACTGGGGCCCCAACGGCTACACCACAGGCGACGCCGCGAACGAGCTGTCCGCCATCGCCCTCGATCCGAACGTGCATATCCAGGAGGTGAAGGCGTTGACGGCTGACATCCGGCCCGGCCGCCGCCCGCGCGGTCCCGCCCTGCTGGACCTCGTCGCCGGCTACCGGCAGCGGGCCGGCATCACCGGGCAGACCGGGACCGAGGTGCGGGGATGAGTTCGATCATCGGCCGCAACCTGCTCGCCGGAGCCGAGCCCGACCCGGCCGGCGACTCCGGCTACGGAGCCGGCCACCCCGAGCGGGTCGGCTTCTTCACCGACACCTCGGTCTGCATCGGCTGCAAGGCGTGCGAGGTGGCGTGCAAGGAGTGGAACGCCATCCCGGAGGACGGCCTGGAGCTCACCGGCATGTCGTACGACAACACTCAGGGCCTGGGCGCCGACACCTGGAGGCATGTCGCCTTCATCGAACAGAGCAAGCCTCTCGGCCAGGCGCAGGCAGGAGTCGACCACAGTGGCGTCGACGTGTTCGCGCTCGCCGCTCAGAGTTCCGAGACGCCTTCACAGACGGCGGCTGCCGCCCCCGCCACCCCCGGGCCGCCCGCTGCGGACGGCCGTACGGAGCTGCGCTGGCTGATGGCCTCCGACGTGTGCAAGCACTGCACCCACGCGGCCTGCCTGGACGTGTGTCCGACCGGGGCACTGTTCCGTACCGAGTTCGGCACGGTCGTCGTGCAGGAGGACATCTGCAACGGGTGTGGGTACTGCGTGCCCGCCTGCCCGTACGGCGTCATCGACCAGCGCAAGGAAGACGGCCGGGTGTGGAAGTGCACGATGTGTTACGACCGGCTCGGGGCAGGCCAGGAACCTGCCTGCGCAAAGGCGTGCCCGACCGACTCGATCCAGTTCGGACCGCTGGATGAACTGCGGGAGAAGGCGAAGGCCCGGGTGGAGCAGTTGCACGCCACCGGCGTCACCGACGCCCGCCTGTACGGCGAGAGCCCCGACGACGGAGTGGGCGGCGACGGAGCGTTCTTCCTGCTGCTGGACGAGCCCGAGGTCTACGGGCTGCCGCCGGCCCCCGTCGTCACCACGCGCGATCTGCCGTCCATGTGGCGCCACGCGGGCGTGGCCGCCGCAACCGTCCTGGGCGGGATCGCCACCGTCTTCGCCGCTCACGGCGCACAGCGGAAGGGTCTTCGATGAGCAGTTCAGGCGTCGGCAAGGACGGCGTGTACGGCGCGCGCCCGGGCAGTGAGGCCCTGATCGGGCAGGGTCTCGACGACCGGGGCGGCGGCAGACCCCGCCGCCGCGGCCGGCGACGGCGCAAGGGCGAGCAACTCATGGTGCCCGAGGCCGAGTTCACCTCCTACTACGGCCGGCCTGTGATCAAGGCGCCCCGATGGAAACCGCTGGACATCGCCGGGTACTTCTTCCTGGGCGGCCTGGCGGGGGCCGGCTCGGTGCTGGCCGCCGGAGCCCAGGCCACCGGGCGCCCTTTCATGGCCCGCGCCATGAAGATCTCCTCACTCGTAGCCATCACCGGGTCCACCGCCGCCCTCATTCACGACCTCGGACGGCCCGAGCGCTTCTACAACATGCTGCGCGTCGTACGTCCCACGTCACCGATGAACATGGGTTCCTGGCTGCTGTCGGCCTACGCTCCTGCCGCCGGGGCCGCCGCCTTCCTGGACGTCACCGGCACACTGCCGCGCGTCGGCCGTACGGCCACCGCCGGCGCCGCCCTGCTCGGGCCGGCTGTCGCCGCCTACACCGCCGTGCTCGCCACCAACACCGCGGTGCCCGCCTGGCATGACGGCTACCGCGAGATGCCCTTTGTCTTCACCGGCTCCGCCACCACCGCCGCGGCGGGCATGGCCCTGATCGCCTCCCCCGTTGCCGAGAACGGCCCGGCCGTCAGCGCCGCCGTATTCGGTGCGGTACTGGAGGCCGGTGCGGTGAAGCTGATGGAGCACCGGCTCGGCATGGTCGCCGAGCCCTACCGGCAGGGCGGAGCCGGGCGTCTGATGCGCCTGGCGGAAGGCATGGCGATCGCGGGTGCGGCCGGTGCCGCGCTCTTCGGACGCCGTAACCGCGCTGCCGCAGCGGTCAGCGGGGCGGCGCTGCTGGCCGCGTCGGCCTGCACCCGCTTCGGCATCTTCCATGCCGGGATCGCGTCGGCCAATGACCCCAAGTACACGGTCCTGCCCCAGAAGGAGAGGCTGCGAAACTAACGAGCCCGTTGCCGGTCCTGCCCCCTGCGGGTGATCAGTCCTCTTCCAGGGCCAGTGCGGCCAGGTGGTCGCCGAATCCACCGCGGGCGCGCGGACGCAGGCGGCCCGAGGTGGTGACGGGGCAGTCCTGGGTACGCAGGATGCGGTGTTTGCCGGCGCTGAGAGCGGCGACGAGGCCGTGGTCCTCGCTCACCGGCACGGGCGGGAAGCCGCCGACGGCCACGTACGCGTCGGCGCTCACTCCGAGATTGGCGCCGTGCACATGGGGGTGCAGCCAGGGTCCGCGGGTCGGACGGGAGGCGTTGTAATGCCGCTGGTGCCGGCCCGCCAGGCCGGGCACGTGCTGCGGCCAGTCGGCGACGGAGACGGTGCCGACGATCGCCTCCCACCCCTCGCAGGCGCGGGCGTGCTGGAAGGCCAGCCAGTTGGGCGGAACCGTGCTGTCGGCGTCGGTCGAGGCGAGCCAGCTGCCCGCCGGGCCGCCCAGGATCTCCAGAGCGCGGTGGGCCGCGGCGGCGCGCGCCTGCCCGGCGTTGCGGCAGTCGAGCGGGACCACCTGGGCTCCGGCCCGCCGGGCCGTGGCGGCTGTGCCGTCCAGGCAACTGTCCGCGGCGACCACAGTGAGCACCCGCACCCGCTGGAGAGCGGGGTGTTGTGAAGCAGTGCGTATCGCGTCCAAGGCCTTGGCGAGCAGGGCTTCCTCGTTGTGGGCCGGGATGACGACGGCAAGGGAGTGGGGCCTCACACCAGGCCCTCGTGAGCGGCGGGGGACAGGGGGGCGGTGCCGTCGCGATGCCGTCGGCCGAATGTCTGCAGTACGAAGTCGTCCTCGCGGTGCTCACATGTCAGCGACAGGCCCGGTACGGACGTGAGGATGCCGGCCAGTTCGTCGCCGGTGTACAGGTGCTCCGGCACCGGATGGTTCCAGTGCACCGCGACGAGGGTGCCGCCCGGTTCCAGCGAGTCCACCGACTGCTCCAGCACCGTGGTCAGTTCAGGGGTGTCGAAGTAGTACAGGACCTCGGACAGTACGACGAGGTCGAAGCTGCCCTCGGGCCACTCTGCGGGCAGGGCGAGCTGGCGGACCTCGACGTGCGGCAGGTCCCGGGTCCGGTGGGCTGCGGTCCCGGCCGCCGAGCCGACGCGGTCGCAGGCCAGCACCTCGTCACAGCGCTCGGCCAGCCTCAGCGTCAACTCGCCCACTGAGCAGGCAGGTTCGAAGGCCCGGCGGAACCGGGCGCGGGGGAGGGCGGTGACGGTGAGGTCGTACTTGCGCTGCTCGTACCAGCGCCCGGCCAACTGCCAGGGGTCGGACGTGTGCCGGTACATATCCTCGAAGTAGGAGGGTGGGGTGCTCACTGGAAGACGACCTCCATGGGGCGTAGATGGTGGGCGATCTCCTCCGGAGGGAGGATCGCCGCTTCCTCCGGTCCGGGGCCGAGTGGCCGGATCTGGGTGGTGAAGCGCTCGATCGCCGCCTTTTTCAGAGCCTGGACCCGTAGCGGGAGCGGAATCCGCTTGACCTGGCTCCAGGGGACGCGCGGGTCGTCCGGCCGCGCCCAGTGCCACATCCAGACCGGATACAGCGCACACGGCACACCGGCGTCGTGGGCCGCCCTGAGCGCTGCGCGCCCCGCAGCCTCATGGTCGCCGTGCACGTCACCGGTCCAGGGTGCGGTGACCAGGGCCGCACCCCGGACCACAGGTGCGAGCTCCGCCGCGATCCGCTCCTCGTGCCGGCCCACCCCGGTGTCCGGCAGCCCGAGGCGGACGATCCGCGCCCGGCCTGCCCCGAGCTCGGCGAGTGCCTCACGGAGCTCCTGGGCCCTTCGCCGCGCCAGGGACGCAGGTGTCACGATCCGGCTGTGCGGATGGGAACGCTCGCCGTCCGTGACGGAGACGACGGTCAACTCAACCCCCCGCGCCGCGAGTACAGCTATCGCACCACCGAAGCCGAGTACCTCGTCGTCCGGATGCGCGGCAACCACCACGACCCGGCCGCTGACCGGCAGGGCCGCCACGGGCAGGGCGCCCCACCCGCCCCAGCTTCGCCAGCGCTCCTCGTCGGTTCCCCGCTCCTGGATGGGGTTCGTCGCGCTGCCGTTCGCGCTGACGGAATCCGCACCCCCGGCAGGCGCCTGCCGCTGCGTCACTGAGACGCTCCGGGGCGGGCCAGGAGGCCCCCGAGTTCGGCGAGGTCGCGTTCGCCGTGGTGCTGGCGCACGTAGACGGCCAGGTCGGCCGCGTTGCGCGCATGACGCAGGTCGCGGCAGAGCGGCCCCGCCCCCGTGGCGCGCCCCACCCGGGTCAGCACTTCGCCGCACACGGACTCCACGAAGGCGCGCACTCGCAGACTGCGCATATGTGCTTCCCCACGCGTGTCCCCGGGGTCGTCGTCGATCTCCGCCGCCGCCCGCTGGAGCAGCACCCCGGCCGCGTGCAACTGGACGTCGACCGCGCCGAGATGGGCATCAGTGTGCGGGTCCGTCCGCCTGCCGGCGGCGTGCCGCAGCGTGCGGGCGACCGCGACCGCCCCGCCGTACCAGCACGCGGCGACCCCGATGCCGCCGTGCGGAAACCCGGGCCGGCGCACATAGGACTCCACATCCCCGACAGCGACCGCCGGGGCCTCGTCGAAGCGCACGTCGGGCGTATCGCTGCCCGCCATCCCGACCGCCTGCCAACTGCCTTCCACCGGCACACACGTCTGAGGGTCGACCGCCACGGAGAAGAGCCTGCGGCCGTCGGCAGCCCGCGCCGTGACCAGGGCGTCAGTGCAGCTGTGGGCGCCCGAGCAGTACGGTTTGAGGCCGCTGAGGACCCAGCCGTCGCCGATACGGGTGGCCTCCACCGTGGTGCCGGGCGGCTCGGCGGCCCACACCCCCCACCGCCGGCCCGGCGCGGGCGCCGGACCGTCGAGCTCGGCGAGGATCGCGAGCGCGTCCACATGGCCCTCGACCAGACGTGCCAAGCAGAGATCCTCCTCCGCGACGGACTGGAGGGCCGCGAAGCGTGCCTCGGTCCGTCCGGAACCGGGCAGTGGGAACTCCAGTTCTCCCGCCGCGATGAGATCCACCACCGAGGCGAACCGCGCGGCGCTCTCCCGGCGGGCGGCGTCCGGCGCGATGCCGTCATACCGCGGGACTTCTGGTCCGTCCCCGGCCGGTACTTCAGAAAGCAACGTACTGCCCGACATGCGTGACCCTCTCATTACTAAGCCGACGCCCTGCCAATTGACTCAAGGCGCCTATTGGTGTTGGCCATGAAAGCCTCATCAGCGCAGCCTGAGTGCACGATGGTTGTACGGGGCTCGCCCGCTCATACCGTCCACAATGCGCCTTCATGGTGGAGGCCGCAGCCTGTTCCGTAAGCGGCCATTGGGGGCCGGCTGTTTCCCGGCCGGGCCGCCCGGCATGGCGCTCGACGAGGCAGGGCTTCCTGTTCTGTGTCCTGTCCGGTCTGTGAATTCCTGTGTCTGCTGGATCCCTGTGGCCGCCGCGTACCCGCTTTGCAGCCGCTGATTCCCACGCGTTCACCACCCGTTCGGCGCGAGGGCAGAATCTTGATCTCTGGCCCCCGCCGATATGGCTCGGCCGGCCCACCGGTGTCGCGCCCGAGCGTATTTCCACGTGGAGTGGAGGCAAGCATCGCTTCGGGTGCTTTGCCCGGCAGTACGGCGGGCAGGCGCTGAGCGAAGAGCCGAACAGCCGAGAGGAGCAGGTCATGCCGGCAGGATCGAATCGCAAGCGTGAGCGGCAGTACGAGCATGTCAAGGAAGGCGCCGAGAAGCGGGGGACCTCGGAGAGCCGGGCGAAGGAGATCGCCTCGCGCACCGTGAACAAGGAGCGAGCACGTTCCGGGGAGGCCAAGTCTTCCAGCAAGGTCTCCACCAGTGATCCGAAGTCCGCCTCCCAGCGGGGCGGCGAGCGCTCGCACAGCGGCTCCCAGGGCCCCACGAAGGACCAGCTGTACGAAGAGGCGAAGAAGAAGAACGTCGAAGGCCGGTCGAACATGAATAAACAGGAACTGCGCAAAGCACTCGGCCGCTGAATCCCGCCAGGGTTTCTGCCCCGCGGTCCTGGGCTGTATGGCACCTGCCTTCCTGGAGCTGCGGACGCGGGACGCATTGGATGAACCCAAGAGAAGGCCGCGCACTGCGAATACGCGCGGTCTGCCGCATGGTGGGAACTGAGGGCCGTTGAGTCACATGTTCCCGCTTCCGCGGCCTTCCCAGCGATTCATAAGGAGTGGCGATGCGGGCTCTGACCTGGCATGGCAAGCGCGACGTCCGGGTGGACACCGTCCCCGATCCGGAGATCGTCGATCCGACCGACATCATTGTGCGCATCACCTCGACGGGCATTTGCGGGTCGGACCTGCATCTCTACGAGGTGCTGGGCCCCTATCTCGACCCCGGCGACATTCTCGGCCATGAACCGATGGGCGTCGTCGAGGCGATCGGACCGGAGGTCACAGCGCTTTCGGTCGGGGACCGGGTCGTCGTCCCGTTCAACATCTCGTGCGGCACGTGCTGGATGTGCGGGCAGGGCCTCCACTCGCAGTGTGAGACCACGCAGGTCAAGAGCCGGGGGATGGGGGCCTCACTCTTCGGCTTCTCCAAGCTGTACGGCCAGGTGCCGGGCGGCCAGGCGGAGCTCCTGCGGGTGCCCTTCGGTAACACGCTCCCCGTCAAGGTGCCGCACGGGCCCCCGGACCAGCGGTTCGTGTACCTGTCCGATGTCCTGCCGACCGCTTGGCAGTCCGTCGCCTACGCCGATGTCCCCCGCGGGGGGAGCGTCACCGTACTCGGTCTCGGGCCCATCGGTGACATGGCCGCCCGGATCGCCCTGCACCAGGGTGCGAGCCAGGTCATCGGTGTCGATCTCGTCCCCGAACGGCTGGCCCGGGCGCGCTCCAGGGGTGTGCACACACTCGATCTGAACGAGCACGGCAAGGAGGTCGGCGAGGAGATTCGCCGGCTCACCGGCGGGCGCGGCACCGACGCCGTCATCGAGGCCGTCGGCATGGAGGCCCACGGCGCACCGGTCACCAAGGCAGCCCAGCAGTTCGCGGGCCTGTTGCCCGACGGTCTCGGCGAAAAGATGATGGGCCGCGCCGGAGTGGACAGCATGACGGCGTTCAACACGGCGGTCGACGCCGTCCGCCGGGGCGGCACCGTATCGCTGATCGGTGTTTACGGAGGCGCCATCGACCCGGTCCCGATGCTCACCATGTTCGACAAGCAGATCCAGCTCCGTATGGGCCAGGCGAACGTCAAACGCTGGGTCGACGACATCCTGCCTCTTCTCAACGACGAAGACGTCCTCGGCGTCGACGACTTCGCCACCCACACTCTGCCGCTCGAAGAGGGGCCACAGGCCTACAAGACCTTCCAGGCCAAACAGGACGGCATGATCAAAACCGTGCTCACCCCCTGAGCCCCGCGGGCGGCTTCCTGCGCCCCAAGGCGCCGGCGTGGGCACGCTCCTCACTGTCAGCGCCGTTCTCCTCGACCTGGCTCGTGGCCGGAATTCCGCCGGGTCACCGCTGCGGAGCCGGGCCCCTACCGACCGTTTTCATCTTCTTGGAGGTCTGCCGTGGCAGGCGACAGTTCAGCCCCCCACAACCTCGTCACCAAGCATCCGCAACCCGAATTCGAGCAACAGGACCAGAAGCACCCCGGATGGACAGGGCCGATGGATCCCCCGCCCGATCACGGGGAGGAGTCCTACCGGGGCAATGGCCTGCTGGCAGACCGGAAGACCGTGGTGACCGGCGGCGATTCCGGCATCGGCCGAGCCGTCGCCCTGGCCTTCGCGCGGGAAGGCGCCGACGTCTTGTTCACCCATCTCCCCGCCGAGGAGGACGACGCGAACGAAACGGCCCGCCTGGTGACCGAAGCGGGCCGCCGAGCTGTACCGGTGCCCTGCGACATCCGTGAAGAAGAGCAGTGCCGGCAGCTCATCGAACGCGCTGTCACCGAGTTCGGCCGCATCGACATCCTGGTGAACAACGCCGCCTATCAGATGTCCCAGCCGGACGGGATCAAAGCGATCTCCACGGAGCAGTTCGACCGCGTGATGCGCACCAATCTCTACGGCATGTTCTGGCTGTCCAAAATGGCGTTGCCTCACATACCCAAAGGCGGATCGATCATCAACTCGGCTTCTGTGCAGGGGTACAAACCCAGCCCGCACCTGCTCGACTACGCGATGACCAAGGGCGCCATCGTCACGTTCACCCAGGGACTCGCACAGATGGTGGCCGGTGACGGCATCCGGGTCAACGCCGTAGCTCCCGGACCGGTGTGGACCCCTCTCATCCCCGCCACGCTTCCGGACACCGCCACATTCGGCAAACAGTCACCCCTGGGCCGCCCCGCCCAGCCCGCTGAGATGGCCCCCGCTTACGTCTTCCTCGCCTCCCCGCAGGCCAGTTACATCACCGCAGAGATCGTCAACGCCACGGGTGGGACCCCTCTGCCCTGACGGGCCCCGGGCCGCGCGCCTCCCGACCGAAGGAACCAGTGATGGGGCGAGACGGCCCGGCAGACGGCAGTACCCCATCGCTCAGCTCAGCCCCGGGGCCGTTGGCCCGCGTATGGAAGTGGGCGAAGAGAAAAGCGGGTGGCCGGGCACGGTTGGCTGTCCTCGCTCTGCTGGCCGCAGTGGTCGGGCTCGACGGGGCGGACAAGGCCACCATCTCGGTCAACGCCCGCGCCATCGAGCATGCGTTCTCCATCAATGACGCCGGTATCGGACTGCTGGTCTCGGTCAGCTCACTCACCGGGGCTCTCTTCACGCTGCCGGTCGGCGTGCTGACGGACCGGGTGACACGGGTGCGGCTGCTGGGGACGAGCATCGCTCTGTGGGCACTGGCCTCGCTGGCATCCGGCCTGGCGCCGTCGTTCGGGTGGCTGATGGCCGCTCGCGTCGCACTGGGAGCCGTCACCGCGACGGCGGGCCCCACCGTCGCCTCCCTCTTCGGTGATTTCTTTCCGGCGGGCGAACGGGCACGGCTGTACGGATACGTCCTGGCCGGCGAACTCGTGGGAACGGGCGCGGGGTACGTCATTACCAGCGGCATCACCGCTCTGACGTCCTGGCGGTTCTCTCTCGCCTGGCTCACTCTTCCTGCCCTGGCTCTGTCCGCAGTCGTATGGCGCACCCCGGAGCCGTCCAGAGGGAGGCAGGAGACACTCACCTCCGGACGCGAACGGTCCAAGGACCGCGGGAAACCCTCAAGCCAGGGCCCTGCCGGGGAGGCGCTGCCAGAGGCCCAGGACGCGGCCGGACACTTGGCAGAGGAGAGCGGCGTCCCGGTCGTGAGGGGTCAGGTCCTCGTCGAAGATCCTCGGCGGATGTCGCTGTGGCGGGTCGCCCGTTATGTCCTGCGGATCCGCACGGCCCTGCTGATGATCACGGCCTCGGCACTCGGTTACTTCTTCTTCGCGGGCGTACGGACATTCGCGCTGCTGTTCGCCACCCGGCACTATGCCATCAGCACCGGTGCGGCCAGCGGCCTCACCCTTGTCGTCGGTACGGGAGCGCTTGCAGGCGTATTCGGTGGCGGGCGCCTGGCTGACCTGCTGTTGCGCCGCGGCTATCTCAATGGCCGCGTCCTCGTCCCTTCGCTCGCTCTGCTGCTGGCGCCGCTGGCTTTGGCTCCTGCTTTCATCACCACGTCCCTCTGGGCAGCGGTGCCGCTTCTCACCCTGGGTGCGGCGCTGCTGGCTGCGCCCAACCCCCCTTTGGACGCAGCGCGTCTCGACATCGTGCCGCCTGGGCTGTGGGGGAGGGCCGAAGCCATCCGCACGGCCGTACGGACCCTCGGCGAGTTCCTGGCTCCCCTGCTGTTCGGCTATCTCTCGGCCTCGGTCTTCACCGGGGCCGACCACCTGCGGGACGCCTTTCTGCTGGGCCTGGCCCCCTTGGCCGCGGCGGCCTCGCTCGGCTTTCTCGCGCTGTGGACGTACCCGCGCGATGTGGCCACTGCCAACGCATCCGGGCCTCGCCGTGCATCGGCTTGAGCGTTGCCGTCCGCCGCTCGGCCGCCCTCCCCTGCCGGTTCAGAGGTTCTGGAACCGTTGCCAGACCCGGTGAGTTCCCAGCAGCTGGGTGACCTGCTCGAATGCGCTGTCGCCGTCGCCTGCGACGACCAGGCCAGGGGCGTCCCGGGGGATACCTGCGGCTTCCAGGACCCTCTCGGCACCGTTCCAGCCTCCGATGGCCTTACCGTGCCGGAACGCCTCCGTCAGCATGAGCAGGACCCTCGGGTCGGTCGCGGTGTCCGGCTGTACCGCTCCCTGTCCGGCTTTGGCGTCCGTTGCGCCGTGCGCGTCGGCGCCGGTTCCGGGTACGCCTGCCAGCAGGATGGCGTCGTACTCGACCGAGCGTGCCGTGGCGAAGGTGCGCTGGACGGCGACGGGATCACCGTCCGCGTCGAGCTTCCCGCCGGCAGGAGCGATGACCAGCGGCACCATGTCTGCGTCCAGGACGGCCTGACGCACCGTGCGGACAGCGGCGAGATCCCCGTTCTCATCGGCCACGATGCCGATGATGCGTCCGTCCAGCGGCCACGTCCGGCCCAGCTGTGAAAGGGCCGGGCTCGCGGCCGGATCCGCGAGCGGCTCGGTGGCCTCGGGGGCAGCGAGCCCGAGGCCGGTGGCCACGCGCCGGCACAGCTCGGGATCGATGTTCGCGAGCACTTTCAGGCCGCGCTCCTTGATGGCCGGCTCATAGCACTTGCCCAGTTCGAAGGTGTACGCGCCGATGATGTGCTCGCGCTCCACCGGCGTCATGCTGAGCCAGAACAACCGGGGCTGGCTGAAGTGGTCGGCGAACGAGGCCGGCGCCTGGCGCACTTTCTTCCCCGCCGGTACATCGACCGGGACCTCGACGTACGCACCACTGTCCGCGCCGGCCTGGAACGGGCAGCCGCCGTCCAGCGAGTTCGGCCGGTACGGTGCCACGCCGCTGTGCACGGCTGTCTGGTGCATACCGTCACGCAGCATGTCGTTCACGGGTGCGTGCGTACGATTGATGGGGATCTGCGCGAAGTTGGGACCGCCGAGCCTGCTGATCTGGGTGTCCAGGTAGGAGAAGAGACGGCCGGTCAGCAGAGGGTCGTCAGTGATGTCGATGCCCGGGACCAGGTGACCGGGGTGGAAAGCGACCTGTTCCGTCTCGGCGAAGTAGTTCGACGGGTTCGCGTTGAGGGTCAGAAGACCGATCGGCTGTACCGGAGCCAGCTCCTCCGGGACGATGTTGGTGGGATCCAGCAGGTCGATACCCTGGAACATCTGGTCAGGATTGTCGGGGAAGGCCTGGATGCCCAGTTCCCACTCCGGGAACGCGCCGGCCTCGATGGCATCGGCCAGGTCCCGGCGGTGGAAGTCGGGGTCCATGCCGTTGATGATCTGCGCCTCTTCCCACACCAGTGAGTGGACGCCGAGCTTGGGCTTCCAGTGGAACTTCACCAGGGTCGTCGCGCCCTCGGCGTTGACCAGCCGGAACGTATGGATACCGAAGCCCTCCATCATCCGGAAGGAGCGCGGGATGCCGCGGTCGGACATGTTCCAGATGGTGTGGTGCGTCGCCTCGGTGTGCAGAGTGACGAAGTCCCAGAACGTGTCGTGCGCGCTCTGCGCCTGCGGGATCTCCCGGTCCGGATGGGGCTTGCCGGCATGGATGACATCGGGAAACTTGATCGCGTCCTGGATGAAGAACACCGGGATGTTGTTGCCGACCAGGTCGAACGTGCCTTCTTCGGTGTAGAACTTCGTGGCGAACCCACGTGTGTCGCGCACGGTGTCCGACGATCCCCGGGAACCGAGAACAGTCGAGAAACGCACGAAGACAGGGGTCTCGACGTCCTTGGCGAGGAACGCGGCCTTGGTCACCCCCGCCGCGGTGCCGTAGCCCTGGAAGACACCGTGTGCCGCGGCGCCGCGTGCGTGGACGACCCGCTCGGGGATGCGCTCGTGGTCGAAATGGGTGATCTTCTCCCGCAGATGGTGGTCCTGCAGCAGAATGGGCCCGCGCTCACCGGCTTTGAGAGAGTGATCCGAGTCGTACAGCCGGGTGCCCTGGGCCGTGGTCAGATAAGCACCCGACTGGGCTACGGCCTTCTGATCAGCCCCGCTGGCCTGCCCGGTGGGGGTCACTGTGTCGGGGCCGCTCTGATCCGCCTTGGGCGGCAGCGGCGCCGTGGGCTCCGTGGGCTCGTCGACGGGGGGTGACACGGGTCCAGGCCTGCCGGGGAGCTCCCCGGCCGCGCCGGGGCCGTCGGCGAGAGCGTCAGCCACCTTTTCCGCGACTGCTTTCGCCGGGTTCTTGTCCTTCATCGTTTTCTCTCCGATCGTGGGGGGCGATATCGCAGCTGTGACCTTCGCCCGTGTTCTTTAAACGGGCGCCCAGCGCACGTCGACGCCGAGACGAAGCCTTCCCGGACTGTGCGCTCGCGTGTCTGCGGTGCAGCCCGTGATCGACGAGTACCCGCTTGCGCCCGCCGTATGGCGCCGGACGGCCGGCCGCGCAACCGGGCAGCCGTTCCCCGAGGGCGGAGGTGGCCACCCGAGCGGGGCCTGCGTCCGGGAAGGTGACGGCGCGACATAGGACCATGGGCACTGTTGGGACCGACGGAGAGGAGAACCGGCCGTATGCCTGCCTGGATCTGTGTGACCTGTGCCGTGCAGTACCCGGACACGGAACAGCCGCCGGCGCACTGCCCCGTCTGCGAGGACGAGCGTCAGTACGTCGGCCCGGAGGGACAGCGCTGGACCACGATGGGCGAACTGGCCCGCGACCACACCAATGAACTGCGGGAGGAGGAACCGGACCTCGTCGGCATCGGTGTGAGCCCGTCGGTCGCGATCGGCCAGCGCGCACTTCTCGTGCGTACGCCGCACGGCAATGTGCTGTGGGACTGTGTCCCGCTGCTCGACGACGACGCGAAGCGGCGAATCGCCGGTCTGGGCGGGATCGACGCGATCTGCATGTCCCACCCGCACTTCTACGGCGCCCACATCGAGTTCGCCGAGGCCTTCGATGCCCGTGTCCTGATCCCGCGCGCGGACCAGCAGTGGGTGCAACGGCCCTCGCCCCGCATCGAGTTGTTCGACGACGACATCGAGCCCGTCCCCGGGATCACCCTGGCGCGGATCGGCGGCCACTTCGACGGTGCCTCGGTGCTGCACTGGCCCGCGGGTTCCGCCGGCAGAGGCGCGCTGCTGACCGGCGACACCGTCGCCGTTGTCCAGGACCGGCGCTGGGTCAGTTTCATGTGGAGCTTCCCCAACTTCATCCCTCTCGACGAGCACACCGTGGACGACATCGCCCGCCGGGTCGGGCGCTTCGCCTTCGACCGCGTCTACGGCGGCTGGTGGGGACGTGTCGTGATCGGTGACGGCGCCGCGGCCGTCCGCCGCTCGGCCGACCGCTACATCGCACGGCTGCGGGGGGAACGGCCGGCCGGGGGCGAGCCGCGTTCGGAGCAGGACGGGTACTGAAAGTCGCCGGCTGCCGCACCGGGCCGGCCGGCGCACCGGCCCGGACCTCCGCTCGTACGGCATCGTGATGATGCGGGACGGCGCGGCACCGGACGGGCAGCCGTCCGGTGCCACCCGGGAACGTCCCGGGCCCGCGCGGAGCGGGCGCGGGTATGACCTTGAGGCCGTCCACGGGAGCGGCGCCCCCACCGCGTGAAACAGCTCCCGGCCGGGGGCGCGCTGTGGTGTCCCGGGGCTACCTGAAGGAGCGCAGCCGGAGGCTGTTGGTGACCACGAAGACCGACGAGAAGGCCATCGCGGCCCCTGCGATCATCGGATTCAGCAGCCCCGCGGCGGCCAGTGGCAGGGCCGCCACGTTGTAACCGAACGCCCAGAACAGGTTGCCCCGGATGGTGCCGAGGGTCCTGCGGGAGAGCCGGATCGCGTCCGCCGCCACGCGCAGGTCGCCACGTACCAGCGTCAGGTCCCCGGCCTCGATGGCCGCGTCCGTGCCGGTGCCCATCGCCAGGCCAAGATCGGCGGTGGCCAGGGCGGCCGCGTCGTTCACGCCGTCGCCGACCATCGCCACCGAACGGCCCTCGCCCTGCAGGCGCTTGATCACATCAACCTTGTCCTGCGGCAGTACCTCGGCAATGATCTCGTCGATGCCGACGGCCCTGCCCACCGACTCGGCCACCGCCTTGTTGTCGCCGGTCAGCAGTACGGGGGTGAGACCGAGCGCGCGCAGCTGGGCGACCGCTTCGGCGCTGGTCTCCTTGATGGCGTCGGCGACGGTGAGGACACCCCGGATCTCGCCGTTCCAGGCCACGACGACCGCCGTGCGGCCCTCCGCCTCCGCTGCGGCCTTCGCGTGCGCCAGCTCGGGCGACAGTTCGATGGCCCACTCGGCCAGCAGTTTCTCCCGGCCGACGAGCACAGCGTGCCCGTCGACGATGCCCTGTACGCCGAGCCCGGCGACGTTCTCGAACGTCTCGGGTACGGGCAGAGGCCCGGCGAGTTCCTCGGCTCCCGCCGCGATGGCCTGGGCGATCGGATGCTCGGACGCGTGCTCCAGGGAGCCGGCCAGTCGCAGCAGTTCCCTGTCCTCGGTGCCCGGCGCGGTGAAGACGTCCTGGAGAGCCATCCTGCCGGTCGTGACGGTGCCGGTCTTGTCGAGCACGACCGTGTCGACCCGGCGGGTGGTCTCCAGCACCTCGGGGCCCTTGATCAGGATGCCCAGCTGCGCGCCCCGTCCCGTGCCGACCATCAGCGCGGTCGGTGTGGCCAGTCCCAGGGCGCACGGGCAGGCGATGATCAGCACGGCGACTGCGGCGGTGAACGCTGCTGTCGCGTCTCCGGTCGCCAGCAGCCAGGTCAGCAGGGTGCCCAGCGCGATGACGAGGACGACGGGCACGAAGATGCCGGAGATCCGGTCGGCGAGGCGCTGCACCTCGGCCTTGCCGTTCTGGGCCTCCTCGACCAGCCGCGCCATCCGGGCCAGCTGAGTGTCCGCGCCGACCCGGGCGGCCTCGACGACCAGCCGGCCCGAGACGTTCACGGTGGCCCCGGTGACGGTGTCGCCCACCTTCACATCGACCGGCACCGACTCACCCGTCAGTGTCGACGCGTCGACGGCTGACGCACCCTCGGCCACGGTGCCGTCTGCGGCGATCTTCTCCCCGGGGCGTACGACGAAGCGGTCGCCGACCGCGAGCCCGGAGACGGGAATACGGGATTCGCGGCCGTCCCGGAGTACGGTCACGTCCTTGGCGCCCAGCTCAAGGAGCGCGCGCAGCGCGGCGCCTGCCTTCCGCTTGGACCTCGCCTCCAGATAGCGGCCGGCGAGGATGAACGTGGTCACCCCGGCGGCGGCCTCCAGATAGATGGAGGACGATCCGTCCGCGCGTGACACGGTGAACTCGAACCCGTGCCGCATACCCGTCATCCCGGCCGTGCCGAAGAACAGGGCCCACAGTGACCAGCCGAGCGCGGCGAGAGTGCCGATGGACACGAGGGTGTCCATGGTGGCGGCGCCGTGCCGGGCGTTGGTCCAGGCGGCCCGGTGGAACGGCAGCGCGCCCCAGACCACGACGGGGGCGGCAAGCGTGAGGGAGAGCCACTGCCAGTTGTCGAACTGCAGAACCGGCACCATCGCCATCAGGACGACCGGTACGGAGAGTGTCAGGGAGACCAGGAGCCGCTGCCTGAGGGCGACCGGTTCACCGTCGGCGGCCGGAGGAGCGGATTCCGTGCGGTCCTCGGTCGCCGGTGGCGCGGGTTCCTCGGCGCTGTAGCCGGTTCTCTCGACGGTGGCGATGAGGTCCGCGATGTCCGTCGCCCCGCCGTACGAGACCTTCGCCTTCTCCGTGGCGAAGTTGACCGTGGCGGTGACCCCGTCCAGCCGGTTGAGCTTCTTCTCTACGCGTGCCGCACACGACGCACAGGTCATTCCGCCGATGGAGAGCTCGACTTCGGCGGTCGGGGCCACCGATTCCTCGTAAGCCGTACTGGTCATTGCATGTCTCCTGGGGGGAGGCCGGTACGTACGGCTTCCCGTATGAGCGGGGCGGTACGGGCCGGCGTGGGATCCGCGACCCGGGGCGGAGCGGCCCCGGGCGGAAGGGACGTCAGAGACGGCCGGCGAGCTCGTAGCCCGCCTCGTCGACGGCGGCGCGGACGGCTTCGTCGTCCAGCGCCGCGGAGGAGATGACCGTGACCTGGCCGGTGGAGGCGACGGCCTTGACCGAGGTGACACCGTCGATCGCCGAGATCTCCTCGGACACCGCTCCTTCGCAGTGGCCGCAGGTCATGCCCGACACCTGGTACGTGGTGGTGACGGGGCCGCCCGCAACGTCGGTCGCGGCGCCGGAGCGGGGGTCTGCCTGGGAGGTCATCGCATCGTCCTTACGATCGCTGTGGTGGGGCAGTCGGGCGGAACTGGTTCTTCCGTGTCTTCCCGAAGATGAGAACATCATACCCGAGGGGGGTATTCCCTCTCCTGTCGGCTCACCCTGCTGAGCGGATGGGCGGAGAGCGCCGGACGCTGTCCCCGGGGGATCAGTGGTCGTGCGGACCCGCGTGGTGCGTGGGGCCGTGGGCGTCCTCGCAGTGCGCGGCGACGCCGGCGGGCGGCGGGGCGGAGCCGATGGTGAGCTCCTGTCCCACTGCGGCCGTGTGGGCATGGTCGACCTGGAGAGTGGTGTGAGTGATGGCCCACTGGTCCGCCAGGAGGCGTTCGAGGCCCCGGCGTACGGCGTGGCAGTCGCCGGCGGGCGTGACCAGCACATGTGCCGACAGGGCGGTCTGCTCGGAGCTGATCTGCCAGACATGCAGATCGTGGACCTCCACGACGCCTTCCTGAGCGGCGAGTTGGTCGCCGAGGGCGTCGGGGTCGGTGCCCGCGGGTGCGGCTTCGAGGAAGATACGGCCCGAGGCCCGGGCAAGGCCGGTACCGGCGCGGACCATGAGCGCCACCACGACCAGGGTGGCGATCGCGTCGGCCCTGGCGAAGCCGGTGGTCAATACGACCACACCGGCTACGGCGGTGGCGATGAATCCGTACAGGTCGGTGAGGATGTGCTGGTAGGCGCCCTCGACGTTGAGGCTGGTGCGGTTGGCCCTGGAGATGCACCAGGCGGCCAGCAGATTGACGGCGACACCGACGAGCGCCGTGGCCAGGACCGGCCCGCCGGTGACCGGGGGAGGGTCGATCAGGCGCCGCACCGCCTCGTAGGCCAGCCATGCGGCGAGTACGAGCAGGGTGATGCCGTTGGCCTGGGCGGAGAGGATCTCGGCGCGCTTGAGGCCGAAGGTGTAGCCGCCCCTGGCGGGGCGCGCGGCGAGCCGCATCGCGACCAGCGCCAGGACGATGGACGCGGCGTCGGTGAGCATATGGGCCGCGTCGGAGAGCAGGGCCAGCGAGTGCGACGCCAGCCCGACGACGACTTCCCCGGCCATGAAGGCGACGATCAGGGTGAGGGCCGCGCCCAGCCAGCGGCGGTCCGCGTCCTGCGCCACGCCATGGCTGTGCCCGTGATCACCCGAGCCCGGATGGTCGTGATCGTGGCTGCTCACGTGCTGCCCCCTGTGTGGTCGGAGACGGGCAGTGAACCTCAGTACGGGCCCTTGGTGCAAAGGCTGCATCGATGTCGGTTACCAGTGTCGTTACCGGCCACGCCGGCGCAGCGTCCGCGGCGCCGGGCGGCACCGCCGCCCCACCCCTCGCCCGCACCGGATGGCGGGGCCCGGCCGGCCCTCGGATACCAGGCCGGGGTATCGTCGGGCCGGGCGCCACAACCGCCCGGAACGAGCGGCGGCCGGAAGTCCGAACACCGGAACGCCCAGAAACACAGAACGGGGAGTCGGGTGAGCAGCGGAGCGGCGCGCGGCCCGGCCACGGCCCGGCTGGCCGTGGTGTGCGCGGTGCTCTTCGGCCTGTTCCTCATGCACGGTGCTCCGGCCACCGCGGCCGGCGGTTGTCACGGCTTCCTCTCCTCCGCCTCGATGAACGCCGCGATGCCCGGCGGTACGGATGCTGCGAGGCCCGGCGGTGCGAACGCCGCGATGCCCCCCGGTCACGGCGGTTCCGCGATGGCGCCCGCAGCCGCACACCCGGTCGCGGCCCACCAGGGGCCCGCGTTCCGGGCCGGGACCGGGGCGGGGCCGCGCGGGGCGGTCTGTGTGTCGACCCCCGCACGCGATCGCACCCTGTTCGGACCTGGCCTCAGCGGTCCGGCCGTCCTCGCGCTCCCGGCCGTCCGGCCGTCGCGTGGCCGGGCGGTGCTGCTGGGCGGGACCGGGCGAAGAGGGCCGCCGGTAAGCGGGCGAAGTCTGCTGCTGCGGGTGTGTGTCGCGCGGGCGTGACAGGGCCGCGCCGGACCCGGCCGACCTGGCCAGGGTTTCCGGCAACGGTTCCCGCTCACCCGCGCGCCATGGGGCGCGTCCATCCGGAAAGACCTGACATGTCTGTTCTCCCGCACTCCTCCGCTCGCCGTCGCACCGTCGTGTCCGCCGGTGTCGTCGCGTCTCTCGCTCTCGGGCTCGCCGCCTGCGGCTCCGGCGACAAGCACACGTCCGCGTCCGCCCCGCACCACGGAAACAGTCCCTCCGCCTCCGCGCCGGGAAGCTTCGACGCAGCGGACGTGACGTTCGCGCAGATGATGATCCCGCACCACCAGCAGGCCGTGTCGATGGCGGAACTGGCCGACGGCCGCGCCTCCGACCAGGAGATCAAGAGCCTGGCCGCGGACATCGAGAAGGCTCAGGGCCCTGAGATCAGCACGATGCAGGGCTGGCTGGCGTCGTGGGGCAAGCCAGCCTCCCCGTCCATGGACCACAACATGCCGGGCATGACCCACGGCAGCGGCTCGTCCATGCCCGGCATGATGTCCGACAAGGACATGACAGGACTCAAGGCCGCCAAGGGCAAGGACTTCGACAAGAGGTTCACCGAGATGATGATCGGTCACCACAAGGGTGCGATCACCATGGCAGAGGACGAGCAGAAGAAGGGCCGTAACGCCGCGGCCAAGAAGCTCGCGGTTGCCGTGGTGAAGAACCAGCAGGCCGAGGTCGACAAGATGCACAAGATCCTCGGCCGGCTCTGACCGGCTTTTTGAGAGCGGCTCCGACGCTTGATCGGCGCGCCGTGATCAGTCCCGCGTAACCCTGTTCCGGGCCCTCTTCGCAGAGGGCCCGGAACAGCGCTGTGGGGCAGCTGTCCCTCCGCTCAGGTACCGGCTGCTCCCCGGCCGGACAGCAGCCGTGTCTCCGGGGCCCGGTGGGGGCGCAGGTCCCTGAGGACCGACTCGACTTCGACGAGGAGGGCTTCGTAGGAGACCAGGCGCTGCCATTCGGGGTCGGGGGCACCCGGCACCGTGGCGCCGCGTGCCATCCACTGGGCGGCCAGTTCGGAGTACAGCGGCGTCCGGGCATCCATTCGCCCGAATGCGTGCGCCCCCGAATGCCTCCCCGGTGGGGGAGGGGGACCTTGAGGCGCCATCAGCTGCGGCGGGGGTACCCGCTGGGCCTGCGCCGGAGGCGGAATGAATACCGCTGAGCCTCTGGCTGTTGTGGTAGCGGGCGCGCGTGCGTTCATGACGGGGGTAACGACTGCCACCCGCCGGGGTAACTCCGAATGGCACAGAACGATAAGCTGGGATTTCACCTTTTGAAGTGCAATTCCTTCTGAAGTAGCTTCAAAACGGGCAAGGCGGCGTTGGTGCGGGCATGGATCCAAGGGAGCTGTGGGAGCGCCATGCCGTCCTGGCACAGGCGTTCTGCGCGAATGACGAAGAGGTGCGCCGTGCACAGGGCGCACTGGACGAAGGGCACGCGGTACGTACGCGGACGCTCGCCGCGTTCGCGGTGACGCTGGGAAGCGACGGCACCGTCGCGGGGCTGCTGGGGCTCACCGAGCGTGAAGTGCGCCTCGCCCGCCGCACTGTGGGCAAGGACGACGCGCGGGCGGTTGCGCAGGCGCTTCTGTCGGAGCACACGGCCGAGCATACCGAGCCGCTTCCGGTGGACTGTGCGGACAGCGGTCAGGTGCAGCCGGAACCGGAGGCCGCTCAGCCATTCCACGCCAACATCCCGGGGCCGCGCCCCGCTCAGGTTCCCGGAGTCCCTCCCGTCCACGAGGAGCTGGTCCAGGAACCCGCCGCCTCGCCTGCCGTGGACGCCGTTCTCGTCGGTGCCTGGAGCACCGGGGTCGATCTCTCCGTACTGGCGAACGAGCTCGGTCTCGACCTGGCCCACCTGGTCGCCAGGGCGCGCTATCTGGAGACCCAGGGCCGCCTCGTGTACACCCCGCCTCCCGCAGACCGTTCGGGGCGCCACCGCCGCTCCGGTGCCGAGGCGGCTGCCGCCGCTCCGTCCCAGCAGTGGTACCACCCTGTCCACCACCAGTCGCTCCACCAGCAGACTCCCTGGGACCAGCAGCCCCCGCTCGCCGATTTCAGCACCGGCTCGATGCACGACTGGGACGGCATCCTCAACCACTGGGACGCGAATTCCAATCCGACGATCAGCTGGTGACGGTGGGCTCCGGGGAGCGTCGGACGCTGTCCGCGTACCGCATTCGGCGAGTGCGTACGGGAAGCCGGCCGCGGCCAGGCGCCGTCCAGGTGGTGGCGTGGTGGGTCTCGTGCAGACTTGCGGTGTGGCCACAGACGACGCGGAGGACCGGCTCGCGGCGGTCAGACAGGATCTGGAGCGCGCGACCGCCCGTCTGCGGCTGCTCTCCGATGCCAGTACCGCCCTGTCGAGCGTTCTCGACGCGGACGAGGCGCTCAACCGGCTGGCACGGCTGATCGTCCCTCAGGTGGCCGACGCGTGTGTGGTGGATCTGGTCGTGGACGGCGGGGTGCGCCGGCTGGCCGCCGTGCACCGCGATGCGGCACGGGAGCTGCCACCGGCGCCGGAAAGCCTGCCCTGGTCCGACGAGTTCGCCGCACCGCTGGCCCGGGTGCTGCGCGGCGCCGGGCCGGTGACGGTGACCGGCTTCGGAGCGCACGCGGCGGCCGGCTCCCTCCAGTCCGCGCAGCTGGAGCTCTACCGTGCCCTCGACGCCAGTACGGTGTTGATCATGCCGCTCCAGGTGCGCAGGCAGGTGTTCGGCGCCCTCAGCCTCGTCCGTACCGGCTCCAGCGAGCCGTTCGGGGAGGAGGAGACCTCCCTCGCGGCCGACCTGGCGCACCGGGCCGGGCTCGCCGTCGAGAACGCCCGGCTGTACGCGATCCAGCTGCGTACGGCTGAGCAGTTGCAGCTCTCGCTCCTGCCCGACCTGTCGGGAATCGAGCACCTGGAACTCGCGGCACGGTATGTGCCGGCCCGGGAGGGGGCCGAAGTCGGGGGTGACTGGTTCGACGCCTTCAGGCTCAGCGACGGCTCCACCGTGCTGGCCATCGGTGACGTCGTCGGACACGATCTCACCGCTGCCGTGGGCATGGGGCAGCTGCGCAACATGCTGCGGTCGCTGGCGTACGACAGCGGAGACTCGCCCGCCGGGGTGATGCGGCGGCTGGACAATGTCATGCAGGGGCTGAGCACCACCGAACTGGTCACGGGCACCATCGCACGCGTCTACACGCCCCCGACCGGTCAGTGGTTCGTGCACTGGACCAACGCCGGACACCCGCCCCCTGTGCTGACCGGCCCCGCCGGCGGCAGCAGACTGCTGGAGGAGGGACTGGCCCCCGTTCTCGGAGTCGACCCTGCCATCGAGCGGGAGGACGCGCTGGCCGTACTGGAACCGGGCTCCACCCTGCTGCTGTACACGGACGGGCTCATCGAACGCCCTGGCGAGGACATCGACCGGGGGTTCACCAGGCTGCGACAGCACACGGCGAGTCTCGCCGGCGAGCCCCTCCAGACCTTCTGCGACGAGCTGCTGGTGCGGCTCACGGACGGCCACTTCGACGACATCGCGGTACTGGCGCTGCGCGTTCCCCCGGAGCTGTAGGACGCCGGACGCGGGTGCTCAGTCGTCGTGGTGCGCGGTGCCGGTGCCGTCGGCGGGACCGACCTCCGGCTCCCCGGATGTGTCGCTGCCGCCGTGGTCGTTGCCGGTGCCGCCGTCCCCGCTGTCCCCGCGGTGCCGTCGGACGTGCCTGACCGCCAGCAGGACGACGATCAGCGCAACCAGCAACAGGGCGGCGCCCCGGCCGACGAAGTGCTCGATTCTGCTGTACGCGTTGCCCGCCGCGTAGCCGATCAGGGTGAAGCCGACGCCCCAGACGAGGCCGCCGAGCGCGTTGAAGAGCAGAAAGGTGCGGTAGCGCATGCCCGAGGCACCGGCGAGCGCCGGCATGACCGCACGGAAGAACGCCACGAAACGGCCCAGGAACACGGCCACCGGCCCTCTGCGGCGGATCAGGTCCCGGGCCGACTCGATGCCGCTCCGGTGGCGGCGCAGCCACCGCGCTGTCAGCAGCCGCGGGCCGAATCTGCGGCCGATCTCATATCCGACGGAGTCTCCGGCGACGGCCGCTGCCACCACGATGACGGCGAGCCAGTAGATGGACACCTGGTGCCGTGCGGCGAGTACGCCTCCGATCACGGCAGCGCTCTCGCCGGGGATGACGAAGCCGAAGAACAGCGCGTCCTCGCAGAAGACCAGACCGGCGACGACGGCGTAGACAGCGGCGCCCGACAGCCCGGACAGCCAGTCCGTGATCGCGCCCACCGGGTCTCCTTCCTGCCGTTCGCTGTCGTCGCGCTCTGCCGACGTGTGCTCACGGCCCCGAAGCGGTCGAGGGCCGTGGTGTCCGAGGCTTTCAGCCGACACGGTGTTCCGCACCACGGGGGCCGCCGGCCCGAGGAGCGGGCCATGGACCGCACGGTATGATCCGGAGCAGCGAGGGGCCGGTGGCCTCGCGCGCGGCGGTGGGGCCCGCCGTAACCGAACTGCGGCGACCGTGCCGCCAACGGTCCCTACTTGCGATGGTGTGCGCCCCGGTGCGCGCGGTGACCGCCGAGTAGGAGAACCACATGCCAGAGGCCCCGCTCCCGATGACGGACGACCCCGTCGGCTCCGGCCCCCGTGCGGGCCTCCCCGTCCCCGTGCAGTCACAACCGGCCGCTGGACGGCGGGCGGCGCAATGGCCCGTCCTGGCCGCGGTGTCACTCGGTGGAATGGCCGGGGCGTCCGCCCGGTACGGCGCGGCGCTCCTGTGGCTCACGGCCGACGGGGCCTTCCCCTGGACGACGTTCGTGGTCAACACCGCGGGCTGCTCGGTCATCGGGGTGTTCATGGTGGTCATCTCCGAGGCCCGGTCGGTCCACCGGCTCGTACGCCCCTTCTTCGGCACCGGGGTCCTGGGCGGCTTCACCACCTTCTCCACGTACGCCGTGGACATCCAGGGGCTCGTCAACGGGGGGCACGCCCGTACCGCGCTCGCGTACCTGGCGCTGACACTGCTCTCCGCACTGGCGGCCGTCTGGGCCACCGCCTCCCTGACCCGCCGCTTCGTCGTACGGAGGCGCTCGTGACCCTGACCGCGACCATCCGTGAGAGCGCCGGCATCCGTGAGGCCGTCGACATCCATGAGGCCGCTGACATCCAGCAGAAGGTGGCGATCCATGGGAACGCCGACCGCACCGGCTGCGAGGAGGAACGTTGAACTGGCTGCTCGTGATCGTGGGGGCCGCCGTCGGCGCCCCGCTGCGCTATCTCGCCGACCGCAGGGTCCAGGCGTCCCACGACACCGTCTTCCCCTGGGGGACCTTCGCCGTCAACGTCTCCGCCTGCCTGATCCTGGGGCTGGTCACCGGCGCGGTCGCCGCCGGGGCCGCGTCGTCACAGGTACAGCTGCTGGCCGGGACGGGGCTCTGCGGGGCGTTGTCGACGTACTCGACGTTCTCGTACGAGACCCTGCGCCTGGCGCAGGACGGAGCCCGCTTCTTGGCCGCCGTCAATGTCACGGCGAGTGTGGTGGCGGGGCTGGGTGCGGCGTTCGCGGGAGCGTCCCTGGCCCAGGCGTTCTGGGGCTGAGGTCGCCCGCGCGCGGGCACACCGGGCTGCCGGCCGGTGTGCCAGTAGCCCGGTGTGTCAGCCGGCCGCGTGGGCCCCGGCCGGTCCTGCGGTCAGTACGGGGGCCAGGGCTCCGGTGCGCAGCCGCTCGACCAGCGGGGTGGCGAGGCGGCGCAGGGCCAGGCTGGTCAGGAACGCGACGGGGAGGGCGAGAAGAGCCGAGCCGAGGACGTCGTGGGGGTAGTGCGCGCCGACATAGACGCGCGTGAAGCCCTCGAAGAGCGCGAAGAGCGCGGCGATGGCGCACAGCTTCCGGTTCAGCAGATAGAGGGCCGCCACAGTGGCGGCGGCCGTCGTGGTGTGGCCGCTGGGGAAGGCGAAGTCGGAGGGGGCCGGGCAGGTCTCGACGATGAACGCGTGCGGCATGGAGCGGCAGGGCCGCACCTCCGATACGAGCTTCTTGACCACCTCGGCCGCGGCGAAGGCGACCACGACACTCACCGGCACGGCCAGAGCGAGAGCCATCGACGCGCTGTCGCGGCGCCGGGCCTGCCACCATCCGGCGACCATGAGGACCGCGAACACGCCAAGGCCGATGTTGGTCCACGATTCCAGGGGCGCGTTCAGCCATCGGGTGTCATGTGCGAAGTCCGTGACGGTGGTGAACAGCGAACCGTCGATGTGTGAGCCGTTGAAGGCCAGCGGCATCGGGGAGACAGCAGTCATCAGGCGGGAACTCTCGGCTCAGGCGGGGCTGCCCGCTCCGCGGGAGACGTGCGGCATCCACGGTCTGCATGTATCTACAGGACTGTAGACGGTGCCCCGGGGGGAGCCAAATCATGGAGAGCGGGTGACGTCCGGCCGAACGGCGGGTGGTGCCGGGGGCCGGCGGGGCGCGGTCGGCCGGCGCCGCGCCCCGCCCGGCCCCTCACCGTGCGGTGCCTCTCAAGCCGCCGGTGAGTCGAACCGCGGCTCGGTGCCGAGCAACTCGGAGACATCGGTGTCCACCGGCAGCTCCCGGGCGGGCGCGCCCCGGGTGAACAGGACACCCGGGCGTTCCCCGGCCAGCGTCGCCCCCGCTCCCTCCACCCGCAGCCAGCTGCCCTCGCGCAGGCCCAGCACGGGCACGTCGTTCTCCTCCAGGAACTCCGTCAGACGCTCCGCGCGCGTCTCGCCCTTGTGCGTGCTGCCCGGGTCCGGGTCCAGGTAGTGCGGGTTGATCTGGAAGGGCACAAGGCCGAGTGCGTCGAAGGACGGCGGCTGCACGATGGGCATGTCGTTGGAGGTGCGGAGCGTGGGCGCGGCCATGTTGGTGCCCGCGCTGGCGCCCATGTAGGGGAGCCCGCCGCGCACAGCCTCGCGTACGGCCTCGCGAAGGCCCGTACGGTACAGGGCGCTCAGCAGCCGGAAGGAGTTCCCGCCGCCGATGAACACGGCGTCCGCGGCGGCCAGTTCGGCCAGCGGGTCGCTGTTCTCGTGGACGCCGCGCACGGAGATCCCGGCCGGTTCCAGGGCGCCGCGCACCCGTGCGGTGTACGTGTCGTGGTCGGCCAGGGCGTACGGCACGAAGGCGAGCCTGGCGCCCTGCGGCAGGAAGCCGGTGACGGTGTCCAGGGCGTGTTCCAGGTATCCGCGCCCGTACTGGGTGGAGTTGGACAGCAGCAGGAGATTCACGGTGGTGGCGCTCTTTCGGTGAAGGGGGCAGTGAACGGTCGGTGTTCTGGGGGAGGTTCGGTTCTCTCAGGCGCGTGGGCGCCGGGTGCGCTGGGGCGGGTGGGTGAGCCGCTTCTCCAGGAGCTGGGCAGCCTTTCTGAGGCTGTCGAGCCGGGGCTCGGGACCGTCGGGGAAGAGCTGCTCGGCGCCGCCCAGGCTGAGGCTGCCGTACGGCTCGCGGCCCAGGAACACCGGGACGGCGAGCGTGGCGATCCCGTTGTCGTACTCGCCGATCGTCCAGGCGTATCCCTGGGCGCGGATGCGCCGGAACTCCTCCTCCAGCAGATCGGCGTCGGTGACCGTGCGGTCGGTGAAGCGGGCCATCGGGCGGCCGCGGAAGAGCCGGTGGCGCTGGTCGTCCGGCAAGAACGCGTAGTAGGACTTGCTGGTGGCGCCCGCGTGCGCCGGATACAGCTCGCCGACCAGCGGGTAGTACCGCAGCGGTCCCGCCTCGCCCTCCTCCGCCGCCACACAGCGCATGTGGAAGCTGTCCGGCAGGCAGAACAGCACGGTGTCGCCGGTGGTGTGGCACAGCTCTTCCAGCACCGGCCCCGCCAGCAGTTCGAGGGAGCCCGAGCGCTCCCACTGCCGGCTCAGCCGCAGTACGGCGGGGCCGATGCGGTAGCGCCTGGTGGCCGGGTCGGAGACCAGGAAGCCGCGGCCCGCCAGCGTCGAAAGCAGGCGCTGGGCGACGGAGGTGTCCCAGCCGAATTCGGCCGCCACCTCGGTCACCCCCCAGTCGGGCCGGGTCCGCTCGAAGGCCAGCAGGACGAGCAGCGCCCGGTCGACGGTCTGCAGCGCGCCCGCGGGCTTCCGGCGGTCCAGGTCGATTTCGGCCATCGTCATCTCACCATCCAGACCCGAATTGCAAATAGAGGGAAACAGTTGCGCTCAACGCTATCGGATCCCGAATCTGCTGTCAGCACCCCCGGAACGCAGCGGGTGCGCCGCAGCGAGAAAGGCCCCTCATGTTGAAGTACGTCCTGGACATCGTGGATCTGCTGGACGATCCCGCGGCCGACGGCAAGCGCGTCGTCGAGTACCTCGACGCGGTAGCGGGTCCCGAGGGGTCGGGCGCCGGGATCACCACGGTGGCCGGTGAGCGCGGATCCACCGACTTCGTGCAGGTCCGTATCCCGGGCAGCCACGGCCGGTCGTCGGGGGGTACGGCCCGCACCCTCGGTGTGGTCGGCCGGCTCGGCGGAGTGGGCGCCCGGCCCGAGGTGACGGGACTCGTCTCGGACGCCGACGGAGCGGCCGCCGCGCTGGCCACGGCCGCCAAGCTGCTCGATATGCGTCGCCGGGGCGATGTCCTGCCCGGCGACGTGATCGTCGCCACCCACATATGCCCGGACGCGCCCACCGAACCGCACGACCCGGTGCCGTTCATGGGTTCGCCGGTGGACATCGCCACCATGAACCGCCATGAGGTGGCGGGGGAGATGGAGGCGGTGCTCTCCATCGACACCACCAAGGGCAACCGCATCATCAACCACAAGGGCCTCGCCCTGTCGCCCACCGTCAAGGAGGGCTGGGTACTGCGGGTGAGCGAGCAGCTCGGTGAGCTGCTCGCCGTCGTGACGGGTGAGCCGTTGGTCACATACCCCGTGACGACGCAGGACATCACTCCGTACGGTAATGGGGCGCATCACATCAATTCGATTCTGCAGCCCGCCACGGCGACCGCCGCTCCGGTCGTCGGCCTCGCGATCACGTCGGCTGCCGCGGTGCCGGGCTGCCAGACGGGCGCGAGCCACGAGACGGACATCGCGTCCGCCGCCCGCTTCGCCGTCGAGACCGCCAAGGTCTACGCCGCCGGACAACTCGACTTCCACGACACGGTGGAGTTCGACAACCTCGTCAACCGCTATGGGTCGCTGTCGCACCTGCAGACCCTCGGCCGCCAGCCCAGGGAGTCATGAATGGCAACTTCACCATCTGCTGACGGAGCCACCACGGGCATCGGCAGCGACGACTACGCACTGTCCCGGGTCCCGCGCGACAAGCGCTTCGGCTTCGGCAGCATGCTGCTCCAGTGGCTGGCCCAGTCGGGGTCCATCTCCCAGTTCACGCTCGGCGCCACCATCGGTGTCGGTATGACCTTCGGCCACGCGTTCCTCGCCTTCACGCTCGGCGCGGTCACACTGGAGATCGTGATCTTCGCCATCGGCCTGGCCGGAATGCGTGAAGGTCTCGCGACCCCCCTGCTCACCCGCTGGGTCGGCTTCGGCCGCAACGGCTCGGCGCTGGTCAGCTTCGTCATCGCGGTCAGCCTGGTCGGCTGGTTCGGCGTACAGAACACGATCTTCGGAGACAGCGTCTCCTCGCTGGCCGGCGGCCCCTCCTGGATGTGGTGCGTGCTGGCCGGGCTGGCCGTCACGCTGCTGGTGATCTTCGGCTTCAAGTACATGGCCGTCTTCGCCAAGATCGTCACTCCGCTGTTCTTCGCGCTGGTCGCCTGGTCGGTCATCTCGACCCTGACCAAGCACTCCTTCATGGACCTGGTCCACTCGCCGGCGCCCGCCCAGCCGATCTCGCTGGCCGTGGCCGCCACCGCCATCGCGGGCGGCTTCATGACGGGTGCGATCGTCGCGCCGGAGATGACCCGCTTCAACAAGAAGGGCTCGCACGTCTTTCTGCAGAGCGCTTCGTCCATGATCCTCTCCGAGTACATCGTCGGGATGACGGGCGTCCTGCTCGGCCACCTCGTCAAGAGCAACCAGGTCTCGCACATCGTGCTGAGCACATCGGGCGCGATCGGCGTGATCGTGGTGCTGATGTCCACCGCCAAGGTCAACGACTGGAACCTGTACGGCTCCTCGCTCGGCGTCGTCAACTTCTTCCAGGTCGTCTTCGGCAAGCGCCTGCACCGCGGCGCGGTCACCATCGTGCTGGGGCTCGCGGGCACCCTGCTGTCGGCCGTCGGCATCATGACCCACTTCACGGACTTCCTGTCCCTGCTGGGCGTGGCCATCCCGCCGATCGGCGGGATCATCGTGGCCGAGTACTGGGTCGTCCGGAAGATGCGCAAGCCACTGGACGAGACCCGCGAGGCGCAGACCCTGCCGGCCACCTCGCCCACCTGGGTCCCGATGTCCCTGGTCATCTGGATCGCGGCGTTCTGCGTCGGAAAGTTCTACGACGGCGGCATACCCGCGCTGAACTCCCTGATCACCGCATTCGTGCTGTACGCGGCGCTCGGCCTGCTGGGCTGGATCAAGCCGTACGGCACATCGGCGGTGGAGGCCTCCCCGGACCTCCCCGTCGCCGACAACAACACCCCCGTGGGAGCGGCATGAACACCCCTGACCCCGACACGACCGCGGCCGGACCGGTCCCCGCCTCCGAAGAGGCACAGCGCGAGGTGGTCGACCTCTGCGCCGAACTGATCCGCTTCGACACCTCCAATCCCATCAGCAATGAACGCGCCTGCGCCGACTGGGTCGTGGCCCGGCTGGCCGAGGTCGGTATCGGGTCCGAGCTCATCGAGAGCGCGCCGGGACGGGCCAGCGTCATCGCCCGTATCGAGGGCGCGGACCGCGAGCGCGGCGCGCTGATGGTGCACGGCCACCTCGATGTCGTACCGGCGGACGCCTCCGAGTGGCAGGTGCCGCCGTTCTCCGGAGAGATCCGCGACGGCTACCTCTGGGGCCGCGGCGCCATCGACATGAAGGACACAGTGGCCGTCATGCTGGCCACCGCCCGGCACTTCGCCCGGACCGGCACCCGTCCCTCCAGGGACCTGGTCCTGGCCTTCCTCGCGGACGAGGAAGCCGGCGGCAAGTTCGGCGGCCACTGGCTCGTCGAGCACCGGCCCGAGCTGTTCGAAGGGGTCACCGAGGCCATCGGTGAGGGCGGCGGATTCTCCTTCGCCATCGACGACACCCGCAGGCTCTACCCGATCGAGAACGCCCAGCGCGGGATGGCCTGGATGGAGCTGACCGCCACCGGCCGGGCCGGCCACGGCTCGTCGCCCAACGACGAGAACGCTGTCACCGATCTCGCCGAGTCGCTCACCCGCATCGGTCGCCAGACCTTCCCCATCCGTCTCATCGAGCCGGTGCGGGCCCTGCTCGCCGAGGCGGCCCGGCTGTACGGGGTCGAGTTCGACGAGGAGGACATCGAGGGCACCCTCGCCAGGCTCGGCCCGGTCTCGGACTTCATGCAGGTGGTGCTCCGCAACTCGGCGAACCCCACGATGTTCCAGGCCGGCTACCAGACGAACGTCATTCCCGGCCGGGCCACTGCCCGGGTCGACGGCCGCTTCCTGCCCGGGCACGAGCAGGAGCTGATCGACACCATCGACTCCCTGCTGCTGCCCTCGGTCAGCCGGGAGTGGGTCAACCACGACCTCGCGATGGAGACCACGTTCGACGGCCCGCTCGTGGACGCGATGTGCGACGCGGTGCGCGCCGAGGACCCGGACGGCCACCCGGTGCCGTACTGCAATCCGGGAGGTACGGACGCCAAGGCCTTCACCCACCTGGGCATCCGCTGCTTCGGCTTCAAGGGGCTCAAGCTCCCGCACGACCTGAACTACGGGCGGCTCTTCCACGGAGTGGACGAGCGGGTGCCGCTCGAAGGACTGCGGTTCGGTGTACGGGTGATGACCCGGCTCTGGCAGAGCGCCTGACCGCTCTGCCACGGGACCCGCACCGGGTCCGTATACGCGTACGCCCTCGACGTCACGGACGCCGGGGGCGTACTGCGCGCACCCTGGGCGCGCGGCGCGGGGGAGACCCCGTAATCGGGCCATTGGTCCGCGCCCGGCGCCGCCTTCGCTCAGGGGTTGCGGTACGCCTCGACGACACGGCTGATCACCGCGGCCGCCGTGGTCAGCTCGTGCGGGGCGAAACCCCGCAGGGCGTCGTCGAGCCAGCGCCGGCCGGCCTCCTCGGCCCGTTCCACGACCTCGCGGCCCTCCTGGGTGACGGCGATACGGCGGGCCCGGTGGTCACCGGGCTCCCGGACCGTGCGCACCAGGCCGCGCTCCTCCAGACCGCGGATCTCCCGGGTGACATGAGGCGCCTGCACCAGCAGGGCCTGTGCGATCTCGCCCATCCGCAGCGGAGAGGACGCCGCCGTGAGGGTGCGCAGCAGGGCGAGGGAGGCACGGTCGACAGCGACTTCGGCCTGGACGCGCAGCCGCATGTGCGCGCGGTTGCCGGCCATGGTGTAGGCGAGGTCGGCGAGTGATCTGTAGAGGTCTTGGGCGGCGGAGCCGCCGGGTTCGGGATGGTCCACGCCTCGATGATCCCGTACGCCGTCCGCCCGGGCTCCCCACTCGGTCGGACCGGTCCGGACCGGCGGCGCGCCCGGGCCGTCCCGGCGGCCCGTCCGGGAAGTGGCCAGAAAGATGCCCTATGCATGGGGTGGGGCTTCCCCGGGACGTGAACGGAGTAATACCGTCCGCGAGGAGAAGTTACTTTTGTTAAGTAACGCGCTCATCCCCTAGCGCTGGAGGAACGACGTGCAGATCACCGTGGACACCGACAAGTGCTGTGCTGCGGGCCAGTGCGTACTCGCCGCCCCCGAGGTGTTCGACCAGCGGGACGAGGACGGGATCGTCCTCGTACTGAACAGCAGCCCGCCCGCCGAACAGCACGACGCAGTGCGGGAGGCCGCGCAGATCTGTCCGGCCGCCGCCATCACCCTGTCCTGACCGGAGGGCCCGGCTCCCCGGACACCTCACACCCCACTGTGGAAGGACGACGATGACCGAGGTCCCCACCGCATCACCCGCCTACACCACCCGCCGCGCCGCCGGATGCCCGTTCGACCCGCCGCCGGAGATGACCGGTCTGCTCAGCTCGGAGCCGATCTCCCGGGTCACGCTCTGGAACGGCGCCACGGCCTGGTACGTCACCCGGCACGCGGACCAGGTCGCGCTGCTGCGCGACGAGCGCATCAGCGCCGACAACAGGCGGCCCTCCTATCCGAGCTTCAGCGCGGGCAGCGAGGCGACCCGCGCCCACAACCGCACGTTCATCACGATGGACGAGCCGGAACACAACGAGCAGCGCAAGCGGTTCACCGGTGACTTCACCATCAAACGGACCCAGGCCCTGCGGGAGCGCATAGAGCGCATCATCGGCGAGCTGCTGGACGAGATGGAGAAGGCCGGACCGCCGGCCGACCTGGTCACGTCCTTCGCGCTGCCACTGCCCTCGCTGGTCATCTGCGAGCTGCTCGGCGTCCCGTACGAGGACCACGGGTTCTTCCAGCGGGCGAGCGCAGTCATCGTCGACACCCGCAGCAGCGCGCAGGACGCCCTGGCCGCCTCGCAGGAACTGGTCGACTACCTAGGCGACCTGGTGGAGAAGAAGGCAGAGCACCCCGGCGACGACCTGCTCAGCCGGCTCGCCGCGGACTATCTGGTCACCGGGATCAGCACCCGCGACGAATGCGCCAAACAGGCCCGGCTGCTGCTGGTCGCCGGACACGAGACCACGGCCAACATGATCGCCCTCGGCACCTGCGCGCTGCTCCAGAACCCCGGTCAGCTGGCCGCGGTCCGCGACGGCAGCCCCCAGCGGGTCGCCGGCGCTGTCGAGGAACTCCTCCGGTACCTGTCCATCACCCACCTGGGGCGGCGCCGCGTCGCCACCGAGGACATCGAGGTCGGCGGGCAGCTCATCAGGGCCGGTGAAGCGGTCATCTGTGCCACCGATGTCGCCAACCGCGACCCGGAGGTCTTCGAGGAGCCCGGCCGGCTCGACATCGACCGGCAGGCCCGCAGGCACCTCGCGTTCGGCTCGGGGCCTCACCAGTGCCTCGGCCAGAACCTCGCCCGCGTCGAGCTGCAGCTCGCCTACCCCGCTCTGCTGCGCCGCTTCCCCGGCCTGCGGCTCGCCCGCCCGCTCGACGAGATCAACTTCCGTACCGACATGGCGGTCTACGGCGTCCACGAACTGCCCGTCGCCTGGTGAGACCGCCGGTGCCGCGGACCGTCCCGCCACCCGGGGCGGTCCGCTGCACCGGCGCGACCCTGCGTAGGTCCGGCGCTGAAGCCGGGGCCGGGGTCCAGTTCCGCACCCGGGCAGGCATCCGGCAGAACGGAGGATTCCCTGAACCCGCCGCATACCCTGCCTTTACGTGGAAGGAGGACAATTGACGAAGGGGGAGAACCTCTACAGGAGACGAAGATGACCCGAAGCCGCTTCACCCTCGACCGCGGTCTCACCACGCGCATGGTGACCACCATGTTCCTGATCGGACTTCTGTACGTCGTCCTGGTCGGCGTGCTGCTCGTTCTGCTGCACGGTTTCTGGCTGGTCATCGTGGCGGTCGCGGGTGCGCTCTTCATCGCTCAGTTCTGGTTCAGCGACAAGATCGCCGTTCTCACCATGGGGGCGCACGAGGTCACCCCCGAAGAGGCCCCTGAACTGCACGGCGCCATCGACCGGATCTGCGCACTCGCCGACATGGACAAACCGCGGGTGGCCATCGCCCGGAGCGACATCCCGAACGCCTTCGCCACCGGCCGCAGCGAGCGCACCGCTCTGGTCTGCGCCTCGACCGGTCTGCTGCGCAGGCTGGAGCCCGAAGAGCTGGAGGGCGTTCTCGCGCACGAGATGTCCCACGTCGCCCACCGCGACGCCGCAGTGATGACGATCGCCTCGTTCCTCGGCGTGCTGGCCGGACTCATCACCCGGGTCGCCCTGTGGAGCGGACTCGCCCGCAGCGCCAGGAACGCGGGACCGCTCGGCCTCGCGATCGTGCTCGTCCCGCTGGTGAGCGCCGCGGTGTACGTGATCAGCTTCCTGCTGACCCGGCTGCTCTCCCGCTACCGGGAGCTCTCCGCCGACCGGGCCGCCGCTCTGCTCACCGGCCGCCCGTCGGCCCTCGCATCGGCCCTCACCAAGGTGAACGGCCAGATGGCGCGCATCCCGACCGAGGACCTGCGGAGGGCGGAGCCGTACAACGCCCTCTACTTCATGCCCGCGTTCTCCTCGAAGGAGAGTCTGAGCCGTCTGTTCTCCTCGCACCCGACGCTCGAACAGCGGCTGGACCAGCTCGCGCGTATCTCCACCGAACTCGCCCGCCCGTGACACCCCGGACCGCGGCTCGTCGTACGGGCCCCGTGCACGTCCGGGACCGGAGAACGGCGGGCGTCCGGCTCCCGGCCGTCCTGACCCCGTAGGAGTACGCCTCGTGGGATTTCTCGACAGCATCCTCGGCCGGAGCAAGCCGGTCCGCCCCGATCTGGACCAGCTGTTCGCCGTACCGTCCGCCGCACTCACCCTCCAGGCGGGCGCAGGGTTCACGCCCACCGGGATGGGGTCGGTCTGCTTCGCGGGGGTCGAGGGCGGGGGCTTCGCCCGGATCAAGCAGGACGTCGAGGAACTGCTCGACGCGGACACCGGGCGCGGCGGCGCCCCGGTCCGGTTCAGTCAGGACTCGTACGGCTACACCTGGCTGCTGGCCCAGCAGCCGCCCGACGACACTGCGGCGCTCGTCAACGACCTGCACGCGGTCAACTCACTGCTGGAGGACGGCGGGTTCGGGCCGCAGCTGCTCTGCTCGCTGGTCGCGTTCAAGGACGCCGGCCAGCGGCCGCTCGCGCTGGTCTACCTGTACAAGCGGGGCACGTTCTTCCCTTTCGCACCGATGCCGGACGGTACGGAGAAGCGGAACAGCGCGCTGGAACTCCAGGTCAAGGCGGTCCTGGGGGATGACCTGCGCGTCGAACCCGACCTCGCCCGGTGGTTCCCGGTCTGGGGCGCGCCCGGCTTGTAAGGCTGTTCCGCCGGCTTCCGGTCAGCGGCGCCACCAGCGGCCCTTCGGCTTGCGGTGGTCCGATGGGGTGGGCGGCCGGTCGGCCGGCGGGGGCTGGGGAGCAGCATCCGGAGAGTCCGACGGGAGATCCGGCTTGCTCACGCCGCCGCCCGCGTCCGTGCCCGTAGTCCCAGCTGTGCCTGTGTCTGTCTCTGTGCCGGCTACGGTCTCGGTTCCGGTCGGCGGGCGCAGGCCCTCCGTCGAATAGCTCGTGGTCGCGATGGCCTCGACGAGCTGCTGTTCGGTGAACTCCTCGGAGCCCCCGATGTGGGGGACGAACCCCACGAGCATCCCGTCGCTGAGTACCTGCGCGTCGAGCCCAGCCGCCCCGTCCGTGTCCCAGAGCGCCTCGATGTTCCAGTCGATGACGACGCGGACCCCGAACTGGTAGACACCCACCTCGGCGACATGCGCCATCACCCCGCGGGCGCGCAGCGCCGTCACCAGCCGTTCGGCGCGTTCGGAGTTCATAGGCGGCACAACCTCCCTGGGTCGCGGTCCCGGGAGCCGGGAGCGGCCTCACCAGGCAGACAAACCGGATAAATCAATATCTCGATTCCACTGTATTCCCCGCACGACGGCAACGGCAGCGGCACGGATCCGGGCGTGGAACCGGACCTGGAACCGGACACCGATACGGGCTCGGACCTGGAGATGGACAGGGGCTCGGATACGGACTCAGATATGGAAGGGCACCGTCGTCACCACGATCTTCGGCAGGGGCCGGAGCGCGCGCCACAGCCGCCCGCCGAGCGGGCTGTGCAGCAGTCGGTGCCGCCAGTGGCGTACGACGATCTCCGGCAGGATCACCGTGATGGTCAGATCCGGACGCTGGTGGTGCAGTGACTCGATGTAGCCGACGAGCGGAGCGACGGTCGCGCGGTACGGCGAGATCACGATCCGCAGCGGAAGATGGTCGCCCCACAGCAGCCAGGCCTCGCGGAACCGCTCGGCGTCCTCGTCACCGGCGCTGACGTGCAGCGCGAGAACCGGCTGCTGCAGAGAGGCGGCATAGGCGAGCGCGCGCATGCTCGCCTGGTGCAGTGCGTCGATCAGGACGACGGAGAGGTGGCTGATCGACTCGGGCGAGTCCTCGGACTCCCGGTCCTCCTGGGCGGCCCCGGACCACGGCTCCGCCTCACCCGGCGGGCTCGCGGGCCGCACGGCGGGCAGCGAACTGCCGGAGCGCGGCGTGATCGTGCGGCTGGGGACCTCGATCGTCTGCGGGTGCAGCCGCAGCGCCTCGCCCACCCTGTCGTAGTGGCGCCGGATCCGGGTGGTCACCAGCAGGAACAGCGCCACGGTCACCAGCGCCAGCCAGGCGCCCTCGGTGAACTTGGTGATTCCGGCCGTGATGAAGACGACCGCGGAGAGCAGCGCCCCGGTGGCGTTGAAGCACAGGCTCTTGCGCCAGTGCCGGCTGCGCGCGCGCCACCAGTGCACCACCATGCCGCTCTGAGAGAGCGTGAAGGCGAGGAAGACCCCGACGGCATACAGCGGAATCAGCGAGTCCGTCCTGCCGTCGAAGGCCACATAGACCACTGCGGCAGCCACCGAGAGCAGGATGACCCCGTTGCTGAAGGCCAGCCGGTCGCCGAGCCGCAGGAAGACCCGGGGCGCGTGATGGTCGCGCGCCAGCAGGAAGAGCACCCGGGGAAAGTCGTTGTACGCGGTGTTCGCGGCGAGGAGGAGCACCAGCGCGGTCGCCGCCTGGGTGAAGACGTACATACCGCCGGACCCGAAACTGCGGTGGGCCAGCTGCGAGAGCACGGTCTCGCCGGACTCCGGTACGACGCCCTCCAGATGGACCATGGCGACCGTCCCCGCGAAGAGGGCGACCAGCAGTCCGATCATCCAGGAGAGCGTGGTGCGCGCGTTGCGCCAGGCGACCGGCTGGAAGGCCGGTACGGCGTTGGAGATCGCCTCGATACCGGTCATGGCCGTCGAACCCGATGCGAACGCCCGCATCACGAGCAGCACGCCGACCCCCTCGACCGCGTGCCGCGGCGGCGTGGGCACCACGGCGAAATCCCGGCCCACCGCGTGGTACAGACCGAAGGCGACGAGAGCGGCGATGGCGATGACGAAGGCGTACGTCGGCGCGGCGAAGAGCGCACCCGCCTGCCGGACACCGCGCAGATTCCCGGCGAGCAGCACGGCGATGACCAGGACACCGATCGGTACGGCGTCGTCCGCGAGCCCCGGAAGCGCGGAGGTCACGGCGGCCGTACCGGACGAGATGGAGACGGCGACGGTGAGGATGTAGTCGGTCATCAGACCGGCCGCCGCCACCAGCCCGGGCAGCCGGCCGAGATTGTCCGTCGCGACGATGTAAGAACCGCCGCCCTGGGGATACGCGCGGATCGTCTGCCGGTACGAGACCCCGACGGCCAGCATCAGGAAGACGATGGCCAGCGCCACCGGAACCGAGTAGCTGAGCCCCGGCGCGCCGGCCAGCACCAGCACCGCGAGCAGCGCCTCCGGGCCGTACGCCACCGAAGACAGCGCGTCCGCCGACAGCACCGGCAGCGCCACCAGCTTGCGCATCCGCTCGCGTGCGACCGCCGAACTCCGCAGCGGCGCCCCCAGCACCGCGCGCCGGATCCGGGCGCGTGCCCGGCCTGTACCGCCCGCCTCCTCCCAGCCCACCTCGACCTCGCGGGCGCCCGAACCGGCCGGCCCGCCGACGAGCGAGGCCACCGGCACGAAACGGCCGAAGCGGGCCGGCACGATCTGCGCGGGTTCCGGGAAACTGCCCACATCGGGATCGACGGGCAGGGCATGGCGCCAGGCCGCGGGCGGTGCGGACACCCGCCCCCACTCGTGCCCGACCAGCCGCAGCAGCGTCGACTGCTCCTCGCTGAGTTCGGGGACCGAGACCAGCGAATTGGATGTGCTGTCCTGCTCCTGGCGGTCCGGCCGGGCCAGCGGGCCCCGCGCTCCGCTCACAGTGGCCCGCTCCCACCGGCCGCCGGGCAGGGAAGGCCCCGCCCCGCCCGGTCCGTGCCGCAACCGCCGATGCGCCCGGGGGCGGCGTACGCGGGCGGCTGCGGTGAGCCGCTCGGTGGCCGGACGGCGGCGGAGGGGGCCGAGGGAAGTGTGGCGGTGGTGATGGTCATCGGTTTGTCGCTCACCGCGATCAGATAGAACCGGGCGCCGTTGCGGGGCAGCCTGCGGAATCCGCCCGGCGGGCTGACGACATACGAGGCGGAGGCGTGCGGGGCGATGGTGTGCGGGCCCGAGCGGACGGTCCACCAGCTGGACGCCCCCTGACCGGTACGACTGGCGAAGTGCGGCGAGAGCGCGTGGTCCGTCGTGTTCACCGCGTGCACCAGCACCGATGTGATGCCCCGGTGCGGCCGGTCGGCGAGCCGCGGCGTCACGCTCATCCGCAGCGGCGGCGGGCTCGCGGCAGCCACCGTCAGGCAGAGCAGGGACGGTACGACCAGTACGGCGGCCACTACGGCCTTGGCCCGGTGCGAGCGCAGGCGCGGGATCAGCGGCTGCCAGGCGGTCGCGAGCGCGGAGGCCGGGACGGTGGCGGCGGCCGCCAGCCACAGCGGCGTCATCAGGAGGAAGTAGCCGTCCTGCGAACGGGTGGCGAGGTAGAAGGGCAGCCAGGGCAGCACGGTGAGGGCTGGGCCCAGCCGCCGCACGAAGAGCAGGGTGGCGCCGAGCAGACCCAGGAGCAGCAGCACACTCGCGTACGAGTAGAAGTCCAGGCGGCTGCTGCCGTCGGTGAAGTAGTAGGAGAAGCCCATGGCGCCCTGGCCGTGCAGGATCGCGCCCTGCGTGATGGGCAGCAGCGAGCCCTCCAGCCAGCCGTGGAAATCGTCGGCGGCGAAGTAGGCGTTCAGCGCCGCCCAGGTGAGGGCGGCCGTACCCGCGTAACGGGCGACCACGCCGAGTGCGGCTCGTCCGCCCAGCTCGCCGCGGCGCACGGCGTGGATGCCGATCAGCAGGAACGGCACGGTGAACCAGGCCAGTTGCTGACTGGCGCAGGCCGCGCCGAGGCAGACGGCCCGGAACACTCCGTACCGTCCCAGACGTCCGCCCGCGCCGGTGTTGGGCCACCGGACGACGACCGGGACCAGGAAGGCCAGGGCCAGGACGGCCGGATAGCCCGAGCGCGCGTAGCCGGGCAGCAGGCCGAAGCCCAGACAGACGGTGGTGACCGCCGGACGCCACGGCGCGGGGAGCAGCGCCCAGAGGGTGACGGTGCCGACGAGCAGCGCCGTAATGGTCACCAGGGTCGCCGCGGCCGTCGAGTGCACCACGGCGTGGATCGGGGCGGCGATCAGCGCGGTCAGGGGCGGGTAGGCGTAGGTGTAGTCGACGCCGCCCGACATGGTTTTGGTGACCCCCACCTTCGGCGTGCCGAAGAGCCACGGCCACGGTTGGCCGTAGACCGGCCGGCCGTGCAGGATCGCGTTCGCGGCCTGAGCGGTCAGCACGCCCTCGTCCGAACCGGCGTGATCCAGCCAGTAGTGGCAGAGCACCAGCGTGATCGCGAGACCCAGCACGGCCAGGTCCACCTTCGCCAGGGCGCGGCGGCCGCGTACGGAGAGGGCAAGGACACCGCACGTCAGGATTCCCGCGTAACAGACCGTCACGGTCGCCGCGACGCCCGGGTGCGACGTGGTGGCCTGGGTCCAGAGGGCGCGGGTGCCGATGAACAGGCTGACGACCGCGACCACGGTCAGTCCGCGGTGCCACTGCGGCGGCGCCGCGTCCGGCAGCCGTTGCGCGCGCGGCAGCCGGACGGGGCTTCCCACCGGCCGACGGGTTCCGGTGGCCGGGCCGGGCGTGGGCGGGCCGTCGTCCATGGCAGCTTCCTTCATGGTGAACCCGGACCGGAACGCGGCGGCAGTCATCGCGCGGGCCGCACGTACTCTGCCGGCGTCAGCCGTGTGGCCTTGGGGCCTTGGTGCTTCGAAGGCTAGGACGCGACTCGGCATCAGGGGCTGTGACGCCTGGCGCCATGGACCGATTCCGGGGCGCGAAAGGCCAGGTGGCAGGGGTGATTGCCGTTCATCGCGGCATTGCGCCGAACGGCTGTCCCGGGTGTCAGGCCCTGAACCGACCAGTTGTTACGGTTGGTTGATAAGCCTATTGTTATTACTGGGCCGGCGTTGCCTGGGCCGGCACTACGGGGAACCGGCACAGGGCCGGACCGACAGCGGGGGTGATGGCGTGACCGGGACCATGGCGGACAGCGCTGGACCGGCGGACAGCGCGGAAGCGGCCGACGCCGCAGCGGCGGCGGCGTCCATACGGCTGGCGGTGGCCCGGATCGCCCGCCGGCTCAGGCAGGCGCACCGGGTCGGCGACCTGACGCTCTCCGAGGTGTCCGTGCTCTCCCGGCTGAGCCGGTACGGAGCGGATTCACCCGGATCGCTCGCCGAACTGGAGCGGGTGCGCCCGCAGGCGATGGCATCGACGCTGGGCGCGCTGGAGGAGCGCGGACTCGTGAGCCGCGAGCCGGACGCCAGCGACGGCCGCCGCGCGCTGATAGCGGTGACCGATGCCGGCCGCAAGGTACTGGTCGACCGCAGGTCGGAGTCCGTCCAGCGGCTCACCGAGGCCCTCGACGGGGAGTTCACGTCTGCTGAGCGGCAGCGGCTTCTCGCGGTCGTGCCGCTGCTCGACCGGCTCGCGGAGCGGCTGTAATGCCCGCGAGCCGGAGCGGCGGCCGGAGCCCGAGCCGGACCGGGGGCGCCGAGGCCGGGGAGCGCTACAAATGGATCGCGCTCTCCAACACCACGCTCGGCGTGCTGATCGCGACCATGGACGCCTCGATCGTGATCATCTCCCTGCCCGCCATCTTCCGCGGCATCGGGCTCGATCCGCTCGCCCCCGGGAACATCGGCTACCTGCTCTGGATGATCCTCGGCTATCTGCTGGTCTCCGCGGTGCTGGTGGTCGCACTCGGCAGGCTCGGCGACATGTTCGGCCGGGTCCGGATGTACAACATGGGCTTCGCGATCTTCGCGTGCGCCTCGCTCGCCCTCTCGCTCGATCCACTGAAGGGCGGGCCGGGCGCCTTGTGGCTGATCGGATTCCGTGTCGTGCAGGCGGTCGGCGGCTCGATGCTGACGGCGAACTCGGCGGCCATCCTCACCGACGCGTTCCCCGCCCGGCAGCGCGGCATGGCCCTGGGCGTCAACCAGATCACCGCCCTGGCCGGGCAGTTCCTCGGTCTGCTGGCAGGCGGTCTGCTGGCCACCATCGACTGGCGCGCGGTGTTCTGGGTCAGCGTGCCCATCGGGGTGTTCGGCACGATCTGGTCGTACCGCAGCCTGCGTGAGACCAGCGCCCGCACAGCGGGCCGTATCGACTGGGCGGGCAACCTCACCTTCACGGGCGGCGCTGGCCTGCTGCTCGCCGCCATCACGTACGGAATCCAGCCGTACGGCGGCCACCCCACCGGCTGGACCAACCCCATGGTGCTGGGCGGGCTCGGCGCCGGAGTGCTGCTGCTGGTGGCCTTCTGCCTCATCGAGACCCGCGTCGCCGAACCGATGTTCCGGCTCGGCCTGTTCCGGGTACGTGCCTTCGCCGCCGGGAACCTCGCGGCCCTGCTCACCGCCATCGCCCGAGGCGGGCTCCAGTTCATGCTGATCATCTGGCTGCAGGGCATCTGGCTTCCGCTGCGCGGATACGACTTCGAAAGCACCCCGCTCTGGGCGGGCATCTTCATGCTGCCGCTGACCATCGGATTCCTCATCGCGGGACCGGTCTCCGGCATCCTCTCCGACCGCTACGGCGCCCGGCTGTTCTCCACCACCGGACTCCTTCTGGTGGCCGGTGGATTCATCGGTCTGCTGCTCCTGCCGGTGAACTTCTCGTACCCCGCATTCGCCGCTCTGCTGCTGCTCAGCGGCCTCGGCCAGGGGATGTTCTCCGCCCCGAACACGTCGGCGATCATGGGCAGCGTGCCGCCGGAGCAGCGCGGGGTCGCGTCCGGGATGCGCTCCACCTTCCAGAACTCGGGCACCGCCCTGTCGATCGGTCTCTCGTTCTCCCTGATGATCTCCGGCCTGGCGGGGACGCTGCCGCACGCGCTGAGCAGCGGTCTGCAGGGGCAGGGCGTCCCCGCGGGAACGGCACAGCAGGTGGCCGGACTGCCGCCGGTGAGCACGCTGTTCGCCACCTTCCTCGGCAAGAACCCGATCAGCCAGCTCCTCGGACCCAGCGGGGTACTGGACAAGCTGCCCACGCACAACGTCATGACGCTGACCGGCAAGGAGTTCTTTCCCGGACTCGTCTCAGGCCCGTTCCACCACGGACTCGTCACCGTCTTCGGCGTCGCGACCGTGATGGCACTGGTCGCCGCGCTCGCCTCGCTGCTGCGCGGCCGGCACTACAAGGCGGGTCCGGACGGCCGGTCCGCGGGCGCCGGGGGCCCGGCCGGCTCCGGTGCGCCGATCCGGAGGTGCACCGGGTGCTGACCGAAAAGGTGTTCCCCCGCCAGGCGGATGTCGTCAGCACCGGGAAGTGGGGCGCGGACCTCGGCCGGTGAGCCGCGCGCCCGGCGGGGCGGCGGTCAGGCGGGCGGGAACCCGCCTCCTCAGCGGCCGTCGCGCCGGCGGGTGTCCGACGACGGCCATCCGCGCTGCTGCTCTGCGGGCGCGAGCTGGTCGACCACGTCGGCCAGCTCATCGCAGGCCCGCTCGATCCGGCGGCGGACGTTCTTGTGCTCGGTGACGACCGCGGCGAGCAGCAGTGCGGTCACCGCCACTGATCCGTTGAGCGCCGTGAGGCCGATCATCGCTTCGAACAGCGAGAGGCCGGTGAAGGACCCCGCGCGCCCGGTGGCCGCGACGACCGCCAGCACGGCCACCAGGAGCGCGCAGGGCGCGCTGCCGGCCAGCTCGAAGCGGAGCGCTGCCCAGATCAGCAGCGGAAACACCAGGAAGAGCAGGGCGTAGTGGCTCCCCGTCGCCAACGGGGCGACCACGGCGGCGATCACCGCCAGCGCCCCGCCCTCCACCCATCGGTCCGTACGCCGGGGCAGCCGGGCCCGGCGCAGGACCAGCAGCAGCGGGGTCACCATCAGCACCCCCATCGCATCCCCAGCCCACCACGCGAACCAGACCGGCCAGAAGCCGCTCTTGGGCAGTTTGTCCTCGAAAAGCAGCATGAGGCTGCCCGTCGTCGCGCTGATGAGCATGGAGCCGAGCGCCCCGAGGAAGATCAGGGCGGCGCCGTCCCGCAGCCTGGACATATCCATCCGGAAGTCCGCCCGGCGGAGCATCAGCAGGGCGCACACGGGGGCGAGCGTGTTGCCCGCGATGATGCCGATGTCGCCGAAGTCGACCGAGGAGCCGCCCGTCGACAGGACGGCGAGCAGAGCTCCGACCGCGATCCCCGGCCAAATGCGGAGACCCCAGTACAGCAGGCATCCCAGGGCGACTCCCGTCGGGGGCCACAGGGGTGTGACCACCGCGCCGTGGACGGTCACCTGACGCAGCAGTCCGATCCGGCCGGACACGTAGTACGCGACGGCGACGGTGAGGATGCGCAGGGCGGTCACCGTCGCGCCTCTGGCTGTCTCACTGCGGATCACGGCGCCCATCAGACACCGTTTCCCGGGCCCCGGCCGGGCAAGACACGCGTGCCCCAGCTGTCATGCGGTTCTGCCGGGCGCGCTGTCGTGGCACAGCACGAGCACGGCGGCGTCGTCCTCGTGACCCGTGAGCACCGCGGCCTTGATGATCTCGTCGGCCAGTACGTCGGCATCGGCGCCCGCATGGGCGACCGCCCGGTTCATGACGGCCTCCAGCCCCTTCTCGATGGGGAAGGACGGTCCTTCGATCACCCCGTCGGTGATCAGTACGAACGCGCCCACCTCCGTCAGCTTCCGCCGGGTCACCGGGTAGCGCTCGTTCGGCTGGACGCCCAGCGGCAGGCCTCCTTCGTCGTCGATGATGCCGGCCCGCCCGTCCGCCGAGGCCCAGACCGCCGGGACATGCCCGGCGCGGGCGCTTTCGATCTCCCAGGTGACGGGGTCGAAGCGCAGGAAGGTGCAGGTCGCGAAGAGCGTCGAGTTCACCGAGAGCAGCAGGTCGTTGGTCCGGCCGATGATCTCGCCCGGATCTGTCGCGGTCCCGGCGATGGCCCGCATTCCGATCCGGATCTGGCCCATGAAGGCGGCGGCCTCGACGTCGTGTCCCTGTACGTCGCCGATGGCGAACCCGAGCGACCCGTCCGGGAGCGGAAACCCGTCGTACCAGTCGCCTCCGATGTCCAGCCCGCTGCGGGCCGGGGTGTAGCGGGCCGTGGTACGGAGGCCGGGCAGGCCGGGGAGGCTGGCCGGGAGCATTTCGCGCTGCAGGGCCTCGGCCAGTTCCACCCGTGCCTGATGGATCTCCACCTCCCGCCGGGCCCGGGCGGTGAGCTGGTGGAGCGTGGTGAGGAGCTCGTCGGCGCTTGCGGAACGAGGAGGACGACGCCGGTTCATGAGCGGCTCCGCGGTGCGTTTGTTCCCGGACCGCGACCGGGGCCCGGGGTCGCGGGTCAGGCCGTGTACCGGCCCGTCGGGCCTCTCCTCTCCGACGATCACGGTCCGTGGGTCCGGTGACCGTTACCTGCATTTTATTTCCGGAGCCGGGATTGCGCAGCCCCCGGCGGAGGGCGAGCTTCCGAAGCAGCGGGTACCGCGCTCTCGGAGCGGGCCGCAGCGGAGCACAGCCGAAGACGGTGATCAGGGCCATGCCGGCAAATGAAGGTCTTCGGGGTGGTCCATCGTGCTGGTCGTTCGGGCACGTCGCGAAGCGCGACGCGGCGGAGCGTGAATTTCTTCTGTCCTGATCTTCAATCGCACTTTCGGGTGCCCGCAGGCGGGGGCGAGTGGGACATTGATCGTCATATCGAACGCAATGAAACGGCCGGATGTGTGCCAGGAGGGGCTCAACGGATGAGCCGACGGGGTCGCCGCGCGTTCGGCCGTGTAGCGTCTCACCCAGCTGTCGTGGTTCCGAAGTACCTCTCGCCCGTGCGTACATGCACGGGCGGGTCTGCTGTTCGGCGTCTCCGAGGACCAGGGCGATCACCTCCGGCTCCCGCGAAGTGCGGGAGCCGACTTCGAGTCCCCTTGGAGGGCAATCATGGCCAGTGGCACCGTTAAGTGGTTCAACGCGGAAAAGGGTTTCGGCTTCATTGAGCAGGATGGTGGGGGCCCGGACGTCTTCGCCCACTACTCCAACATCAACGCTCAGGGCTTCCGCGAGCTGCAGGAGGGCCAGAAGGTGAACTTCGACATCACGCAGGGCCAGAAGGGCCCGCAGGCGGAGAACATCGTCCCCGCCTGATCCGGCGGGTGTGCCCGCCTCCGGCCTGTGCCGGAGGCGGGCACTGTCGTTTCCGGATCTTCACGGTGTGTTCGCCCCTGACGCGGCCGTTCGCACCGCTGGCGTGCGCCGGTGCGGGATGGACCGCACGGGCGTGTTCCGCAGGCGCGCTCCCCTGTTTGTGTGGATGATCTTCTGGGCAGCGGATGAATGTCGGCTGCACCCGGAGCCGCCGTACGCAGGAGGAATCTGATGAGCAGCGCGGGAAGCCCCGCCATCGGCACCATCACCACCGAGGTGCCTGCGCGGCTCGACCGGCTGCCCTGGTCGCGCTGGCACTGGATGATCGTGATCGGACTAGGGACGGTCTGGATCCTCGACGGTCTCGAAGTCACGGTGGTGGGCAACATCGCCAGCCGGCTCTCGGAGAGCGGCAGCGGACTGCCCATCAGCGACGCCCAGGTCACCGGGCTCGGAGCTGCCCTCTATGTGGCGGGTGCCTGCTCGGGCGCGCTGGTCTTCGGCTGGCTCACCGACCGCTTCGGCCGCAAGAAGCTCTTCCTCATCACTCTCGCCGTCTATCTGGCGGCGACTGCGATGACCGCGCTCTCCTTCTCGGCGTGGTGGTTCTTCCTCTTCCGGTTCCTCACCGGCTTCGGTATCGGCGGTGAGTACGCGGCCATCAACTCGGCCATCGATGAACTGATTCCCAGCAAGTACCGCGGCCGGGTCGACCTGATCATCAACGGCAGCTACTGGCTCGGCGCGATGGGCGGCGCCCTCCTGTCGGTGCTGGCCCTCGACACTGGCATCTTCCCCGAGAACATCGGCTGGCGCCTCACGTTCGCGCTCGGCGTCGTCCTCGGCCTGGTGATCCTGCTGGTGCGCAGGCACGTACCCGAGAGCCCGCGCTGGATGTTCATCCACGGACAGTCCGACGGCGCGAACGCGATCGTCGACGGCGTCGAGAAGGAGATCGAGGCGGAGACGGGCGCGCCACTGCCGAAAGCGGGCCGGGCCATCACCATCGAGCAGCGCAAGAGCGTCAGTTTCGTCGAGATCGGCCGTACGCTCTTCCGCGCGTACCCCAAGCGCGCGACGCTCGGCTTCTCGCTCTTCATCGGCCAGGCGTTCCTGTACAACGCCATCACCTTCGGTTTCAGCTCGATCCTGGTGAAGTTCTTCGGTGTCTCCAGCGGTACGACGGGGTACTTCTTCGCGGTCATCGCGTTCGGGAACTTCCTCGGCCCGCTGCTGCTGGGCAGGCTCTTCGACACCGTCGGGCGCAGGAAGATGATCTCGGGGACGTACATCCTCTCGGGGCTGCTGCTCTCTGTGACCGCCTGGCTCTTCGACGAGGGGTGGCTCAACGCGGCGACGATGACGCTGTGCTGGTGCGTCGTGCTGTTCTTCGCGTCGGCCGGGGCCAGTTCGGCCTACCTGACGGTGAGCGAGATCTTCCCGATGGAGACCCGGGCCCTGGCGATCGCCCTGTTCTACGCGCTCGGTACGGCGGCGGGCGGTATTTCCGGGCCGCTCATCTTCTCCGGTCTCACATCGAGCGGTGTGGTCTCGGACGCCGTCATCGCGTTCTGTATCGGTGCCGCGCTGATGGTCGCCGCCGGAGTGGTGGCCGTGCTGTTCGCGGTGGACGCGGAGGGCAGGACTCTGGAGGACATCGCGCGCCCGCTCTCCCAACGGCCCGCGGCCACCGACGGACCGGCCGCGCCGCCGACGGCCGCCGCCGTATGAACGCGAGGAAGACACCGGACATGAGCGGCGACGAACCTCTGGAAAAGTACCGGGGCAAGCGGGATTTCGGTACGACGTCGGAGCCCCGCGGCGGGGCCGTGGGGGAGGGGGACGCACCCTGCTTCGTGGTGCAGATCCACGACGCGCGCCGGATGCACTTCGACTTCAGGCTCGAAGTGGACGGCGTGCTCAAGTCCTGGGCCGTGCCGAAGGGGCCGTCCGCCGAGCCCAAGGACAAGCGCCTGGCCGTACCCACCGAGGACCACCCGCTGGAGTACCGGGAGTTCGAGGGGGTCATTCCGCAGGGCGAGTACGGTGGCGGCACGGTCATCGTCTGGGACGAGGGCACCTACCGCCCGCTCAGCCATGACCGCCGCGGCCACAGCATCCCGTTCGGGGAGTCCATCGAGCGCGGGCACGCGACCTTCTGGCTGGACGGGACCCAACTGCACGGTGAGTACGCGCTGACGCGTTTCCACGGAGGCGGCGACAGCACCGACCCCGAGGCCTGGCTGCTCATCAAGGCGAGGGAGAAGACCGGCACGGCGCGGGGCAGGACCGGCGGGACCCGGACGTCGGCCCGGGAGAGCCACGGGGCGACGGATCCCCGCCGGGCGCGCTCGGTCCGTACCGGAAGAACGCTCCAGCAGGTCGCCGAGAGCGCGGCGGACGACGGCAGCGAACAGCCCTGAGCCGAAGCGCTGTACGGGGCCGGCTTCACCGCCTCCCGGGCCCCGCTGCCCATAAGTCGCCAGAGAAATACGGGACATGACACGGACGGCCCGTTCGGTGAACGCCGGATGACGGGGCCCGGGCCGGTTGGGCGCCGCAGCGCGTGTCGAACACTCTGCCGGGGCCGGTGACCGGCGAAGGTGGTGGGCAGGCAGACAGGCAAGACCGATCCGGGCCCGGCCGACCGGAGCGGTCCCATTCGTACGGCCGAGGAGCAGCGGATGAACACCGCAGATGTTCTGGCAGACGCGTTCGACCGGATCCAGGAGTCCGTGCACGACGCCGTCGACGGCCTCACGGCCGAGGACCTCGGCGTACAGCTGGACAGCGGGGCGAACTCGATCGCCTGGCTGGTCTGGCATCTGACCCGGGTCCAGGACGACCATGTGTCCGACGCGGCCGGCCTTGAGCAGGTGTGGCTGGCGCAGGACTGGGCCGGGCGGTTCGAGCTGCCCTTCGCCGAAACGGAGACCGGTTACGGCCAGAGCGCCGGACAGGTCGCGAAGGTGCGGGCCGACGCCGCCCTGCTGACCGGGTACTACGACGCGGTCCACGAGCAGACCATGGGCTTCGTCCGGGGACTCGACGACGCCGCGCTCGACCGGGTGGTGGACGAGGCGTGGTCGCCGCCGGTCACGCTCGGTGTCCGGCTGGTCAGCGTCATCGGCGACGACCTGCAGCACGTGGGCCAGGCCGCCTTCGTCAGGGGAGCCCTGGAACGCCGGTAGCGCGGCCGGGCCGGGTCCGTTCGGCCGGGCCTGTTCCGGGGGCCCGGCCGCACGGGCCGGGCCAGCGGCCCTGATGCGGGGGCAACCGCGAAAAGTTAAGCTTTGGGCACCTCAGCCCTCCTCCGGAGCGACCGTATGGCAGGACGAGATCTTCCCCTGATCGGGCCGGGCGAGCGACTGGCCCTCAACCGTATGGGCAGTTTCGACTGGGACCTGCGCAGCGGGACGTTGGAGTTCGACGAGCCCGGTCTCGCCGTGTTCGATCTGCGCCCCGACGAGTTCGACGGCCGCCCCGAGTCCCTGAGCAGCCGCATCCCGCCCGAGGAGGGCAACCGGCTCGACGCGGCGCGGACGCAGGCCATCCGGACCGGCCGTTCCTCTTACGGGGTGTACTTCCAGCTGCGGCGCCGCAACGGGGTCCGGCAGTGGACCCACATCCGCGGCCGGATCCTGCGGGACGAACAGGAATCCCCGTACCGCGTCATCGGAATCGTGCGCAACGCGACGACCGAACTGACCGAATTCGTCACCGTCAGCCCCGTCGAAGCGGGCCGCCGACGGGTGACCACCATGGTCCAGGGCACCACCGACGCGCTCTCCCGTGCTGTCACCGTCGACGATGTGACGGCGGTCCTGACCGGCGAGAACGGGCTCGAACGCTTCGGGGCCGACGGGCTCGTGCTCGGCCTGGTCGCGGGCGGGGCACTGGAACTCGTCGCGCTCTCCGGGGACACGATGCATCTCCTGGACGACGTGGGGCGCCACCGGCTCGACAGCTCGCTGCCACTGGCCGCCGCGGTCCTGTCCCAGCAGCCCCGGTTCGTCACCTCTCTGACCGGTCTCTCGGAGGAGTTCCCCCGGCTGCGCCCGTACACCGAGCGGATGGGGTTCGACGCGGCGGCCTTCCTGCCGCTGATCGCGCAGGCCCGCTCCATCGGCTGTCTGGCGCTCTTCTACCGGGGCCGCAGTCGCTTCTCGTCGGAGGACCGCAACCTCTGCGTAGGGCTTGCGGCCATCGTCGCCCAGTCTCTGCAGCGCGCCGTCCTCTTCGACCAGGAGAGGGAGTTCGCCACCGGTCTTCAGTCCGCCATGCTGCCCCGGCGCATCCCCGAGTTCCCGTCCGCCGAGATCGCCGTGCGGTACCACTCGGCGTGGAGCGGCAGGGAGGTCGGCGGCGACTGGTACGACGTCGTCGCACTGCCGCGCGGCAGGGTGGGCGTCGTGGTCGGTGACGTTCAGGGCCATGACACACACGCGTCGGCCATCATGGGCCAGCTCCGTATCGCACTGCGCGCGTACGCGGGGGAGGGGCACACTCCGGGCAGTGTGCTGGCGCGCGCGTCCCGTTTCCTCGCCGAGCTGGACACCGACCGCTTCGCCACCTGCACCTATGCCCAGGTCGATCTGGCCTCGGGTGCGGTCAGGGCGGTCCGCGCGGGGCACCTCGGGCCGCTGATCCGCCACACCGACGGGCGGGTCGGCTGGCCGAACGTGCGCGGTGGCCTCCCGCTCGGCCTCGGCACGGAGTTCGGGCAGGAGGAGTACCCCGAGACCCGGCTGGACCTGGTGCCCGGCGAGACCCTCCTGCTCTGCACCGACGGCCTGGTCGAGGAGCCCGGCACCGACATCGGTGTCGGGATGGACGCGCTCGCCGACGCGGTACGCCAGGGCCCCGACGAGGCGGAGGCGCTCGCCGACGACGTGGCCACCCGGCTCTGGGAGCGCTGGGGCACCAGCGACGATGTCGCCCTGCTGGTACTGCGCCGGGTGCCCGATCCGGGGACCCCCCAGGCACCCCGTGTCCACCAGTACATCCACCAGGCCGACCCGGAAGGGCTCGCCGAGGCCCGCGCCGTCCTGCGCGGCGCGCTGGAGGCCTGGGGGCTGGAAGAGCTCGTAGACGACGTGGAACTCGCCGCGGGGGAGCTCCTGGTGAACGTGCTGCTGCACACGGAGGGCGGCGCTGTCCTGACGCTGGAAGTGCTGCCCGAGCCGGTGCGGCGGATCCGGCTCTGGGTCCAGGACCGGTCGAGCGCCTGGCCGCGCCGCCGCATCCCCGGGGAGGCGGCGACCTCGGGGCGCGGCCTGATGCTGATCGACGCGGTGTCGGCCCGCTGGGGGGTCGAACCGCGCGGGGACGGCAAGGCCGTCTGGTGCGAGTTCGAGCCGTCCGGCACCCGGGCCTGAGCGACTTCCGCTCACCCTTGGTCTTCAACCTCGAACCAAAGCATGACACCGCGTACGACTTGTCCTGGTCCGTAGCACTTTTGTGCCGGACGGGCAGCCCCGCTGCCGCAGGCGCTTGACAACCGTTTCGTAACGGCTTCACTCTTCTGCTAGAACCTATAACCAACGGATGAAGCGATAGCGAAAGGCCGGTGGCGTGATGACGAACGCCGAGAACCCCAGCGCCCTCAGTAACGCCACGGTCACCGAGGTCGTCCTGCCGGGCGTCGTCGAGCCGGAGGGTCTGGAAGTGCGGACCCGGCCGACGCCCGCTCCCGGGCCCGGTGAGGTGCTGCTGGAGATGGAGGCCACCGGCGTCTCGTTTGCCGAGCAGCAGATGCGCCGCGGCAAGTACTACGACCAGCCGGCGTACCCCTTCGTGCCCGGTTACGACGTGGTGGGCACGGTCGTGGGGACGGGGCCGGGCGTGGACTCCCGGCTGACGGGCCGCCGGTTCGCCGCGCTGCTCAAGACCGGGGGCTGGGCGGACCGTCTGCTGGTCAGCGCCGCCGATCTGGTCCCGGTGCCCGACGGCGTCGACCCGGTCGAGGCCGAGACCCTCGTCGTCAACGGGATCACCGCGTGGCAGATGCTGCACCGCGCCGCCCGGGTCCGCGCCGGGCAGACCGTGCTGGTGCACGGTGCGAACGGCGGGGTGGGCTCCACGCTCGTACAGCTGGCCCTGCTGGCCGGGGCCCGGGTCATCGGTACGGCTTCGCCCCGCCACCACGAGGCCCTGCGCGCCCGGGGCGTCGTCCCCGTCGACTACCGGGCGCCCGGTCTGGCGGACCGGCTGCGGGCCGCCGCCCCGCACGGGGTGGACGCCGTCTTCGACCATGTCGGCGGTGACGGTGTCGTCGACTCGTTCCGGCTGCTGGCGCCCGGCGGCACTCTTGTGTCGTACGGCACCGCGGCCACCCGCGACACGCCGGGATCCTCCCGGCTGCCGGTGCTCCTGCTGATCGGGCGGCTGACCCTGTGGAATCTGCTGCCCAACCGACGCAGCGCCGCCTTCTACAACATCTGGGCTGGGAAGCGGCGCGCCGCGGAGTTCCGGGCGCGCACGCGGTCCGATCTGACCCAGGTGCTGAGTCTGCTCGCCGACGGCTCGCTCACCGCCGCCGTCGCGGCCCGCCTCCCGCTGGACCGCGCGGCCGAAGCGCTGCGGCTGGCCGAGTCGGGAACGGTCGCGGGAAAGGTCGTCCTGACCCCGGTGCCGTAGCCGGGTGGCGGTGGTCCTGGGAGGTCCGGCGGCCGGAGTCCGGGATTCCAGGGAACCCCGGACCCCCACGGCTCCACCGCGCTACGGGACGTAGTTGAAGGTGTCCGGGTCGGGGCCGGTGCGCTCACCGCGGTCCAGGCCGGTGATGGCGGCCATGTCGGCCTCGCTGAGCTCGAAGTCGAAGAGTGCGAAGTTCTCCTTGACGCGCGAAGGCGTGACGGACTTCGGGAACACGATGTCGTTCCGCTGAATGTGCCAGCGCAGCGTGACCTGCGCCGGGGTGCGGCCGATCCGGCGGGCGATCCCGGTGATCGTCGGGTCGTCCAGGACCTTGCCCTTGGCGATCGGCGCCCACGCCTCGGTGGCGATCCGGTGCCCGGCGCCGAACGCGCGTACCTCGTCCTGCGTCAGATAGGGGTGGACCTCGATCTGGTTCACGGCCGGCGCGATCTCGGTCTCCTGGAGGAGCCGCCGCAGATGGTGCGGCTGGAAGTTGGAGACCCCGATCGCCTTCGCGCGGCCCGAGCGGTAGATCTCCTCCAGGGCCGTCCACGCCTCGACGAAATCTCCGACGCCGGGCAGCGGCCAGTGGATCAGGAACAGGTCCAGATAGTCGAACCGGAGCTCGTCGAGCGTCCGGTCGAAGGCCTTGAGCGCGTCGTCGTGGGCGTGGAAGCCGTTGTTCAGCTTGCTGGTGACGAAGATGTCCTCGCGGGCCAGACCGGAGTCGCGTACCGCCTGGCCGACCTCCTTCTCGTTGCCGTACATCTGGGCGGTGTCGATGTGCCGGTAACCGGTCTCCAGGGCGGCCAGCGTCGCCGCGACAGTGTCGGCCGGCTCGATCTGGAACACACCGAAGCCCAGCTGGGGGATCTGGACGCCGTTGTTCAGGCTGATGGTGGGAACCGCGTTCACAATCATTCCTTGCCTCGTCCGGATGTTGCCTCGGTCGGGGGACGGCCCGCGCCGCACCCTGGAACCAGGGTGCAACGGTGCGTGCCCCCTGTCGCATCGGCTGCCCGGCACAGCTGCCCCCATGCGGGGGCCGGGGCGAAGACGGGACGGTCATCACCATTCCAAAAGAATGGAACACGTTCTACTGTGCCCCTCGATCCGACGCCGCACCGAGGAGGGGCCGTGCACCTCGAATACACCCCCGAACAGCAGCAGTTGCGTACCGAGCTGCGCGCGTACTTCGCCGACCTGGTACCGGACAACGCCTACGCGCGGTACGCGGACCCGGCGGCCCAGAAGCGCTTCTACCGGGAGACCGTCCGCCGTCTGGGCGGTGACGGCTGGCTGGGTGTCGGCTGGCCGAAGGAGTACGGCGGACGCGGCCTCTCCCCGATGGAGCAGTTCATCTTCTTCGACGAGGCGGCGCAGACCGGTGTGCCGCTGCCGCTGATGGCGCTCAACACGGTCGGCCCGACGCTCATGCAGTTCGGCACCCCCGAGCAGAAGTCGTACTTTCTGCCGAAGATCCTCAAAGGCGAGATCGACTTCGCGATCGGCTACAGCGAGCCCGACGCGGGGACCGACCTCGCCGCACTCAAGACCCGCGCCGTGCGCGAGGGCGACGAGACCACCGGCCACTACACGGTGAACGGCCAGAAGATCTGGACGACCAACGGGGACACCGCCGACTGGGTGTGGCTCGCCGTCCGCACCGATCCGGCGGCCCCCGCCCACAAGGGCATCACCATGCTGCTGGTGCCGACGGACGACCCCGGCTACTCCTGCACCCTCATCAACACCCTGGCCTCGCACGACACCGCAGCCAGCTACTACGAGAACATCAGGGTCCCCGCCTCCCGCCGGGTCGGTGACGAGAACAAGGGCTGGCGGCTGATCACCAACCAGCTCAATCACGAGCGGGTCACCCTCGCAGCCCACGGAACCATGGCTATCCGGGCCCTGCACAACGTCCAGCGGTGGGCAGCGGAGATGGAGACCGACGGCGGGCGCCGGGTCATCGACCTCGGCTGGGTACGCGGCCGGCTGGCCCGCACCCACACCCGGCTCGACGCGATGAAACTGCTGAACTGGCAGATGGTCAACGCCGTACAGAACGGCACGCTCACCCCGCAGGACGCGTCCGCGGTCAAGGTGTACGGATCGGAGGCCCGCAGGGACGCCTACGCCTGGCTGATGGAGGTCATCGGCGCTGCGGGGCCGCTCAAGGAGGGCTCGGCGGGCGCGGTGCTCCACGGCGAACTGGAGCGCGGCTACCGCTCGGCCGTCATCTTCACCTTCGGCGGCGGCAACAACGAGATCCAGCGGGAGATCATCTCCTGGATCGGACTGGGGATGCCGCGCGTGCGGCGATAGCGCGATTGAGACGGAGCTCTTCGTCCAGCGGGCTTGCACTCGACCCGGCGCACTGCGGGGGAGCAGCCGGGAACCGCCGTGCCGGGACTCGGTGGCGGCCCCGGCACGGCGGGCTTTGACTAAGGGCTGTCCCGCAATTCCCGGCGGGCGCGCGACGACAGCTACGGCACCTCGCCGCGTTGTCGGAACGTCCACATACATCCAGTATGCGGACGTCCCTTCCCCTTGCGATGCACCGCATCTGACGCCGCGCGCTGATCCACCAGGAATTGCGGGACAGCCCTTAGCTTGACTCTGTCGGGGATCTTGGACCTGTCGAGGTCAGGTGCCCAGAGTTCGCCAGGATTTCGGTCGGGGTAGCTCGCGCTGGTCAAGGTAGTTCTGGAAGGCTGTCGGTCGGCGGGGTGCAGGTGCTTCCTCAGCCGGTGACAGTCCGCTGAGGCGCTCGATGTTGACGGCGATGGCTGTCAGGACGTGCTGGATGTGAGCTTTTCCCTGTCCGCGGTAGCGGCAGCGTCGTATGCCGTGTCCGTGGGCGAACTCGTTGACCGTGCCCTCCACTCCGGAGCGGACCGCGTAGCGGGCTTTCCACTCGGGCGTCTGCTGCTCGGTGCGGACGCGGAGTTGCAGGTCGCGGAGTTCTCGCGAGGGAAAGCCCACGGTGCGGGCGCTGTCGGCGGTGGTGGTGCACTGAGCGCGGGCCGGGCAGGGGCGGCACTGGCTCTTGGTGAACCTGGCCACGATCAGCGGGGCGGCAGAGGGCGAGGAGGTCGGGTAGGGGCCGTGCCAACCTGCGCTGACCTGTCCCTGAGGGCAGGTGACCTGCTGGCGGTCGTAGTCGATGTTGAAGTCGTCCCGGGCGAAGCCCTCATTCTGGCGGTGTTGCCGGGTGGGGTTGCTGTTCAGCGGCCCGGAGACGGTGACCTGGTGTTCACGGGCGGCTTGTTCCAGGTGGGGCAGGGAGGTGTAGCCGCCGTCGACCAGGTGCTCGGCGGGCAGGAGTTCGCGGCGGGCCAGGCGGGTGTGGATGCCGGGCAGGACCTGGCTGTCGTGGGTGGTGGCCGCGGTGGTGGCCACGTCCGTGATCACGTTGGGGCCGTCGGGAGCACAGGTCTCGGTCAGGTGAGCGGCGAACCCCTTCCAGCTGATGATGTGTCCGTGCCGTGCGTAGCGGGCCGAGGTGTCGTAGGGAGAGACGACTGCACGGGACGAGGGCGGCAGCCCGGGGCCGCCTTCCTTCTCGGCGGTGCGCCAGCGCAGGTGTCCTGCGGCGTCACGATGGTAGTTCTGCACCATGATCTGGCGCAGGGCCTGGATACGAGGGCCGGAGATGCGGTCTGCGCCGTGCCGGTAGAGGTGTTCCAGGAGCTGGACGGCGTCGTTCCCGGTGGCGAGGATCCTGGTCTTGGGCTTGGTGGGATTCTTGCCCAGGCGGACCGGTCGGCCGTAACGGCGCCCCCAGTCCTCATCGACCAGCTCGTCCAGCAGATGAGGAGAGATGCCCGCGACTTCTTCCAGTGCGGCGCGGACCGCCTCGGTGATCAGCTCCAGGCGGGTCAGGTCCCGCACCGCGGCCAGGACATGGGTGGAGTCGGTGCGTTGGGTGGTGCGCTCGCGTACCAGGCCGGCCTCTTTGAGACGGGTCAGTGCAAGGTCAAGGAGACGGTCAGCACGGTCGTCTTCAGCGAGACGGTCGCGGAAATCAGTCAGCACGCTGTGGTGGAAGCCGGGGTCGTCCAGGTCCATGGCCATCGCGTACTTGAAGTCGATGCGGCAGCGGACCGCCTCGGCGGCCTGCCGGTCCGAGAGGCCGAGCAGGAACTGCAGCACGCAGACGGTAGCCGGTTGAGCTGGCGAGAGGCCCGGTCGTCCGTCACGCGGGTACCAGTTGGCGAAGTCCTCGTCACACCACAGCCCATCGAGACGGTCACGCACCCATATCGCCGTCGTGCCAACCGGGTTGCTCGCGCGTGCGACCTGCGCGGTCAGAGGCGGTACTTGCTCACCGGAACGGGGGCGAAGGGACAACGGGCACCTCGACAGCTGCATCGGTCGGCGGAACTATCCGAGCATGCCCGTTCACCGCGCTGCCGCACCGCGAAACTCCAAGATCCCCGACAGAGTCAAGCTAAGTGGCTGTTGTCTTTCTGGGCTTGAGGGCTGCGTTTCCGCTGTTCAGGCATGGGGTCGGCGGTCTCGGGGAGTGGTGACGTGTTGAGTCGCCGCTCATGTGGAGGTCGGGATACCGTCGGTCGTGGGGCTGCTGGAACAGCGTGAGCTGACCGCTCGCCGTCGTGTGGACGCGCTGCGGGAGGAGGCGGACCGTATCCAGGCCGGGCTGGTCGTGGCCGAGCGGGAGTGGAACGAGTGGATCATCGCCCGTTCACGCGTCGGCGGTGCTGTCCCCGGGCGAAGGAGACACCGCCGGCCCGGACGCCGCCGAGGAGCCGTCGGATCGCGCTGAACCGCCCGCGCTGCCTGCATCTTCGGAGGCGGCGAAGCCGAAGTCGGTGCTGCCGGTGTGGCGTGCGGGGCTGGCCTGGTCGGCACTGTCGGCGGACTACCAGCGCATCCTGCAGGCTCTCGCGGACCGGCGCCGGCTCGGTCAAGGCCCGCTGCTGAGTCCGCAGGTCAGCGTCTACGTCCAAGACCCGCCGGGGCTCGCCCCGGCGACGAAGAAGAAGTTCGCCCAGGCCCGTGAGGGGCTGGACACGCTTTTCGGGCTGGCGAAGAAGAGCGGGTTCGATCGCATCGGCTTCGGATCGGACATCATCAGCGCGCCGGACACCCTCGCGCGAATCAACGAGGAGTTCGTGCACCGGACCAAGTGGTTCGACCCGGCAGAGGCCCTGCGGCAGGCGACCGGCAACAACGGCCGGATGCTCGGCCTGGCCGGGCCCCGCAACCCCTACCCTGGCACCCTCGGCGTGATCGAGCCCGGCGCCCTTGCCGACGTCCTGCTCATCGACGGCGACCCGCTGGAGGATCCGTCCGTCGTCACCGACCCCGAGCGAAACCTGGTCGTCATCGTGAAGGACGGGCAGGTGTTCAAGAACCTCCTCGACGACAGCAAGTAGGCATTCGTTGGGTCCGGGTCCGCCGGGGCAGTGCTCCGACGGACCCGGACCCATCTCGTCTCCCGCCCCGCGAACCCCTGGAGTCTCCGCCGTGGCCGCCGAGGGGTACCGCGAGCTCGCCGGATCCCTGGCGCAGGCCCATCCCGCACCCTCGACACCCGACGAACTCGCCGCGGTCGCCGTCGCCTACGTACGGTTCGCACTGGAGCACCCGGCCCTGTTCCGGGCGATGTTCGCGGAGCCCTGCGACCCCACCAGCGAGGAGCGGGTCGCCGCGACCGAGGCCATCTCGCAGTACGTCCGCACCATCGTCGGCGCCACCTTCCCCGACGCGGACGCGGGCGCCCTCTCGACCACGGTCTGGGCCCTCGTCCACGGCTTCTTCAGGCGTCGGCGAGGAGGGGGTCATACGGAGTGTTCGTGCGGCGGCCCGACATAAAGGAAAGAAAGTCGCCTACGAAGGGGCTGCGGCCGAGGGTGTCGTTGGTGGTGGCAAGGTCGCGGTGGAAGGCGGTGCGAAAGAGGGTTCGGTACTCGTCGGCGTCGATGGTGCCGCTGCCGTCCTTGTCGGTGGCGTCGAAGAGCACCTCTGCGACGCGGATCAGAGCTGGCCCGGCCAGGGAGGGGACGGCGGCAGCGTACTCGTCGGCGCTGACGCGGCCGTCGCCGTCCGTGTCGAGGGCTGCCTGGAGTTCGCGCCACCAGGCGGCGAAGGCGTCGTAGAGCCGGGTCTCCTCGGGTTCGTCCAGGTCGAGGCGGGTGGCCAGTTCACGGGCCATGGCGGCGAGGTCGGGCCAGTCGAGGTGGCCGTCGCCGGTCTGGTCCAACACTTCGCGGAAGAACTCCTTCGCCGAGCGCCGCCCCTCTTCCGTGCTCGTCGAGGGTGCCGGATCCGTGTCGGGGTCGCCACTCAGCGGTGTGAGGAGGCGAAGAAGGGCCGACGCCCTCTTCACGCGGGCTCGCAGGGCGGTCACGGTCCGGGCGCGGGGGTCGTCGCTGTCGGGTGAGAGGGAGAGGGTCTCGATGATGGTCTCGGCGTTGATCCAGCCCGCGGGCAGGAAGCGGGCCAGGCCGGCAGCGAGGTAGGCGCCCTGCATGAGGGTCGGGGCTCCGGGCATCTCGGGCAGGCCGGCCTGGCGCCGGTAGGGCTCGGGGAGCGAGGCGACGGTGATCGCGCCGAGGAGCGGACCTGCCACGGCGCGGCCGGCCGCCCACAGGGTCGGTGCGCCGTCGAGCAGCGCCGGGGCGGGCAGGTGGTCGAAGAGCCGGTAGAGGATGATGCGGGCCGCCTCGGTGTTCTCCAGCTCGTTTTCGACGACCCGGTCGAAGTATCGCCAGAAGTCGTTCAGGTCCTCGGGGAGTTCCCCTGCGTCGCCGTCGAGCGCGGCGAGAAACGCGCGGTACTCGGCGTACATGTGCTCCATGGTGTCCTGGTCGAGTGGCTGGCCGCTCAGCCGGCACATGGTGACGGCGCTCTCGTAGAGCGTGGCGACCACCCAGGCCCGGGCCGCCCGATCCATGGCGTCGTAGGCGCGGCCGCGGGAGTCGGAGCCGCTCATGCGCGCGTGCAGCCTGTTGAGGCGGGCGGCCTCCCGTTCGCGTACCGCCGGGTCAGCGTCGAACATGCGCCGCATGCTGAGGAAGGTGTTGCGCAGCCGACGCCAGGGATGGGCGACGAAGGTGGAGTTGTCGGCCAGGGCGGCACCGATCTGCGGGTGGGCGGCCTCCAGCACGGTGGCGCGGATCATGGCCAACGCCCAGCGCGGGTCGTCGAAGAAGGCGCGGAACTGTGATTCCGGGCCGAACAGGGGTGCCTCATCGGCTGTCGCGGTGGTTCCGGTCGTCATGACGGGTCTCCGTTCGTCTGGGGCGGCACGCCGCCGAAGCGTCGGTCGCGGCGCCGATAGGCGTGCAGGCAGGCAAGGAAGTCAGGGGCCCGGAAGTCAGGCCAGAGGGCTTGAGGGAAGACCCACTCGGCGTAGGCGACCTGCCAGAGCATGAAGTTGGAGATGCGCTGCTCACCGGAGGTACGGATGACGAGGTCCACGTCGGGGGTGTCGGGAAACGGCAGGTGGTCGGCGAAGAGCCGCTCAGTCACCTCGTCGGCGGGCGTCCCGCTGCGGATCAGTGACCGTGCGGCTTCGACGATGTCCCGGCGTCCGCCGTGGTCGAAGGCGACGGTCAGCGTCATCCCCCGGTTGCCGGCGGTCAGCGTCGCCAGGTCGTCGAAGTCCCGGGCAAGTTCACGGGGAATGCGCGGGTCTGTGACCCCGAGGAAGCGGCAGCGGATGCCGCGGGCGAGCAACAGCGGCGCGTGCTTGCGCACGACCCGGCGGACCAGGCGCATCAGAAATTCGACCTCTGGGCCAGGGCGGTTCCAGTTCTCGGTGGAGAAGGCGTACAGGCTCAGCCACTCGACACCCGCGGTCCGGGCGGCCTCGATAGTGTCGATAACGGTGGTCTCCGCGGCCCGGTGACCCGCCGTGCGAGGAAGTGAACGCCGCTGCGCCCAGCGGCCGTTGCCGTCCATCACGCAGGCGACGTGCCGAGGCACCCCACGCGCTGGGCCGTCTTCCTGCCGTTGGTCGTCGCCGCACTGTCGACCGACCGGCTGGTCCTCCGGCCCCGGGCGTGCGGGCAGGACGCCGTGGTCCGTCACGCCTAGCCCCGTCTCGCCCGGAGCGGCACGGTCGGCCCTAGCGCGCTCGGTCACACCCTCCCCGCCTCCCCATACTCACGCCCCACCGGCGTTTCCCCCAGGAGTCTGTCGGGTGCGAACGGGTCCTGACCGGCCAAACGGGTGGCCGTCATCCTTGGCTCGTATGCCCGATTCCTCGTTCCAGCATTGGTAGCATCCTCCGATGACCCGATCGACAACCTCGTCCGCCTCTGCGGCCGCACCAAGCTGCCGTCGCCCCGTGGACGGGGTGTGGGCCGAACACGCCCTCGGCGTGCGTGATCTAGCTATCGGCGTGGTTGATGTCGCGTGCCGGACGGCAGCGGGAGCGGTCCGGGGTCTCCGGCTGCTGTCGCGCGCTCGGTCGCGGTTCGGGTCCATAGCGCGGTGAATGTCATTGCCAGATCCCACAGATGGTGAAGAAGCACGTTCATCACCATCGGGTCGGGGGTGCGCAGATGCCGGTACAGAGCGCCCCTGACTGCCCGAGCGGCTAACCCGCGCGCAGACCCCCGTCCAAGCGGCACTCGACGCGCGGGTTGCAGCGCGACCGCATGCAAGAATCCGCGAACCCGTGTGATTCCTCCTGCACGGAGTCGAAGCAGCCGGGGGACGACGCCGCCCCGCGGCCGCTACGTGGGTGCAGCAGACCGACTGCGGCGCCCCGGCACGAAGAGCTGACGGCCGACGGCCAGGTCCACGTTTGCTACGCGCCTGCCCGGGGCGCCGTACTTCGCCGACGCCCCCGCTACAACCGATCTGCTCCTGAGACCCTGCCTGTTCCTGAACCTGAAATTCGCGGACCGGTCACTTTGGCCATTCTCGAACGGAGACCAAGAGCCGGGGCTGGGCTCAGAAGCGAGACACTCGACTCAGCCTTCGGGGGTGGACTCGGTGTGCCAGTTGTCCGGGGAGACCCCCTGCGGGGCGATGTCCTGATACTGGTTCCCCGGCACGGCCGTCGCGACATCCGAGGTGGACCAGGCGTGCTGCGAGCCAATGGACGTAAAGGACGTGGCGGCGAGCGCGCCACCGGCAAGCAGAGCCGTAACAGTCAGGGCCGCAATCTTGTTGCCCATGGTATGACTCCTCCCTGCTCGCCCGGACCGTCCGGCAAGCTTCGACAAGCTTCGACAACTCTGATGTAGGCGGATAAACAGATGCTCGACGCCTCATTGATGTTCCGGCCTCACCACCACAAGCGGAACGACACCGCCAGGGTGAGCATCCCCGCACCCCGCAGAACGCAGCTGCTGGACTGTGCCCCGGCGCAGATCGGGCCATGTGCGCGCTGCCGTGAAAACTGCTGCCGCTACGGCATTGGGGCCCGCACGCTCTGCGACTCGTGCTGGGAGGCCGTGGAGGCCAACAGGCGGCAGCCGACGGCCTCCTGAGCGGACCCAGCACCACCGATGGCACGCCGCCGTACCCGTCGCTGTCGGCGGGCCGCTGCCTGCACCGCGTTACGCGATCCATTCCGGCGGCGGCTGCGCGGCACGTTCCTGCCGCCATCGCTCCTCCGCCTCGGTGCGCTCCACTTCTGCGATGGAGCTGCCGCGTGGCGTGCCACGTTCGCAGTGTGCGGAGACGTAGAAGGTCGGGCGGCAGATCGTACCTAGATTCGATTCTACGCGATGCACATGTGCGCGATATGTTCGTTGAATGAGCGGCAATTGAGCGGTTCGTAAGGTAGGTTGGGGCTCAGGAGGTGTTCCATGTCTGAGTTGTTCGATGCTGTCGATGCGTTGGTCGCGTCCGCGTCTGCGCTCCCGCCGCCGGAGGAGCGCAAGCGTTTGCGTGTGGCGCACGGTCTGACGCTGGAGCAGGTGGCGGGTGCGCTGAAGGTGCGCCGCGCGACCGTCAGCGTCTGGGAGTCCAGCAAAAACAAGACGGAGCCGCGGGGTCCGGAGCGTGAGGCGTACGCGCGGTTGCTCAGGCAGCTCGCGGAGCTCTACCCCGCGCCGGCGGCCACCGCCGCACCCGGACAGGACACCGTGGTGCCCGAGACGTTCACCGGCCCCTCCGCGCCCGCTCCCCGCGAAGCCGGGGCCACCGATCTGTCCCCGGAGTCGGGTTCGGTGCCGGAGACTGCGGCTCTGGCCGACGCGCCGGATGTCCAGCAGCGTCCCGTCCGCGCTCCCGCCTCCCGTACGACTGCCGCCACCAGGGGGCCGTCGGCGTCGCGGCGTCCGGCTGCGAAGAAGGCCACGGCCAAACCCGCCGCCGCCCCGGCCAGTGTCGATCCGCGTTTCGCAAACGGGCCGCTCGCGGTCGTCGACATCGACGCTGACGGGCAGGTGCTGGCGTACTGCGTCGGCGGCCTGGTCCTGGACGTGCCCGCCAAGTCCATGCCGGCCCTGGTCGACTGGACCCTGCGCGAGGCCAAGTTGGGCGCGCCGAAGCTGGCCGGGCCGGGCAAGGACGCCGACCCGCTGCTGGTGCTCACCGAAGCTGCGCTGGAGCGCTATGGCCTCCCCGTCGCCCTCACGGAGGAGGAGCGGATCGCCGGGCGGATTCCCGAGGGCCACAAGATCGTCAAGCAGCTGGCCCGCGCGGAGTGGAAGCTGACGAAGCGCGGGTTCGGGCCATGGGCACGGATCTACCGCCCCGCTACCGGCTCGGAGCGGGCCTGCGTCCAGCTGTGTATCCCGTCGTGGAACGCGCTGGACACCCGGCACTGGGACACCGCCGGCCAGCTGCCGCCGGCGGAGCTCGCCCGGCTGCTGGGGACGTACGCGTCGAGGGTGATGACGCCGCGCGGCTCGACCGCCGTCACCGGCCTGGAACTCATGACGGCCCTGCACCCGCCGACCCGCGCTTCCGAACCGGACGTCGACGGCAAGCGGCACTCCGAGCACAATCCGGGCTCGCTGGGGAAGGAGCCGGTGGACTGCGCGCCGTGCGAAGCCCCGGACGGGCACCCGCTCCTGGCTGACCTGCCGCGCTTCCACGTCCGCGGCCCGGCAGAGAAACTCTTCGAGGAGGCGTACGACTGGGCGCGCCCGCTCACCGACGCCGAATGCATGCACCGCAACCTCGTGGGCCTGGACGTGAACATGGCCTTCGCCGCCGGTGCCAACGGGCTCATCGTCGGCCTCGGCGAGCCCGCGTACGTCAAGCAGCCGGTGTTCGACCCGAAGCTCCCGGGGAGCTGGCTGGTGGACCTCTCGCACGTCGATCTGTCCCGGGTGAAGGCCGGTAAGGACACGTGGGCGGAGCTGGACGCGAGTCTGCTGCCCAGCCCGTTCACGCCGAAGGGCGAGCGTCCCGAGGGCCCGGCCTGGTATGCGACGCCGACCGTGGCGTACGCGGTGGAGCTGGGCTACGACGTCGCGCCGGTCGAGGCGTACGTCCGGCGTGAGAACGGCCGCTATCTGGACGGCTGGTACACGCGGCTGCGCGACGCCTACCTCGCCACCATGGCCGACCTCGGTGTGGCAGCGGACCTGTCGCCGGAGGAGTTCCTGGCGGCGATGGACGGCTACCGCGGCCGCGACCCGGAGCTCGCGATCGTGGTGTCCGCGGTCAAGGCGACGGTCAAGGGCGGCCTGGGGAAGCTGCGTGAGCGGCCGAGGGGCGAGGGCTGGCGGCCCGGCCAGCCGTGGCGGGCGCTCTCCCGTCCGACGTGGCGGCCGGACATCCGGGCGGCGGTCATCTCCCGTACGCGGGTCAACCTGCACCGCAAGATCGTCAAGCACGCGGCGTTCACCGGCCAGTACCCCGTCGCGGTCAACTCCGACTGCGTCGTCTACGCGGTTGACGGCGAGAGCCCGCTGGACTTCCTGCCCTACCGGGAGGGCAAGCCCCTGCCGGGCGGCTTCAAGCTCGGGGTGAACCCGGGGCTGGTGAAGCACGAGGGAACGCAGACCACGTTGTGGGGCGAGGGCGTCAGGGAGCAGTTCCAGGCCCCCGGGCTCAACCTCGCCCGCTACATCAAGGACGGCACCGTCACCGACAAAGACAACGGGGAGTAGGTAGGCGATGGCCAAGGAGTTCGGACACGGCCTCAACCAAGCGGTGCAGAAGGCGTTCACCCGCCCCGCACCGAAGGCAGCCGGCGCGCAGATGCGGTACCTGGTCAAGCAGCTCAAGGGCACCAAGGCGGTCGCACAGATGCTGCGGATCTCCCAGCGCACCGTCGAGCGGTACGTGAAGAACCAGATCAAAAAACCCCGCCCGGACCTCGCCGCCCGGCTGGAGACCGAGGTGAAGGCCCGGTGGCAGCCGCAGATCCGGGCCAAGGCGAGGGAGAAGGCGGCGACGACCGGCGGCATCGTCATCGACGTCCATGCCCGCTTCGGCTACACCGCGCCGATCGGGACAACGGACCAGGACCGTGTCCGGCACCTCACCGTGGCCCTCCCGCCGCAGCATGCAGCCCGTCTCTTCGAGGCTCAGCAGCAGGGCGAAGGCGATGACCGGCTGCGCGAACTCACCGCCGAAGCACTCAAGGAGGTGTACTTCCAGGACGACGGCCGCCGCGCAGGCTCCCTGGACGAAGTACAGATCAACGACGTGCTGGACCTGGAGTTCGAGCTGTAGAGGCCAGCCGTACCCCCCGAAGAGTCTCCGAGCTGTGCCTGAGCGCCGAGCTTCAGTCCATTCCCCATCAGCCATGTGACGTGCTCGCTGAAGCCTTCCTGGTCAGCGACCCGGGGTCTGCGCCTGTACGAGCAGACGACGCACTGTCCGAAGCCGACCCGGCCCCACGTGTCCAAACCCTGGGCGCAGAAGGTCTCGTATCCACACACCGGGCACTCCTCGAAATCGTGACCGTCAGGATTGTGCTTGGGGTGGTATTCGTTGGGGTTCTCGGCGGACTCTGCACGGCGCTCGGCTTCTTCATCACCGATAAGTTCTAGTAGAGCGCGTGCCTAATCAGCCGACCGCGCGTCCCCGTCCTGAGCCTGTTCGGCATCGCGGTCAGACTGGGCCTCGAGGACAGTCTCAGGGTGGGGTGGTGATCGAGAGCAAGCAGGGCTTGGACGTGACGGTGCTGCAAGCGCCCCGCTCCGCTTCCATGGCGGCCCGACCGCTGACGTCGAGGGCATCAGTCAGGAGGTCAACGTCGATCCGGGTGTCCCAGAAGCCTTCGGGCAGGCAGGTTTCCGCCTCCCTCCGGGAGCGGGCGTCGGAATCGCGATTGGGTATAACGCACAGGCCGTTGCGGGGTTGGGACGAATCTTTTCGGCGATCACCTCCAACAGACCTTTCGCAGAGTGCACGCGGCCCTTCCTATTCGCTTCCTCCCCTGGCCACTCCGCTGCGACGATCACGGCCAGGGCGTTCGACAGCGCCTGGTCGTAGATTCCTTCGTGGCCGGTCTCGGTCTCCGCAGACAGATCGACGCTGATGACCGCGGAATATGGGTCCGCGTCGCTCTCCTGCCGGAGTGCGTTGAGCATCATCACCAGACACTGACCGAAGTATTCGGCCCGGCTAACGTTCGGAAAGTCGTTACCGACTGCATGCGCACATCATCCATCCTCCAGACACAGCGACGAGGACCAGCCGAGGCGCTCCACTCGCAAACCGAAGCGCTCAGTCACACGAGACTCCATACGCGAATGCCCATCACGCGCGGGCAGGGGTGGAGTGGGGGTGCCGATTCTTGCTCGCGGTCGAGCACCCGCCCCCCATTGCCCGGGCTGCTGTGTGAGGAGCGTGCCCGGGGGCATGTCGTTCTTACGGGTTGGCTCTTCGTTGGTCGACTGGTCGCCGGTGGGCCAGTGGGCGTGGTCGCCTCGGTGAGGGAACTCCGTGTTCAGGAAGAGGATCCCGGGCCAGCCCGGCATGAGAGCACAGCAGTACCCGGCGAAGCCAGTCGGCATATCGCTCATGCTGCAGAAACCTTCGCCTTGCGCCAGGCCTGACGGAGCCGGGCGGCAATCGTGCAGTCCATCCCGCCTGAGCGGCACTCGCAGCAGCCGGGTGAGCCGTTGCGGCCTGTGGTGTGGTCGAGGATGTTCTGGAATGCCCGCTGTACCGGCGTCAACTCGGTAACCAGCACCGTCTGCGCATGACTGAGTCCGGTGTCGTCCCGCGGCTGGGCGGGCTGCTCTTGAGCCTCGGTCATGACGTCCCCATCGCTCTCGGTGATCTGCAGTGTGAACCGCCCCGGGTTCGATAGAGATCTCAGATTATGGTTGTGACCTGGGGTTTCGTGGATTCCATGTAGTGGCTGGCTTCGTACTCGACGGGCGGAACGTGCCCTATCTCACCGTGGAGCCGGCGGTGGTTGTACCAGTCGACCCATTCTGCGGTGGCCAACTCGACCTGGGAGAGAGACTTCCAGGGCCGTCGGGGCTTGATCAGCTCGGTCTTGTACAGGCCGATCGTGCTCTCCATCAGGGCATTGTCGTAGGCGTCGCCGACCGATCCGATCGAGGCGGCGATGCCGGCGGCGTCCAGATGCTCGGCGACCCGGAAACTCGTATATTGCGACCCGGCATCCGAGTGGTGGATCAACTCGCCTGGCTGAACGGGGTGTTGGTCGCGGTCACGTTGCCACACGGCCATCTGCAGGGCGTCCAGGACGAAGACCGTTTCCTTCACGGTGGCCGCGGACCAGCCGACGATCCGGCGGGAGAACGTGTCCACGACGAAGGCGACGTAGACGACTCCGGCCCAGGTCTTCACGTGGGTGAAGTCCGCGACCCAGCAGCGGTTCGGGGCGGCAGCGACGAAGTCGCGGTCCAGCAGGTCCGGCGCCCGTTCTGCCGGCCCGCCGGGCAGCGTGGTGATCACCTTCTTGCCGCGGACGGCGCCGGTGATGCCGAGTTCGCGCATCAGGCGTTCGACGGTGCAGCGGGCCACGGCATGTCCCTGCCGGTTCAGTTCGCGCCAGATCTTCCGGGCCCCGTAGACGCGGTAGTTGGACGTGTGGACCTCTTGGATGCGCTCTTTGAGCTCCTCGTCGCGCACGGAACGGGCGGAGGGAGCTTCGAGGCGTTTCTTGTGGGCGTAGTAGGTGGAAGGGGCGATCTTGCAGTCGTGCTCGGTGAGCGTCCTGCAGATCGGCTCGACGCCGCCGAAGCGGTCCCGGTGCTCGTCGATGAACGCTACGAGCGTGTGTGTGGCCGGCCGAGCTCGGCCGCGAAGAAACTCGCCGCGGCCTTCAGGATCTCGTTGGCCCGCTTCAGTTCGGCGTTCTCCTTCTTCAACGCCTTGAGCTGGGCGGACTCCTCCGTCGTCGTCCCCGGACGTGTCCCCGCATCGATCTCGTGCTGCTTCACCCAGTTCCGGAGCGTCTCGCGGGAGCCGATGCCGAGCTTCTCGGCCACCGCCTGCAGGGCGGCCGTCTCGTTCGGGTAGTCGTCGCCTACCTCGGCGACCATGCGCACCGCGCGACGGCGGAGCTCAAGCGGGTAACGAGAAGGTCGTGCCATGACTCGATCCTTACATGAAATCGAGTCTCCATTCGAACCGGGGCGGTTCAGTCGCGGATGGGGGAGATGTCGGCGCTGGTCTCAGCGCGCGTGATCCAGTTGATGCTCACGATGGATGGAGATCCGTTTCATGGTTGGTCCGTATCGGTGTTGCCTCGCGAGCTCACGCTCCCAGCGAGGCTGAACCAGCTGAGGTCAGGCCACAGCCCGGGACGTGAGGGTGGTCCGGGCAGAGCACATGGCAGTGGCCTTGAGCGCGGTCATCAACCTCACCTCCCAACCTTCTCGACCTGGATCGGACACGAACGCCGAATACCGTATCGCTCGGCCGAATTCGACCGTTCACGCACCAGTGCGTCAGGTCGGCTTCAGGGGCACGCGGATGACGGGCTCGAACGGGCGCTTGTTGAAACCGCTGCGTACGTTGCGGCAGTTCGGCGCCTCGCACATGAAGAACTCGTCGACCGTCCTCCGGCCGGTGCGGTTCTTGAGCCAGGTTTTCTCGTTCCCGGTGAGGGGGCGGTGCTCTTCGTCGGAGCCGCAGGTGAAGCAGTACATCGTGCCCGATCGCATGAAACCTCCTGAAACAGGCGGACAGGCCGAACGTCGAGCATATGCGGATGTGTTGGGATCATGACAGGGTTCTATCGTCCGGGAGAGTGGTGTGATGCGAACCGGGGCATCCCGTACGTGGGGGACAGGTAGCCCAGGAGCCCCCGGACCCGGAACAGCGACAGCCGGCAGGCGGCAGGACAACGAGCGGCGGCGGAGCGGCATGAGCGGTGGACCGCGTACGGCGGACGGACCGGACCCCGGCCTTTTCGGCCCCGGATCCGTGACCTGGCAGGCACACGCGGACCCGGTCATGTGGATCGCCGGTGTCCGCGCCCTCTACCTCCAAGCGCTGCACCCCCGCGCGGTCCGCGGCGTCATCCAGAACTCGGACTTCCGCCGGGACGCCTGGGGGCGGCTGCTGCGCACCGCGAGCTTCGTCGGCACCATCACCTACGGCACCGCCGAAGCCGCCGAGCGGGCGGGCGCCCGTGTCCGCCGGATCCACAGCTTCCTCGGCGCCACCGACCCCGCGACCGGCGAGCGGTACGGCGTCGGAGAGCCGGCGCTGCTGCTCTGGGTGCACTGCGCCGAGGTCGACTCGTACCTCAGCGTCCTGCGCCGCTCCGGCTTCCCCGTCAGTGACGCGCAGGCCGACCGCTACATCGACGAGAACCGCGAGAGCGCCCGGCTGGTCGGGCTCGACGCGGCGGAGGTGCCCGCGGACCGGGCCGCACTCGCCGCGTACTTCGAGTCCGTACGCCCCGAACTCGCCGCCACCGCGGAGTCCCGTGAGGTCGACGCGTTCCTGCGCAAGCCCCCCGTTCCCGCCGTTCTCGCTCCGGCGCGCGCGGCGCTCTGGCGGCAGGTGGCTGCTCTCGCGTACGCCGCTCTGCCTCCGTACGCCCATGAGCTCTACGGGAGACCGGCACCCGGCCCGGAGACCGTGGACCGTCGGCTCACCGCCGCCGGCAACGCCCTGCGCTGCATCCCCGGCCGGCTGCGCTGGCAGCTGCCACCTGGCCATATTCTGAGGGCAATGGCGCGCTTGGGCCCGGACACCCGTCCGGCACCGTACAAACTCCGGACACCGGACGCCATACTGGACGGGCCGGGGACGGTGCAGCGAGGCGACGGGGGCGACAGCACGAGATGGCGGACACCAGGCTGATCCACGGCCGGTACCGGCTGCTCGAAACCATCGGGCGCGGCGGCATGGGCGAGGTCTGGCGGGCGCGTGACGAGTCACTGGGCCGCCAGGTCGCCGTCAAATGCCTCAAGCCGCTGGGGCCCCAGCACGACCAGTCATTCACCCGGGTGCTGCGCGAGCGCTTCCGACGCGAGGCGCGGGTCGCGGCTTCGCTGCAGCACCGCGGGGTCACCGTCGTCCATGACTTCGGCGAGTACGAGGGCGTCCTCTACCTCGTCATGGAGCTGCTCGACGGCAAGAACCTGAGCCAGCTCCTCGACGCGAACGAGCAGCGGCCGCTGCCGGTACCGGACGTCGTCGACATCGCCCGGCAGGTCGCCTCCGCCCTCGCGTACACGCATGAACAGGGCATCGTCCACCGGGACCTGAAGCCCGCCAACATCATGCGGCTCACCGACGGCACGGTGAAGATCTGCGACTTCGGCATCGCGCGCCTGGGCCACGACATCGGTTTCACCTCCCGGCTCACCGGCACCGGCATCGCCATGGGGACCCCGCACTACATGTCGCCCGAGCAGATCGGCGGCGGGGAGATCGACCACCGCAGCGATCTCTACTCGCTGGGTTGCGTGCTGTACGAAATCGCCACAGGGGCGCCGCCGTTCGACCTCGACGACGCCTGGGCGGTGCTCGTCGGCCACCGGGACACCGTGCCGGAACCGCCGCGCAGCCACCGGTCCGAACTGCCGGAGTTCCTCGACCGGGCGGTCCTCGACCTGCTCGCCAAGACCCCGGACGAGCGCCCGGCGGACGCCAGGGAGTTCGGCCTGCTGCTCGGCCCGGAGACGCCGGCGGCCGGGATGGCCACGCCCGCCGTGCTGGGTCCCGCGCCCGAGCTGCCCCCGCCGCTGCCGCCCTGGACCCGGTCCATGACCACCGGCCACAAGGCCACCGGAACCTGGACGGTCACCTCAACCCCGACCGACCGGGCGACGGCGCTCACCGGCGAGTGGACGACCGCCGGACCCCCGCGCGGAGCCGCGGCCGTCCCCGTGGTGTCCACCGGGCAGCGGCCCACCCCGCCGCCCGGCCAGGTGGCCGCGCTCGCGGGCCGACACAACGCCGGGCTCAGTCTGAGCAGGCTGGGGCGCTGGTCGGAGGCGGGGGAGGTGCACCGGGCGGTGGCGGCCGAGCGTGAGTACGTCCTCGGCCCCGGTCATCCGGACACCCTGGCCAGCCGCTATGAGGTGGGCTTCACGCTGAGCCGCACCGGGCGGGCGGGCGACGCGCTGCAGGAGTTCACGCGGGTCGCCGAAGGCCGGGAGCGGGCCCTGGGCGCCGACCATCCCGAGACGCTCGCCGCCCGGCAGGAGACGGCGTACGTACTGGGGCAACTCGGCCGGCACTTCGATGCGCACCAGGTGTACGCGTCGGTTCTCGCGGCCCGGGAGCGCACTGTCGGGCCTGACCACCCGGACACGCTGCGCTGCCGGCACAACCTCGCCTTCAACCTGAGCAGGCTCGGGCGGCTGGAGGACTCCTACCTGATGGCGTGCGAGGTCGCCGCGGCACGGGCCGCCGTGCTCGGCGCGGCGCATCCGGACACTCTGCTGACCCGGTACGAAGTGGCCTACGTACTCGGCCAGTTGGGCCGCTGGCCGGAGGCGCTGGAGATCTACCGCGAGGTCGCCGCCGCCCGTGAACAGGCGCTGGGCGCCGATCACCCCGACACCCTCGCCACCCGTTACGAGGTGGCCATCAGCCTGGGCCGGCTGGGCCACAGCGCGGAGGCGCTCGAACGGTTCGTCGCGCTGGTCGGCGACCGCACCCGGGTCCAGGGGCCGGCCGACCCGGAAACCCTGCGGGCCCGCCATGGCCTGGGGGTGAACCTGGGCCGTCTCGGCCGGTGGGACGAGGCGCTCGCCGAGGCGCGCGAGATCTGCGCACTGCGCGAACAGGCGCTGGGCGGCGACCACCCGGACACCCTGGTCAGCCGCCGCGAAATCGCTGTCGGGCTGGGCTGGCTGGGCCGCTGGTCGGACGCGCTCACCGTCTACCGGGCGGTCGCCGGGGCCCGGGAGCGGGTGCTCGGCCTCGACCATCCGGACGCGCTGGCCAGCCGTAACGACGAGGCGCACTGCCTGGAGCAGTTGGGCTGCGGGGACGAGGCCGCCGAGCTGTACCGCCAGGTCGCCGCGCGCCGGCAGCAGCGGAGCGCGCCGGGACTCTGAGCCGTCGTGTCCGGGGCCGTGTGGGCCCCGGGGCATGAAGAAGAACAGGACCCTGTCCGGCCCGCGAAGTTCGCGAACAACCTCCGACGATCGCGAACAACATCCGACGATCGCGTAGACCGTGAAGGACCGGACAGGACCCGGGAATCAGGGCCGGCTGTCAGGGCCCGGGGGTCAGGACCCGATCGGGTTGACGAACGTCGCCGGGTGGGTGGCGCCGTCCTGCTTGGTGACAGCGCCTCCGAACGGCCACTTCAGCGCGAACTGGCCCTTCTCGTTGGGCGGGGTGATCCGCACCAGGCCGGGCTGGAAGGTACCCGACCCCGTCTGGGTGGTCGCGCCGAGCGTGATGGTGAAGTCGGTGGTGCCTCCGGGCGACAACGGGATGGTGGTGACCGGCTTCGAGGAGCGCGCCAGCGACCACGTGTCGTCTGACGCCTGGTTGCCGACCATGTCGACGCCGGGGAAGCCGGTCAGCGTGCAGGTGCGCTTGCTGATGTTGGTGAATGCCACCGAGGCCTGTGTCTGGTTCTCGGTCTTCATGTCCGGTACGGCGTCGCCGCCCGTGGCGAAGGCCGCCTTGAGATCGGCGGTGTGGCAACGCGATCCCGCGGAGCTGCCCGACGCCGCTCCCTTCCCGCCGCCGGTGGAGGAGCTCTCCGGGGCCTTCGTTCCGCTGCCGGCCGCAGTGCCGCCGGAGCCCGAATTACCGGAAGCCGAGCTGCTGGAGCTGTCCGAACCGGCGGCCGCTCCCTTGCCCGACGTGGAGCCGTCGGACGAGGCGGCCGATGAGGAGCCCCCCGAGGCCTTGTCGTCAGACGACGACGAACAGGCGGCGGCGCCGAGGCTGAGCGCGGTGACGGCGAGGAGGGCGGCCATCCGGCGGGGCAGTCGGTTCAGTTGTGTGGTCATGAGTGTGGGGCCCCCTGGAATTCGTGAGTACGTGAGCTACGCGTGAGTAATTGATCTATGAACGGATATCACGCCCCGACGGTCAGATCAGTTGCAGGGAGGTGTGAATGCCCGCATGTGACATGGATCTCTGTGAGATCTCTGTGGGCCGGGTGAGCCGGTCGTGTGCTAGAGCTCCCCTGACCCGGTGTCACCCGGCAGGCTCAGTCCGAGGAACGCACCCAGCCGGTCGCCTCGATCCGGGCCGCGTCGGCCGTCCGGGTCTCGTCGAAGACCGTACGGCGGCCGTCCCCGACCACGATGCCGGTGACGTACGCCCCGCGGCCCACGTACAGCTGATCGGTCGTGTAACGCCAGCGCAGCCGCACTTCCTTGCCGCGCCACGCTGCCAGATCCGCGTCCAGCCGGTGCCAGACGCGCCCGGACCAGCCGTCCACCGAGCCCGCCGGATGGGCCTTGGGTCCCTGGCCGTCGGCGGTGGTGGAGAAGGGCACCGGCTGCCAGGCCGCACCGGCGTCCGCCGACGCCTCCAGGAACAGGAAGTCGGCGTGCGGCTCGCTGTCCCACCACACCGAGGCGCCGAGACGCGTCCGTCCGGAGACCGGGACGACGGCGGGCAGGGTCAGGGTGGCCGTCGCCGAACTCGCCATGCCGGAGAACCAGGCCGTACGCCCGTGCGCAGGCCGCACCGGCACCGCGCGCGCCAGGTTGTTGCCCGCCTGGACCCGGGGCGCGCTCCCGGTACGCCAGTTGCGCACCGGGTGGACCGAGTTGCCCAGCATGATCAGGAACGAGTCGGAGGTCGGGTCGAGCACCAGGCTGGTCCCGGTGAACCCGGTGTGGCCCGCGGTGCGCGGAGTGGCCATCGCGCCCATGTACCAGTGCTGGTACAGCTCGAAGCCCAGACCGTGATTGTCCCCGGGGAACGCGGTGTTGAAATCGGTGAACAGCAGATCGACGGAGTCGGGCCGCAGGATGCGGGCGGGCCCGTACGCGCCGCCGTTCAGCAGGGTGCGGGCCAGGACCGCCAGGTCCCAGGCGCAGGAGAAGACTCCGGCGTGACCGGCGACCCCGCCGAAACTGTAGGCGTTCTCGTCGTGCACCTCACCCCAGACCAGCCCGCGGTCGAGGCCCGACCAGGGCGGCCTGGCGTCCTCGGTGGCTGCGATCTCGGGCTTCCAGGTGGCGGGCGGGTTGTAGCGCGTGCGCCGCATCCCGAGCGGTGCGGTGATCCCCTCACGGACCAGCACGTCGAGCGTGCGTCCGGTGATCCGCTCCAGGACCAGCTGCATCGAGATGAGGTTGAGGTCGGAGTAGAGATACGCGGTTCCAGGGGCGTTGATCGGCGCCTCGTTCCACAGCATCCGCAGTCTCCCCTCCCGCGTCGGCTCCTTGTACAGCGCCAGCGTCGCGCGGAAGCCGGACGTGTGCGTGAGGAGCTGGCGGATCGTCATGTCCGCCTTGCCGGCCGCGCCGAACTCGGGGAGGTACGAGGCGACCTTCGCGGTCAGCTCCAGCGCGCCCCGTTCGATCTGCTGCACCGCCACGAGGGACGTGAAGAGTTTGGAGACGGAGGCCAGGTCGTAGAGGGTGTCCCGGTCCGCCGCGATCTGCTGGTCCGCGGGGAACTCGACACCGGTGTCGGACTTCTCGTCGTACGCCGAGTAGCGCACCGCGTGTCCGATCGGCTCGTGCAGTGCCACCGTGCCGCCGCGCCCGGCGAGCAGAACGGCGCCCGCGTACCACGGGTGGGTGGGGGAGGGGCCGAGGAACGCCCTGGCGTCGCTGACCAGTTGCCGCAGTTGGCCCGGCAGCAGACCGGCCTGTCCGGCGGTACCACGCCGGAGGGTCGTACGCCCGGAGCCGGAGCCCGAGTTGGAGCCGGAGTCGGAGCCGGAGCCCGGAACGGCGGCGTCCGCGCCGTGCCCGGCCGGATCCGCAGCCGGTACCCCGGCCGCGGCGGCCGGTCCCAGCGGGAGCGAGGCCAGGGCGAGCGCCCCTCCCAGGGCCAGGATTCCGCCGCCCAGCCGGCGCCGGCTGATGTCCCCGCCCGCTGCGTTGCCGCTCATCTCAGCACTCACTCCCTGAAAGTATCTTTCGGGCCTCGATCGACTGCGGAAACTTTCTTCCATCGATACGGGGGTGTCAACCCTCGCACCGCGTGTCCCCAGCGCTCCAAAGAATCTGACACAGCATCAGGAAACCTCTTCCCTCGGCTGCTCCGCTGGGGCATCCTGCGCCCCATGGAGACGGAGCTGAGCAAGAAACTGGGGATCGAGCACGCAATCTTCGGCTTCACGCCCTTTCCCGCCGTGGCCGCCGCCATCACCCGGGCCGGCGGATTCGGGGTACTCGGAGCGGTTCGCTACACCGCCCCCGACGAACTGGCGCGTGATCTCGACTGGATGCAGGAGCACACCGACGGACTGCCGTACGGCCTCGACGTCGTCATGCCCGCGAAAAAGGTGGAGGGGGTGACGGAGGCCGAGGTCGAGGCGATGATCCCGCAGGGACACCGCCGGTTCGTCGAGGAGACCCTCGCCAAACACGGAGTCCCCGAGTGGCCCGAGGGCGAACCATCCGGCTGGCGGATCACCGGGTGGATGGAACAGGTCGCCCGCAACCAGCTCGACGTCGCCTTCGACTATCCGATCAAACTGCTCGCCAACGCACTCGGCTCCCCGCCCGCCGACGTCATCGAACGCGCCCACCGCCACGACGTCCTGGTCGCGGCGCTGGCCGGCAGCGCCAAGCACGCCCGGCGCCATGCCGAGGCCGGTATCGACATCGTCGTCGCCCAGGGGTACGAGGCGGGCGGCCACACCGGGGACATCGCCTCCATGGTGCTCACCCCCGACGTGGTCGACGCCGTGTCACCGCTGCCGGTCCTGGCCGCCGGCGGGATCGGCAGCGGTGAGCAGATCGCCGCCGGTATCGCGCTCGGCGCCCAGGGCGTCTGGCTCGGCTCGCTCTGGCTCACCACCACCGAGGCCGAGATGCACTCGCGCGCCCTCACCCGGAAGCTCATCGAGGCGGGCTCCGGCGACACCGTGCGCTCCCGCGCGCTCACCGGCAAACCGGCCCGTCAGCTCCGTACCGAATGGACCGACGCCTGGGACGACCCCGCAGGACCCGGCACCCTCCCCATGCCCCTCCAGGGGCTGCTCGTCGCCGACGCGGTCTCCCGGATCCAGAAGTACGAGGTCGCCCCGCTGCTCGGCACCCCGGTGGGGCAGATCGTCGGCCGGATGAACTCCGAACGCGGTGTCCAGGAGGTATTCGACGAGCTGACCCGCGGTTTCGAGCGGGCCGTCGACCGGATCAACCGCATCGCAGGACGGAGTCACTGATGGCAGCGACGGACAGCGGCACCCCCAACGGCTTCTGGGCCCAGGCCACCGCCGACCCCGGCCGCACGGTCGTGATCGCACCCGATGGCGAGGAGTGGACCGCCGGACGGCTGCACACGGCCGTCAACCAGCTGGTGCACGGGCTGCGCGCCGCAGGTCTGGAGCGCGGGGACGCCTTCGCGGTCGTCCTGCCGAACAGCGTCGAGTTCCTCACCGCGTATCTGGCCGCCTCGCAGGCCGGTCTCTATCTGGTCCCGGTCAACCACCACTTCGTCGGGCCTGAGATCGCCTGGATCGTCTCCGACTCCGGGGCCAAGGTCCTCATCGCCCATGAGCGGTTCGCCGAAGCGGCGACGGCGGCGGCGGACGAAGCCGGGCTCCCCGCCACCCAACGGTACGCGGTCGGCGCCATACCGGGCTTCCGTCCCTACGGCGATCTCCCCGGCGGGCAGCCCGGATCCGTACCGGATGACCGCACCCTCGGCTGGGTGATGAACTACACCTCGGGCACCACCGGACGGCCGCGCGGCATCCGCCGCCCGCTGTCCGGCAAGCTGCCGGAGGAGACCTACCTCGGCGGGTTCCTCGGGATCTTCGGGATCAGGCCCTTCGACGGCAACGTTCATCTCGTCTGCTCGCCGCTCTACCACACCGCCGTGCTCCAGTTCGCCGGCGCGGCCCTGCACATCGGCCACCCCCTGGTCCTGATGGACAAGTGGACGCCCGAGGAGATGCTGCGCGCGATCGACGCGCACGGTTGCACGCACACACATATGGTCCCGACCCAGTTCCACCGCCTCCTCGCCCTGCCCGACGAGGTCAAGGAGCGGTACGACGTCACTTCGATGCGCCATGCCATCCATGGCGCCGCGCCCTGCCCCGACCACGTCAAGCGGGCGATGATCGAGTGGTGGGGGCGCTGCGTCGAGGAGTACTACGCGGCCAGCGAGGGCGGCGGTGCCTTCGCCACGGCCGAGGACTGGCTGAAGAAGCCGGGCACCGTCGGCAAGGCCTGGCCCATCAGCGAACTCGCCATCCACGACGACGACGGCAACCGGCTGCCGCCCGGCGAACTCGGCACCGTCTACATGAAGATGTCCACCGGCGGCTTCAGCTACCACAAGGACGAGGCCAAAACGGCGAAGAACCGCATCGGCGACTTCTTCACCGTCGGAGACCTGGGCCTGCTCGACGAGGACGGCTACCTCTTCCTCCGCGACCGCAAGATCGACATGATCATCTCCGGCGGGGTCAACATCTACCCGGCCGAGATCGAGTCCGCCCTGCTCACCCACCCCGCGGTCGCCGACGCCGCCGCCTTCGGGATCCCGCACAGCGACTGGGGCGAAGCGGTCAAGGCCGTCATCGAACCGGCCGACGGCGCCGAGCCCGGCGACGCGCTCGCCGCCGAGATCCTCGCCCACTGCGAGTCCCGGCTGGCCGGGTACAAGCGCCCCAAGAGCGTCGACTTCATCGAGACGATGCCCCGCGACCCCAACGGCAAGCTCTACAAGCGGCGGTTGCGCGAACCGTACTGGGAAGGGCACGAGCGCGCCGTCTGATTCCGCCTGGACCGACGACACCAGCGCAGGTACGTGGGCCGGACCCCGCGACCCGGCCTGATCCGGAAGCGGGGCCCCGGTGCCGGGCGCGCCCGCCGGGCAGCCGCTGATCATCTCTGCCAGCGTGGATCCATGAGAGCGCCGAGCCGGGCCCTGGCGGCACAGTGGACCACCGCGGTCCCCGTGGTCGCTGTCGTGGCCCTGATCCTCAGCTGGGGCCGCGAGCTGCCGGTGTTCGCCGTGGTCCTGGTGGCGCTCTGCCTGGCCGGAGCGGTGCTGGCCGCCGTGCACCACGCCGAGGTGATCGCCCACCGGGTGGGAGAGCCCTTCGGCTCGCTGGTGCTGGCGGTCGCCGTCACCGTCATCGAAGTGGCGCTCATCGTCACCCTGATGGCCGACGGCGGCTCCAAGTACTCCTCACTCGCCCGGGACACCGTCTTCGCCGCGGTGATGATCACCTGCAACGGGATCGTGGGTCTCTCCCTGCTGATCGGCGCCGTACGCCGCGGGGTCGCCGTCTTCAACGCCGAGGGATCGGGCACGGCCCTGTCCGCCGTGGCGGCGCTCGCGACCCTCACCCTGGTCCTGCCGAGGTTCACCAGGAAGCCGGGACCGGAGTTCAGCGGGCCCCAGCTTGCCTTCGCCGCCATCGCGTCACTCTGCCTGTACGGCCTGTTCGTAGCCGTCCAGACGGTGCGTCACCGGGACTACTTCCTGCCCCTCACCCAGCAGGGCGAAATCCAGACCGAGGACGGCCACGCACCACCGCCGGGCCGGCGGGCCGCCCTGCTCAGCCTCGTACTGCTGCTTGTCGCTCTGATCGCCGTGGTGGGTGACGCCAAGGGCATCTCGCCGACCCTGGAGTCGGGCGTCGCGGCGGCAGGGCTGCCCCACGCGGTCGTCGGCGTGGTGATCGCGCTGCTCGTGCTGCTGCCCGAGACGCTCGCGGCGGTACGGGCGGCGCGCCGCGACCGCGTCCAGACCAGCCTCAACCTGGGGCTCGGCTCGGCCATGGCGAGCATCGGGCTGACGATCCCGGCCATCGCGCTGGCCTCGGTCTGGCTCACCGGACCGCTGCTGCTCGGGCTCGGAGCCACCCATATGGTGCTGCTCGCGCTGACCGTGGTGGTCGGCGCCCTGACCATCGTCCCTGGCCGGGCGACCCTGATGCAGGGCGGCATCCACCTGGCGATCTTCGCCGCCTTCGTGTTCCTGGCCGTCAGCCCCTGAGCCGCGGCGCGGAGCTGCCGACCGGGGGTGACGGCCGGCCGCTCGTGATCCTGCGGTTCGCCTGCCCGGTACGCCTCCCTTGACCGGACCCCCGGCGAACCGCAGGATCGCGCCATGACACAGGACCACGCCACGACACACGCCACGACAGGTGTACGCGCCAGCACGGTCGACGGGATCCTGCGCCGCAGCGCGCGGCGGGTGCCAGGGCGTACCGCCGTCCGGTACGGGGACCGCGCCTGGACCTACGCGGCCCTCGACGAGGCCGTCACCACGGCGGCAGCCGTCCTGACCGGGCACGGGCTGTGGACCGGCGACCGGGTCGCCTCCTACGGCAACAACTCGGACGTCTACCTCATCGGCTTCCTCGCCTGCGCCCGTGCCGGGCTGATCCATGTACCGGTGAACCAGAACCTCACCGGTGACGAACTCGCGTACATCCTGGGCCAGTCGGGCAGCGCGCTGGTACTCGCCGACCCCGGCCTCGCCGGCGCCGTACCGGACGGGTTCCCGGTGCTCCTGCTGCGCGGGGGCGACGGATCGCTGCTCACCGCGCTCGGCAATCCGCGGCCTTTCACCCCCGAACGCCCGCCCGGCTCTGAGGACCTGGTGCAGCTGCTCTACACCTCGGGCACCACCGCACTCGCCAAGGGCGCGATGATGACGCACCGGGCACTCGTCCACGAGTACGTCAGCGCCATCACCGCCCTCGGCCTCCAGGAGTCGGACCGGCCGCTGCATTCGCTTCCGCTCTACCACTCGGCCCAGCTGCATGTCTTCCTGCTGCCGTATCTGGCGGTGGGCGCCGAGAACACCATCCTGGACGCCCCGGACGCGGCCGAGGTGTTCGGGCTGGTCGAGGCCGGCCTTGCGGACACGCTCTTCGCGCCGCCCACCGTGTGGATCGGCTTCTCCCACCACCCCGGCTTCGCCACCCGCGATCTGAGCGGTCTCCGCAAGGCGTTCTACGGCGCGTCGATCATGCCGGTGCCCGTCCTGGAGCGGCTCCGGGAGCGGCTGCCCGGTCTGGCCTTCCACAACTGTTTCGGCCAGAGCGAGATCGGCCCGCTCGCCATGGTCCTGGGGCCGGACGAGCACGAGGGGCGGATGGACTCCTGCGGCCGGCCTGTTCTCTTCGTGGAGGCCGCGGTCGTCGACGAGAAGGGCGACGAGGTACCCGACGGCACGGCGGGCGAAGTCGTCTACCGCTCACCGCAGTTGTGCGAGGGCTACTGGGGCAAGCCGGAGGAGACCGCGGAAGCCTTCCGCGACGGGTGGTTCCACTCCGGCGATCTCGCGGTGCGCGACGCGCAGGGGTACTTCACCGTGGTCGACCGGGTGAAGGACGTCATCAACTCCGGAGGCGTGCTGGTCGCCTCACGCCAGGTCGAGGACGCGCTCTACACCCACCCCGGGGTCGCCGAGGCAGCGGTCGTCGGACTGCCCGACGACCGCTGGATCGAGGCGGTCACGGCCGTGGTCGTGGTGTGCGACGAGGTCACCGAGGCCGAACTGCTCGACCACGCCCGCGCGTCCCTCCCGCACTTCAAAGCCCCGAAGCGGGTCCTGTTCGTGGACTCTCTGCCGCGCAACGCCAGCGGGAAGATCCTCAAGCGCGAGTTGCGGGACCGCTTCGCAGATCCACGATCCGTTTGAACTTGCCCACTGTCTGAACTTGCCCGCCGAGCGTTCGAGCGTTCGAGCGTTTTAGGGTCGGGGACTTCACACCGAAGACCGCCGCCGGTCGGTCGCCGCAGGCCTCGGGCTCCACCAGGATCCCGGTCCGGGCGTCGAGGCCGAGGCGCGGTACACCGGTCAGGAACCCCAGCCCCGGGGGTTACTGCTCGGTGATGGGGCCGGGGAGGTCGCGATCTGCATGGAGCTGGAGGCCGAGGTAGGACCACGCCACTCCCGGGCGTCCGTGCGGATCCTCGCGCTGGGCGTGGTGGACGATGTCCAGGCCGTGCGTGTGGGCGAGGTCGATGGTCTCCTCTGCGGAAACGGGGAACATACGGCGGCCCGCCGGGACCGGGCCATGGCGAAGGGAGAGGATCACCCGGCCGCCGGTGGTGAGCAGGCCGGCCAGGCGAATCATGGCCGAGGCACGTTGTCGTTCGTCGAGGTGCATCCAGACCGCGGTCAGCAGGACCAGGTCGAAGCGGTGGCATCGCGCGGTCAGAACGGGCAGTTCCGGCAGCGCGTCGTCGACCCATTCGATCTGCCGGCCGTCGTGGAGGCGCCGGCCCAGCGAGCGCAGCTCGGCGGTGGGTTCGGCAGCGACGACCCGGTGCCCCCTGGCGGCCAGCGCCGCCGCGTCGCGCCCGCTGCCCGCCCCGATGTCCAGCACCGAGCTCGGACAGGAGGGGAACAGGTGCAGCACCTCGCGGTGCACCTCGGCGAAGGTGACGCTCTCGTACTGCTGGGCAAGGGCCCCGGCCGCCTCGCCGTATCCGGCGGTGCTGGCCATGGCCAGCAGTTGCTCGCTCGCTGTCTCGTTGTTCATGGCGCCGGCACCCTACATCTGTTCCGGCCCGGTCACCACGATCACTGGAGCGGCCGGTGGGCTGCCGCCGAGTCCCGCAGGCACCGCAGGATGCGCACCTGCCGATCGGTGACGTCCATCATGACCGCGCCCGGCCCAGGCCTCGGGCGGCCTCACGGAGCGCCATCCGCGCGGCCGGGGTGTTCCCGGGCGGCGTCTGCCAGTACGGGTGAGCGGCGATGCGCGCGGACAGCTGCTGGAGGCGTCGCCGGGGCGCGGCAGTTCCGGCCTGTCGCGCGGCGGGGGCCGCGAGCTGCCAGTAGGTGGCGTACCAGTCGGCCTGGGCCCTCAGGAGATCGTCGGGAAAGCTGTACCTCATGTCGTCGAGTAGAGCACATGTTCGAATTTTCTCGCACTCTGGTCGGTCTCGTTCGCGAGTCATCGGTGGCCTGCGCCATCGAAGGTCGACCGTGTGCTGCCATCGGATGTTGAGTGGATTTGATGCCCTTCTGGCCGCCGTCGGTGACCCCTGCACCGGACACCCCCGCCCCGGCGACGCAGGGTTCGAGTCGGCGACTTCCCTGGAACACCCTCTGACGATCGCCTCGGAGGCCGACCCGTTCGAGTTCCCTACGGGCAGCCGGTGGCAGAACGGGATCCCACTGGCGGCGATGGCATCCCATTCGCCCAGCGCCGCACCTCGCCGACACCGCCGACGTCACAGTGCAGATGGCCTCACTGGGAGGGGGGTGGACACGGCCCATCTCCTCCTCGCCGACGTCGACCTGGCGCAGTGGCTGTTCGTTCAGGAGAGCGATGAGTCAGCTGCCGCATGTGCAACCAGTCGCTGAAGGGGAGGATTCAGCAGGAGCGGGCTCGCTGCTGCAGCACGCGCTGCCGTGCAAGGCGGGACTCTTGCCCAGCTGGTCTGTGTCGGCCTTGACAACGTAGACCTCCCACGGCTCCTTGCCCGGGCCGTGCACCCACACCTTGTCCTGTAGCGCGTAGCAGCACGAGGTGTCGTTCTCCTCGAACGTGGCGAGGCCGGCATCCTTGAGGCGAGTCGTTGCGGCCGCCACCTGCTCGGTCGCTTCCACCTCTACGCCGAGGTGGTCCAGGCAGGTTTCCTGTCCGGGCTCTCCCTCGATCAAGACGAGCTTGAGCGGCGGCTCCGTAATGGCGAAGTTGGCGTATCCCTCACGTCGCTTGGACGGTTCGGTGCCGAACAGCTTCGAGTAGAAGCTGACCGACGCTTCCAGGTCGCTGACGCGCAGGGCGAGCTGTGCACGGGACATGGCAGGGCTCCGATCGACTGCATTGATGTCCGTCTATTCAAGGTTGCTTCGTGAATAGGCAAATGTCAATATAGAAGCATGTCGAAACAAGAGCTTGTGGTGCTCGGTCAGACTGACGACAAGGCCGGCGCCTGCTGCCCCGGGCTGCTGACCGCTCCCCTCGGTGAGGGGCAGGCCGTCGAACTGGCGCAGGTCTTCAAGGCGTTGGGCGACCCGGTGCGGTTGCGCCTGCTCTCGCTGATCGCCTCGCGCGCCGGCGGAGAGGTCTGCGTTTGCGACCTGACGCCCGCCTTCGATCTCTCTCAGCCGACGATCTCGCATCACCTCAAGCTGCTTCGGCAGGCCGGCCTCATCGACTGTGAGCGGCGCGGTACGTGGGTCTACTACTGGCTGCTGCCCGACATGACCGACCGCCTCGCAGGCGTCCTGACGCGTCCCGCAGGCGAGACCCTGCCCGCGCCCGCCGAGGTGACCGCGTGAGCTCCGCACCCGAGCAGGCGGTCGCCGGCCGTCTGTCGTTCCTTGACCGCTACCTCGCCGTGTGGATTCTCGCCGCTATGGCGCTCGGCCTCGGACTCGGCCGCGTTGTGCCCGGCCTCGGGGCCACGCTCGCCAAGGTCACGGTGACCGGGGTATCGCTGCCGATCGCGCTCGGCCTGCTCGTGATGATGTACCCGGTCCTCGCCAAGGTGCGGTACGACCGGCTCGACACCGTCACCCGCGACCGCCGCCTGCTGTTGCCCTCGCTGCTGCTGAACTGGATCGTCGGACCGGCGCTCATGTTCGCGTTGGCGTGGCTGTTCCTGCCCGGCCTGCCCGAGTACCGCACGGGTCTGATCGTCGTGGGGCTGGCGCGCTGCATCGCCATGGTGATCATCTGGAACGACTTGGCCTGCGGTGACCGCGAGGCCGCCGCCGTCCTGGTGGCGCTGAACTCGGTGTTTCAGGTGATCGCGTTCTCGGCCCTCGGCTGGTTCTACCTCTCCGTGCTGCCCGGGTGGCTCGGATTTGAGCAGGCCGGCCTCGACGTGTCCGTGTGGGAGATCGCCCGAAGCGTGCTGATCTTCCTCGGTATTCCGCTCGTCGCCGGCTACCTCACGCGCCGAATCGGCGAGAAGGCCAAGGGCCGCGCCTGGTACGAGGCGAAGCTGATCCCGCGCATCGGGCCGTTCGCCCTGTACGGGCTGCTGTTCACGATCATCGTCCTGTTCGCGCTGCAAGGCGACGCAATCACCTCGCAGCCGCTCGACGTCGTCCGCATCGCGTTGCCGCTCCTCGTGTACTTCGCGATCATGTGGGCCGGATCGATGGCGGTCGGCCGTGCCGTGGGACTCGACTACCCGCGTGCCACGACGCTCGCGTTCACCGCCGCCGGCAACAACTTCGAACTGGCCATCGCGGTAGCCATCGCCACGTTCGGCGCCACGTCCGGGCAGGCACTCGCCGGTGTGGTCGGCCCGCTCATCGAGGTACCCGTACTGATCGGCCTCGTCTACGTCGCACTGTACGCCCGCCGCTTCTTCACCGCTCCCGCGCCCCTGGCCGACGAAGGCCGCGCCCCTGTCTGACTACGCATCCCCTCCGTGTTGTTCGTCTGCGTCCACAACGCCGGCGGCGGGCACGTGGTGCGCCAACTCGGTGGCCAGGCGTCGCATGGCCGTGCGGTTGGCGCGCCGCATCATGGTTCGAACGGCGGCCAGCAGCCGGTCGGCGAGGGGGGCGTGCACCCACCTGTAGGTGAACGAGATGTGGGTCCCACCGGTCCGCAGCGGTTCCATGGCATAGGTGCCGTGGGCCACGCGTCGGCCGGCCCCGCTGACGTTGCGTTCGACGATGCGCCGCAGCACGTCGGCCCTCCACGACCTCGATGGTGACGTCGGTCTCGGTGCCGCCCAGAGCGGCGGTCACCGTTACGCACGGTCCGATGCCGCAGGCAGGGTCGTTGTAGCGCCAGTCGGTCAGATAGTGGTTGGTGAACCGCTCGTGGTGAGCCATGACATCGAGGAAGTCGTAGACCTGCTCCGACGTCTGAGGTACGTGGATCGACACGGTGACAGACTTCATGTACCAATCGGTACAGGCAGCATGTACCGATTGGTACACTCGCGGCCGTGGTGAATACGGACGACTCGCTTCCCGACGGCAGGGCCGGGCAAGGCACCCACGGGGACCGGCGCGCACAACTGGTGGACGCGGCCGTCGATCACGTCGCGGCACACGGCATCGCGGACCTGAGCCTGCGCCGCCTGGGCGCCGCGATCGGCGTCAGTCATCGCATGCTGATCCACTACTTCGGCTCCAAGGAACGGCTGTTCGTCGAGATCGTCCGGACGTCGGAGCGACGTCAGCGCGACCTCCTGTCCCGGCTCCGCCTGGAGTCCGGTCTCTCGCCCGCCGACCTCGCGCGCCGGCTGTGGCAGCAGCTGGCGGACCCTCGGCTGGCCGGTCAGGAGCGACTCTTCTTCGAAGTCTGCGGGCAGGCGCTGCGAGGCCGCCCCGAGGCGGCTCCGGTGCTCGAAGGGCTTGTGAAGGACTGGCTGGAGCCGCTCGTGGCCGCCGAAGTCAGTGCGGGAGCGGACCCTGCCGTGGCCCGGAGACGCGCCAGAATGGGACTCGCCACTGTCCGCGGTCTACTGCTCGACCTGCTCGCCACCGGTGACCGCGCCGGCGTCGACGCGTCGATGGAGGAGTTCCTCCGGCTGTACTACGGCGCGGAGTGACGGACAGCGACAAGGGTCGGCTCACGGAACACGGCTGGAAGCAGTCAACACCCTGATCTCGCCGGGCTGGGTTTCTCACGCGCGGCCGGGTCGACGCGGACGCCCAGCCGGTGCGGGCGGGTCAGCGTTGCCGGATCATGGGGTGCGTGGCCAGGGCGGTGACCTCGATGTCGGCGTACGGCCAGATCGGCAGGCTGGTCAGCGCCTCTTCCAGCGCGTCGGCGTCGATGGCAGACCATATGCCGACGTTGCCGCGCCGGCCCGGGATCCGCCAGAACTGCTGGATCACTCCCTCGTCCAGCAGTTCACGGCCCCGCTCCCGTTCCCGGCGGATGAGATCGTCGCGTTCGTCGGCGGGAAGCGTGTAGGCGCGGGAACCGTCGACCTTCACGAGAAACTCCATGGGGACCTCCTTGATCGATGTGCCGCCAGGAAGACTACATCGAACAATGTAGAACTTCGAAATAGTAGTCTTGCCTCATGCCGAAGAGTCCGCATCACCCCGATCTCGGGGACGTTCAGCTTGCAAGGCTGCTCTCTGCCCTGGGGGATCCGGCCCGGCTCGCGATCGTCGCCGTGCTGGCGGACCGCGCCGAGCACCAGCGTGAGGACTTTTCCGTGAGCCTCGGGCCGTCCACGGTGAGCCACCACATGCGGATCCTGCGAGAAGCGGGTCTGACTCTCCACCGCTTCGAGGGCACCCGCTGCTTCGTCTCGCTGCGGGAGGACACCCTCGACCGCTTCTCCGCGGCGCTGACGGGCATCCTTGAGGCCCTCGACACCATCGACACGCATTAATGTGTGGAGTTGTGATCTCGTGGGGCCCGGCCTGGGGGCGGCCCGGCTCGTGGAGTAGAGCGGTGGGATGCCTCGCCCTCAACTTCCGGATGCCGAGTGGGAGTTCATCTCCCCGTTCCTGCCGGTCGGTGAGTACGGCCCGTACCCGGAGAACCGGCGGACGCACTTCGAGGGCGTCATGTGGCCGTTCAGGAACGGGGCGAAGTGGCGGAGGCGCCCGAACGGTTCGGGCGCTGGTCTACCGTTTACGGCCGGCTTCGACAGTGGCGGGATGCTGGGGTGTTCACCGCGGTGTCCCTGGGGACGATCGCCGAGGCGGCGAAGTGAGGTCTTGTGGCTTCCTTCAGGCAGAGCTTGCGTCGACGCCGAATGTGTCGGCGCTCGGCCTGTCCGTTCTGTTCCTCCGTGCCGTCCCTTTTGCTGGGCTGTTTCCTGCTCCTGCGCGGCTTCTTCCAGGGCCGACATGAGGTGCTTGCTGACGCGGGTTCCACCCCGTGAAGAGGGCGGAACCCGGCAACCGATTCACGACATCGCGCAGGCCCTAACCGTACGGCTGCCATTCCTGGGCGGTGCGGGTGGCGAGCCTCTGGGGCTGTAGGCGCCGCACCTGGTAGTTCACGGACGACGTGCTGGACAGGCCGGCGGCGTCGCCGATCTCGCGCATGGTCGGGCAACGCCCGTGCTTAGCGACCGAATCGGGCCCGCAGGATGCGGGCCCTGCGATTCGGTGATGTCCATCATGGCGCTCCGTGAGACTGCCGGGCGCCTGTCAGGCCCCGGGCAGTCTCACGGAGCGCCATCCGTGCGGCTGGCGTGTTCCCGGGCGGGGTCCGCCAGTCCGGGTGAGCGGCGATACGGGCGGACAGCTGCTGGAGCCGCCGCCGGAGCGCGGCTGTCCCTGACTGCTGCACCATGATCAGTGCCGCCCGGCTCGTCGCCGCAACGGCTGCCGTCGCCGTGCTGAGCAACCGCCCCGAAGTCACCGACTGGGCCCTGCGCTACTTCGGCCCGTGGTGGAACGCCACTTCCGTGGACGCCACCGAAGTGTGCGCCGAAGCCGTCGTGACCGCGGACGTCAACCCGACCGCCTACGAGGAGATCACCAGTCTGGTGAACGATGGCCGGGCAACGGAGGCCGTGGAGTACGCGAAGCACCCCCTTTTCGTGGCACGCGACGGTGAGGACATCATCGCCACGTCGCTGGTTGAAGGGATCGTGTACCGCAGCACGCCGTCCTCCGGTCGTCTCGTCCTCGCCGGCACCCACGTACAGCCTCTCGCCCTGGCCGCCGCGCGCCTCGCACGGGAAGCGGTCCGTGGCCGGCCCCTGCGGGACGGCTGGGCTGTGCTCCACTCCTCCGCAGTCGTACGGCCGGACGACGGCGCAATGCTCCTCACCTTCGGTGACAAGGGCGCCGGCAAGACGACCACGGCCCTGCTGCTCGCCTCGCACGGCTGGCAGCTCCTCGCCAAGGACCGGGTCCTCGTCCGGCCCACCGGCGAAGCCGATGTAGACGTGGTGCCCTGGCCGTCCGCCGCCGCGCTCGGCGTCGGCCTGCTGCACTCGCTCGGCTGGGACGCCACAGCGCGCGAGCACCTGCAGGGCGGCGACAGCTTCCACCCGACCCAGCACGAATCCGTGACCGATGCGCTGCTCGCCGCAGACCACACCCCGCTGTGGGACGCCAAGAAGCGGGAGCGCAAGGTCCAGGTATTCCCCGACCAGTTCCCGGACATGTTCAACGTCCCCCTGGCCACCCGCGGGCACGCCGCCGGTCTGGTCTTCCCCCAGGTCGACGCAGACGCAGCACCCGACGTCATCGACGGCAGACGCACGCTGGGCGAGGCCGACTTCATGTCGGGGGCGACAGAGGACCGTTACCCGGACGTCTTCGGCCTGGCCCAGGGCGTCGACGGCGGCGGCCGGAAGAGCGCCCGCGCCGAGGTGGCGGCCCGTCTCGCCGAACTGCCACACCGTGCGGTCCGGCTCAACCACGACATCCCGGCCAGCGCAGCCCTGTTGAGCAAGATCGCCGACACGATCTGACCCCGCCCGGCACGCGCAGCCGGCAACCGCACACGCCCATGGCGAAGCCGAAGCCCAACTGCGTTCACTCGGAGTGCAGAACATCAGGGTGGACCAGGTGCGGGCGATTGGACGCGCGGCAGCGGACTCCGCCACCATCCCCGGTGTGAGCGAGCTATGCGGGCGGTGCTTCCACGAGCGCGTCGCTGTCTCCCCGGACGGTGACGTGTACGGCTGCATCCTGTCCCGGCATCTGCGAACGGGGAACGTGCGCAACACCCCCCTGCGGGACGTCCTGTCCGGTTCTCGGTGGGCTGATGCCCGATCCGCTGTGCCGAAGGCGGCGACGAACGCGTGCCCGCCCAATGATGGCGGGGATTGCAGTCCGGCCAGCACCCCCGCCTGCAACCCCAAGTTCTAGGAGATGCCGGTGAACTGGAAGCCCCACGCCGCAGCCCTCGCTGCCGGTGCGGTCCCGTCGGGGTCGCGGTGGCGCGCCCCTGTTGCGTTGCTCCCGCGCCACCTGTTCATCCCTTGCTGGTGGGCGGGCCAGGACAGTTGGTCCCTGCGCGCAGGGGCGGACGACGAGGAAGCTTGGCTGACTGCCGCGTACGCGGACGACTCGCTCGTAACCCGGGTCGGAAGCACACACGCGGACCAGGCGCAGCCCGGCGATCGGCCGGCAGGCCGGCCAACGTCGTCGGCAACGCTGCCGAGTCTGCTGGTGCGGATGTTCCAGCACGCCCGGCTCAGCGACGGAGACACCCTGCTGGATGTCGGCACCGGCTCGGGATACGGCACCGCGCTGGCCTGCGTACGCCTGGGTGACCATCGGGTCACCAGTATCGACGTGGACCCCTACCTCACCGAAGCAGCAGGCCAGCGGCTCACCCAGGTCGGACTGGGGCCCCAGCTCTACACCCTGGATGCGAGCGGCGAGCTGCCAGAGCACTACGACCGCATCGTGGCCACGGTCGGGGTCCGGCCTGTGCCCACCAGTTGGCTGACGGCACTCAAGCCGGGCGGGCGGCTGGTGACCAACATCGCGGGCACGACGCTCATTGTCACCGCGGACAAGCAGGAGGACGGCACCGCCCGGGGACGAGTCGAGTGGGACCGCGCCGGGTTCATGCACGCCCGCCACAGTGCCGACTACCCGCCACTCTTGGACGGTCTGGTCGAGACGGCTTGCGCCGAAAGGGGGGAGTTCGTCACGGTCAGCCGATATCCGGTGGTCGACGTCGAACAGGCATGGGACCTGTCGTCCATGCTCGGCATCGAGGTACCCGGCGTCGTCTACGGCTACGAGGAGACCGGGCAGCAGCGCACAACGTGGCTCGCCCACCCGGACGGCTCATGGGCCCGAGCCACCAGCACGGAGGGGGGCGATCCTGTCGTACACCAGAGCGGTCCACGCCACCTGTGGGACGTTCTGGATGAGATCCGTTCGTACTGGCTTCAGCACGGCGAGCTGCCCGTGCGCGGCGCCCATGTGCTGATCACTCCGGACGGCCGGACACGGCTTGCCCGAGGAGGCTGGCGCTCCACCCTCTGAACTTCGCACCCCGTGTGATGGCCCCACACTGGGGTCGGCCCTGCACCCCTGCTGAACCGTCAGTTCCGGCCGCAGAGTGTGGAGGAGCCCCGGTACAGAAGGCCCGGAAGTCTTCTGTACCGGGGCCACGCCGTGAGATCAGCGGACACGGCTGCTGCGGAGCCTGGCGTGCCACCCGCCTGCCGATCGACTTCACGCGTCGCGCGGTGACTTCACGGGATCGCTTCGCAAGTCCACGATCCGCTTGAACTTGCCCACCGACCGCTCCAGCGTCTCGGGGTCGACGACCTCCATGCAGACCGAGATCCCGATGGAGTCCTTGATGCGCGCGGCGACCGACCGGGCCGCCGCATCCCGTACCTCCGGCGAGGTGTCGGGCCTGGCCTCCGCCCGTACGGTCAGCGCGTCCATCCGGCCCTCCCGGGTGAGCCGCAGCTGGAAGTGCGGGGCGAGGCCGGGTGTCCGCAGCACGATCTCCTCGACCTGGGTGGGGAAGAGGTTCACCCCGCGCACGATGACCAGGTCGTCGCTGCGCCCGCTGATCCGCTCCATCCGCCGGAACTCTCTGGCGGTGCCCGGCAGCAGCCGGGTCAGGTCCCTGGTCCGGTAGCGGATCACCGGCATGGCCTCCTTGGTGAGCGAGGTGAAGACCAACTCCCCCTGCTCGCCGTCCGGCAGGACCTCACCCGTGACCGGATCGACCACTTCTGGGAAAAAGTGGTCCTCCCAGATCGTGAGGCCGTCCTTGGTCTCGACGCACTCCTGGGCCACACCGGGCCCCATGACCTCGGAGAGCCCGTAGATGTCGACGGCGTCGATCGCGAACCGCTCCTCGATCTCGCGCCGCATCTCATCGGTCCATGGTTCGGCGCCGAAGATGCCGACCCGCAGTGAGGTGGACCTGGGGTCGATGCCCTGGCGCTCGAACTCGTCGAGCAGGGTGAGCATGTAGGTCGGCGTCACCATGATGATGTCGGGGTGGAAGTCCTGGATCAGCTGCACCTGACGGGCCGTCATTCCGCCGGACGCGGGGATTACCGTGCAGCCGAGGCGTTCGGCGCCGTAGTGAGCCCCGAGGCCGCCGGTGAACAGTCCGTATCCGTACGCCACATGGACCTTGTCGCCGGGCCTGCCGCCCGCCGCGCGGATGGACCGGGCCACCACGTCCGCCCAGGTGGACAGGTCGCGTTCGGTGTAGCCGACGACCGTCGGGCGGCCCGTCGTGCCACTGGAGGCGTGGATGCGCCGTACCTCGGACTCCGGTACGGCGAACATCCCGAACGGGTACTGGTCGCGCAGATCGGCCTTGACGGTGAACGGGAAGCGGGCCAGGTCGGCGAGGGTGCGGCAGTTTTCGGGGCGCAGCCCCGCCTTGTCGAAGGACTCGCGGTAGAAGGGCACGTTCTCGTACGCGTGCCGGAGCGTCGCGCGCAGCCGCTCGGTCTGAAGCGCTTCGAGCTCGTCGCGGTTGAGCCGTTCAGCCGCGTCCAGCAGGGCTGTCATGTGGTCACTCCCGTCCCGGTGTCCCGACCGGCAAACCAGCCGACCGATCATTCGGTCGACATGTGTCCGATCAGTAATTCAGGAGCAGGCCGGACCGTCAAGAGCTGTGTGCTGCCCGTCTGCCCCTCCATCCCCCCGCAGGGGCAGCGGCACCGACGGGCCGCCTGCGGTCCCGGACCGTCAACTCGTACGCAGGCGTGCGGGGTGGGAGGGGCGAGGTGAGTACCCGGGTGTAAATTTTCGGACGTTCACTTCACCGTGGTGTGCGGCGCGGCGCCGGGCACCGTGACCATCGGAGCGGCCATGCGCATCACCACCGAAGCGGACGGGCGCCACGGCGCCGGACTGCCCGGGGCCCTCTCGTGAGCGGTCCGCGCCGGGTCGTAGTCGTCGGCGCGTCCGCCGCCGGCCTCGCCGCGGCGGAGGGGCTGCGCCGGTCCGGTTACGACGGCGGGCTCGTGCTCGTGGGCGAGGAGGAGCACCTTCCGTACGACCGGCCGCCGCTCTCCAAGCAGTTGCTCGCCGGTGAGTGGGCAGCCGACCGGGTCCTGCTGCGGAGCGCCGGGGCGCTGGCCGACCTGGACATCGAGCTGCGCTCCGGCACCCGGGCGCGGGCCCTGGATCCGGCCGCCCGGGAGATGGACACCGGCGACGGCGGCACCATCGGCTATGACGCGCTCGTCGTCGCCACCGGAGTCCGGCCCCGGGTGCTGCCGGGCATGGACGGTATCGCGGGAGTCCATGTCCTGCGCACGCTGGACGACGCGACGGCCCTGCGCGAGTCGCTCGCCGGCCGGCCGCATCTGGTGATCGTCGGCGGCGGCTTCATCGGCGCCGAGGCTGCCGCCGTCGCCCGGGAGGCCGGCTGCGAGGTCACGCTGGTGACCGACCGGGCGGTGCCGCTCGCCGACGCGGTCGGCCACGACATCGGGAGCATGCTGACGGACCTGCACCAGGAACACGGCGTACGGACGGTGACCAGCGCCCTCGTCGAGAACATCGTCACCGACGGCAGCCGTGCGACGGGCGTACGTCTCTCCGACGGCCGCACCCTCGCGGCGGACTCCGTACTCGTCGGCATCGGGTCGCGGCCCAACACCGAATGGCTCGCGGGAAGCGGGCTCCGCCTCGGCAACGGCGTCGAGTGCGACGCCACTCTCCGCGCCGCCGAGCACATCTGGGCCGCCGGAGACGTGGCGTCCTGGCCCGACCCGGTGACCGGGGAGCGGCTGCGGATCGAGCACCGCACCAACGCATCGGAACAGGGCCGCGCGGTCGCCCGCAACATCCTCGCCGGAGAGGCGGCCACCGCCTTCACCACCGTGCCCTTCGTCTGGTCGGACCAGTACGACCTCAAGGTCCAGATCCACGGCAGGACCCGTGGCGCCGACCTGGTGCACATCGTCGAAGGGAGCCTCGCCGAGCGGAAGTTCACCGCTCTGTTCGCCCGCGCGGGACAGGTCTGCGGTGCGGTCGGTGTGAACATGACCCGTCCGCTGCGCGCCCTGCGGCCCCTGGTCGCGGCCCGCACGCCATGGGCGGAGGCACTCGCCCTGCAGGAAGCCGGAGCCGTCTGATTCGCGTCGTCCGCCGGGGGCGCTCGTACAGCCCCCGGCGGACCTCCCGGCCACCCGAGCCGCCACGACGCCGCACCGGGTCACGGTCAGCGGAGACCCGGACCCGCCACCGTGCCGCACCGGCCGGCGGGCCGCGCGATCAGCAGCGCGAGCAGCGCCCCGGCGCCGCAGACCGCGCCGATCGCGATCCACAGCGGGTCGTACGAGCCGAACGCGTCCCGTGCCGCCCCGCCGAGGAACGCGGCGAGACCGGCGCCCAGTTGGTGCGCGGCGGCCACCCAGCCGAAGACGATCGCGCTGTCCGCCCCGTACAGCTCCCTGCAGAGCGCGAGAGTCGGCGGCACGGTGGCCACGTCGAGCAGCCCGAACACCACCACGAAGGCGACCATCGGCGGCCGGACCGTGGCGGACATCAGCACCGGCAGGCAGAGCAGCGTCAGACCGCGCAGCGCGTAGTACACGGCGAGCAGCCTCCGCGGATCCAGACGGTCGGTCAGCCAGCCGGAGAGGACCGTGCCCGCGACATTGAAGACACCGACCAGTGCGAGCAGCGAGGACGCCGTGGTCGCGGGCATCCCGTGGTCGTGGGCGGCCGGGGTGAAGTGCGTCCACATCACGCCGTTGGTCGAGGCGCCGCAGATCGCGAAGGTGGCCGCGAGCAGCCAGAACGGGGCGCCGCGCGCCACCGTGCCAAGGACCCGCACCGTACGGGCGGCCGCACCCGGCAGGGCCGCCGGCTTCGGGGTGAACCGCTGAGCGCCGTAAGCCCGTACGCCCGCGTCGGCGGGGTGGTCCCGCAGCAGCATCAGCGCCAGGGGCAGTGCGGCGCACGCGACCAGCGTCAGCAGCACCGCGGCCGTCCGCCACCCGTGATCCGCGACCACCCACGAAAGCACCGGAAGGAAGACGAACTGCCCGAAGACCCCGGCGGCCGTGAGTACCCCGCTGACCAGCCCGCGCCGCCGGACGAACCAGCGTTGCGTGACGGTCGCTGCGAAGGTCAGCGCCATCGCGCCCGAGCCGAACCCGATCAGCAGGCCCCAGGTCAGTACGTACTGCCAGGGAGCGCTCATCGCCGTGCTGAGCAGAGCACCCGCGGCGACGGCGGCCAGCGCCGCGCCCACCACGCGCCGCAGCCCGAACCGGTCCATCAGCGCGGCCGAGAACGGGGCGACGACCCCGTACACCACCATGTTCACCGAGGCCGCCAGGCCGATCGACCCGTGCGACCAGCCGAACTCCCGGTGCAGCGGCTCCGTGAACAGTCCCGCCATCGTGGTGAAAGCTCCCGCGGCCACGATCGCCAGCGCCGCCACCGCCGCCACCCGCCAGGCGGGATGCAGCCGCCCGCGCCCCGTCGGGCCGCCCGTGTACTTCGTCGCGATATCAGCCATGCACCGACCCTGCGCCCCAGCCGAGACCGGTACCAGTGGCGAGATAGACATGATGTGCAAGGATCTCGCCATGACCCTCTTCGGTGACACAGCAGGCCCCGGCCGCCGCCACCGGGTGGCCGTACTCGTGCGCCACGGGCTGCTCCCCATGGAACTCGGCATCGTCCACCGGCTGTTCAGAGGCGCCGTATCAGCGGCGGGCGAGCCGCTGTACACAGTTCTGACCTGCACGGTTGAGCCCGGGGAGATCCGGACCGAGGCCGATGTGACCGTCAATGTCACCCTCGGGCCCGAACTGCTCACCGAGGCGGACACCGTGGTCGTTCCCGCATCGGACGAGGACTACTGCCCGCGCGAAGCCCCGTATCTGCCGCCCGCGCTCGCCGACGCCTTCGCGCGGATCCGCCCGGGGACCCGACTCGCCTCCATCTGCACCGGCTCCTTCGTGCTGGCCGCGGCCGGATTCCTGGACGGCAGGCGCGCCACCACCCACTGGCGCTCGGCCGCCGACCTGCGGCGGCTCCACCCGGCGGTGGAGGTCGATCCCGATGTGCTCTACACCGACGACCGGGGCGTCCTCACCTCGGCCGGTGTGGCCTCGGGCATCGATCTCTGCCTGCACATGATCCGCAGCGACCACGGCGCCGCCGTCGCCAACGCGGTGGCCCGCGCCACGGTGGTCCCGCCCCACCGCGAGGGCGGCCAGGCGCAGTTCGTGCCTTGCCCGGTTCCTGCCCCCGCACCGCTGCCGACCGGCGCGGCGCGCGCCTGGGCGCTGGAGCACCTGGGGGAGCGCATCACCCTGGACGAGCTGGCGGCCCGTGCCGCGATGAGCACCCGCACCTTCTCGCGCCGCTTCTGCCAGGAGGTCGGCCTCACCCCCGTCCAGTGGCTCACCCAGCGCCGGGTCGACCTGGCCAGACAGCTCCTGGAGGAGACCGACCTGCCGGTCGACCGGGTGGCGGCGGACGCCGGGTTCGGGACCGCGGCGTCCTTCCGTAACCATCTGCACGAGGCGCTCGGGGTCTCCCCGAGCGCCTACCGTGCCACTTTCCGCGGTTCCGCCCGGCCTGACCGCCCGGACCCGGTTCAGCCGCCGGCAAATCAGTCGGCGGCGACCGCCACCCCACGCGCCCAGCGGTAGTCGGCCTTGCCGCTCGGCGAGCGCTGGATCTCCGGTGCTATCACCAGCTGCCTGGGCACCTTGTACCCGGCGATCCTGCTGCGGCAGTGCGCCTGGATGTCGTCCAGGCTGGGTTCCTGCGCCCCGGGGCGTACCTGCACCACGGCCGCCACATGGTTGCCCCACCGGGCGTCCGGCACCCCGGCGACCAGGGCGTCGTACACATCGGGGTGGGACTTGAGGGCCTGTTCGACCTCCTCCGGATACACCTTCTCGCCACCGGTGTTGATGCACTGCGAGCCGCGCCCCAGGACGGTGACGATGCCCTCCTCGTCGACGGTCGCCATGTCGCCGAGCAGCACCCATCGCTCGCCGTCGGTCCGGAAGAAGGTCTCGGCCGTCTTCTCCGGGTCGTTGTAGTAGCCGAGCGGGACATGTCCGCGCTGTGCGATCCGGCCCACCTCGCCGACGGCCACCTGCCGGTAGGTGGCCGGATCGACCACCGCCGTACGGGAGTTCATCCGCAGCCTGAACCCCTTGTCGGGGCCCGAGTCGGGGGTCGCCGTGCCATTGAACCCGGACTCCGACGAGCCGAAGTTGTTCAGCAGCGTCGCCGTCGGCACCAGCTCCTGGAACTGTGCGCGCACCGTCTCCGACATGATGGCGCCCGAACTGGAGACGCTGAACAGCGAGGAGCAGTCGGTGCCGCTGAGCGGCCCGCTGAGCGCGTCGATCAGCGGTCGCAGCATCGCGTCGCCGACCAGCGACACACTGGTGACCTTCTCCTTCTCGATGGTGCGGAGCACCTCCTCCGGGGCGAACTTCCGGTGGATCACGACCCGCTGGCCGAAGTTGAACGCGATGAAGGCGGTCAGCGTTGACGTGCCGTGCATCAGCGGGGGAGTGGGGAAGAAGGTGATCCCGTCGCCGCCCGCCGCGACCCGCTCGGCCAGTTCCTCCGGCGCGCCGACCGGCTCGCCGGTGGGGGCGCCGCCGCCGAGGCCGGAGAAGAACAGGTCCTCCGCACGCCACATCACGCCCTTCGGCATCCCGGTGGTGCCGCCGGTGTAGATGATGAACTGGTCGTCGGCCGACCGGGGTCCGAAGCCGCGCTCCGGGGACCCGGCCGCCTCCGCGTCGGCGTACGCCACGGGCCGGATGCCGGGCTCCGGCGCCCCCTCGGGGGGCTCGCCGACCCGTATCAGGTGGCGCAGCTTCTCGGTCTTCGGCAGCGCCGCCGCGACCCGCTCGGTGAACTCGCCGTCGAAGACCAGCGCCGCCAGATCCGCGTCCCGGTAGAGGTAGATCAACTCCTCTTCGACATAACGGTAGTTGACATTCACCGGCACGATACGCGCCTTGAGGCAGGCGAGTACGGTCTGCAGATACTCCACCCCGTTGTAGAGGTGCAGCCCCAGGTGCTCACCCGGGCGGATTCCGCTGCCGGCCAGATGGTGCGCGATGCGGTTGGCCGCGGTGTCCAGTGCGGCGTACGTGAGTCTGCGCTCCGCCCCCGTACCGGGATGGTCGATGAACACGAGCGCCTCGCGGTCCGGGACCGCGTCGACGACGGACTCGAACAGGTCGGCAAGGTTGTACTCCACCACATCTCCTGACGCCGGCGTCCAGTGACCCGGCGTCATTACAGCGCCGTGCGCGGAAAGTGGGAAGGCCCCCACGAAGAAATCTGACTGCCTGTCAGAAAACTATTGAACTGCAACCCCGCCTGCTGCAACCTGTCTACGCGCCGCTCGCCGATCCGGCTCAGATCCTCACAGGCGCCCAGATCTTGAAACGGGAGGACGGCCATGGGTGGTACGGAACACCTCACCGTGCGGCGCGAAGGCGCCACGCTGGTGCTCACTCTGAACAGGCCGGAGGCGAAGAACGCACTCTCGCTGCCGATGCTGGTGGGGCTCTACGACGGCTGGCTGGCGGCGGACGAGGACGACGAGGTCCGCTCGGTGGTGCTCACCGGAGCAGGCGGCGCCTTCTGCGCGGGCATGGACCTCAAGGCCCTGGCCGGCGCGGGAATGGAGGGCGAGCAGTACCGCGACCGGCTCAAGGCCGACCCCGATCTGCACTGGAAGGCGATGCTGCGCCACCACCGCCCCCGTAAACCGGTGATCGCCGCGGTCGAGGGGTACTGCGTCGCCGGAGGCACCGAGATCCTCCAGGGCACCGACATCCGGGTCGGCGCCGAGAGCGCCACCTTCGGCCTCTTCGAGGTAAAACGCGGTCTGTTCCCGATCGGCGGCTCCACGGTGCGCCTGCAACGCCAGATTCCCCGCACCCACGCACTGGAGATGCTGCTCACCGGTCGCCCGTACACCGCGGCCGAGGCGGCGGCCGTCGGCCTCATCGGTCATGTGGTGCCCGACGGGACCGCGCTGGAGAAGGCCCTGGAGATCGCCGGGCAGATCAACGCCTGCGGGCCGCTCGCCGTGGAAGCCGTCAAGGCCTCGGTCTACGAGACGGCCGAACTGACCGAGACCGAAGGGCTGAAGTCCGAACTGGACCGCGGCTGGCCCGTATTCGACACCGCGGACGCCAAGGAGGGCTCACGCGCCTTCGCCGAGAAGCGGCCGCCCGTCTTCCGCAGGGCCTGACCGCGCGAACACATCCCGCGCCGGCCCCCGGCCGGCACCGGCCCCCTTCCGACGCTCCGGCCCCCGCCGGACGAGCCCCCGCCCGCAGCGGAGAATTTGGAGCCCACCCATGACAGCCGCTCCCTCACCGGAGGTGCTCCGCGCCCCCCTCGTCGTCGAGTTCCCCTTCACCCGCTCCCTCGGACCCGTGCAGAGCGCCTTCCTCACCGGGCTGCGCGAGCGCACCGTACTGGGGGTGCGGACCGGCGACGGCACGGTCCTCGTCCCACCGGTCGAGTACGACCCCGCCACCGCCGACGAGATACGCGACCTGGTCGAGGTCGCCCCCACCGGCACCGTCACCACCTGGGCCTGGGAGGCGTCCCCGCGCCGCGGCCAGCCACTCACGACACCCTTCGCCTGGGTCCTGGTGAAACTCGACGGCGCCGACACCGCCCTGCTGCACGTTCTCGACGCCCCGGGGCCCGGAGCCGTGCACTCCGGGCAGCGCGTACGCATCCGCTGGGCCGCCGAACGCACCGGAGCCATCACGGACATCGCCTGCTTCGAGCCGTACGAGAGCGAGGGCGATGGCGACGGCGGGAGCGGGGCCGCGCCCGGGACCGCCGCGCCCGCGCACAGCGGACTGTTCGACGACCTCGTCACCGGCATCACCGCCCCCGCACGCCTCGACTACGTCTACAGCCCCGGCCGCGCACAGAGTGACTACATCAACGCGCTCGCCGACCGGAAGACCGTCGGCGAGCGCTGCCCCTCCTGCGCCAAGGTCTACGTACCCCCGCGCGGCGCCTGCCCCACCTGCGGGGTCGCGACGACCGACCGGGTCGAGGTCGGCCCCGCCGGCACCCTCACCACGTACTGCATCGTCAACATCAAGGCCCGCGGCCTCGACATCGAAGTGCCCTACGTCTACGGGCACATCGCCCTCGACGGCGCGGGCCTCGCACTGCACGGCCGGATCGGCGGCATCCCGTACGACCAGGTGCGGATGGGGCTGCGCGTCGAGCCGGTGTGGACCGAGGGGGCCCGCTTCCCCGACCACTACCGGCCCACCGGCGAGCCCGACGCCGACTACGACACGTACAAGGAGCTGATCTGATGCGGGACATCGCGATCGTCGCCTTCGCACAGAGCGACCACCTGCGGCGCACCGACGAGTGCTCCGAGGTCGAGATGGTGATGCCGGTCCTGCACAGCGTGCTCGCGCAGACCGGGCTGAAAACCAGCGACATCGGCTTCACCTGCTCCGGGTCGAGCGACTATCTGGCAGGACGGGCCTTCTCGTTCACGATGACCCTCGACGGCGTCGGAGCCTGGCCCCCGATCTCCGAGTCCCACGTGGAGATGGACGGGGCCTGGGCGCTGTACGAGGCGTGGGTGAAACTGCTGACCGGCGAGGCCGACACCGCCCTCGTCTACTCCTACGGCAAGTCCTCACCCGGGTCGGTGAGGGACGTACTGACCAGGCAGCTCGACCCGTACTACGTCGCCCCGCTCTGGCCCGACTCCGTCGCGCTCGCCGCGCTCCAGGCGCAGGCGCTGATCGACGCCGGCGAGACCGACGAGCCCGCGCTCGCCGGGGTCGCCACCCGCAGCCGTGGCGACGCGGCCGACAACCCGCACGCCCAACTGCCCGGTGCCAGGCCGCAGGGCGACTACCTGGTGCGGCCGCTGCGCACCGGCGACTGCCCGCCCATCGGGGACGGCGCGGTGGCCGTCGTGCTGGCGGCGGGCGACCGGGCGCGCGACCTGTGCGAGCGGCCCGCCTGGATCCGGGGGATGGACCACCGCATCGAGGCCCACAGCCTCGGCGTACGCGACCTCACGGACTCGCCGTCCGCCCGGCTGGCCGCCGAACGGGCCGGGGCCTTCGAACGCCCCGTCGACACCGCCGAACTGCACGCGCCCTTCACCTCCCAGGAGGTCGTCCTGCGCAAGGCGCTCCGGCTCGGCGACGACGTACGCGTCAACCCGTCGGGCGGCGCCCTCGCCGCCAACCCCGTCATGGCGGCCGGGCTCATCCGGCTCGGCGAGGCCGCGGCCCGGATCCAGCGCGGCGAGTCCGACCGGGCCCTCGCGCACGCCACATCCGGCCCGTGCCTGCAACAGAATCTGGTCGCCGTCCTCGAAGGAGAGGCCCAGTGAGTAACCAGCCAGCGAACAACCGAGGTGCGACCGGCAAGGAGCCCGTGGCCGTCGTCGGTATCGGCCAGACCCACCACGTCGCCGCCCGGCACGACGTGTCCATCGCCGGACTCGTCCGCGAGGCGGCCCAACGCGCCCTGAGCGACGCCGAGCTGACCTGGGCGGACATCGACGCAGTCGTCATCGGCAAGGCCCCGGACTTCTTCGAGGGCCTGATGATGCCGGAGCTCTACCTGGCCGACGCGCTGGGGGCCGTCGGCAAACCCATGATGCGTGTGCACACGGCGGGCTCGGTGGGCGGATCGACCACGCTCGTCGCCTCCAACCTGGTCGCGTCCCGGGTGCACAGGACAGTGCTCACCCTCGCCTTCGAGAAGCAGTCCGAGTCCAACGCGATGTGGGGCCTCTCCCTCCCCGTCCCGTTCCAGCAGCCGCTGCTCGCCGGAGCCGGCGGATTCTTCGCCCCGCATGTGCGGGCCTATATGCGCAGGGCCGGGGCGCCCGACACGGTCGGCTCGCTCGTCGCGTACAAGGACCGACGCAACGCGCTGAAGAACCCCTACGCGCATCTGCACGAGAAGGACATCACCCTGGAGAAGGTCCAGGCGTCCCCCATGCTGTGGGACCCCGTCCGCTACTCCGAGACCTGCCCGTCGTCGGACGGAGCGTGTGCGATGGTCCTCACCGACCGTGCGGGGGCGGCCCGTTCGCCCCGGCCGCCCGCCTGGATGCACGGCGGCGCGATGCGCAGCGAACCGACCCTCTTCGCGGGCAAGGACTTCGTCTCCCCGCAGGCGGGCAAGGACTGCGCCGCCGATGTCTACCGGCAGGCCGGGATCACCGACCCGCGCCGGGAGATCGACGCCGTCGAGATGTACGTCCCGTTCTCCTGGTACGAGCCGATGTGGCTGGAGAACCTGGGCTTCGCGGCCGAGGGCGAGGGCTGGAAACTCACCGAGTCCGGCGCAACCGAGCTGGACGGCGATCTTCCGGTGAACCCCTCGGGCGGCGTGCTCTCCACCAACCCCATCGGCGCCTCCGGCATGATCCGGTTCGCCGAGGCCGCCCTCCAGGTGCGCGGCGCGGCCGGGGAGCACCAGGTGGACGGCGCACGCAAGGCGCTCGGGCACGCCTACGGCGGCGGCTCGCAGTTCTTCTCCATGTGGCTGGTGGGCGCCGAACCGCCCACCGGCTGACGGCACCGAACAGGTGTGGCCTGTCCGTTGCCCGCACGGATCGCTAGGGTGGCCACGGACGACGAACCGGGAGGAGCACGGACGTGGCCGAGAGCACCACCACCCCTCAGCGGACCCTTGCGGGCTGGGACAAGCCGGAGCTCGATCTCACCGACGCGGACTGGCAGTCGGGGAGCCAGGGCCGGGGCGACGTGCAGATCGCCTTCGTGGAGGGCTTCATCGCGATGCGCAACAGCGGCAGGCCGGGCAGCCCGTCACTGATCTTCGATCCGGGCGAGTGGCGTGCCTTCGTCATGGGCGCCCGGGAGGGCGACTTCGACCTGACGTGACAGCGGGCCCGGGCGGCCGGGCCCGGACCGGTCCGCCCGGTGCCCTTGGGCGCCCCGAGCACAGGGTGTGCCCGCCGGCCTACGCTGAGCTTCCCCGTACCCGGCGCCGGGACGATCAGGGCCGGTCCGCACCGTCCGGCCCCGGCTTCGGCGGACCGGCGGGGCCACGTACCATGGCTGTATGTCCTTCCTCCGCCGCCGCAGCGCCGCCACTCCCGCGGGCCCGGACTTCGACGTCCTGGCCATGGACCCGGGTGACTGGCCCGGCAACCTCGGTGCCGGACTCCTTCCCGCACCCGACGGGACCTGCCAGGGCGTCTTCCTGCGGTACGACCTCTTCGGCGGCCGTGGCCCCGCGATGATCATCGGGAATCTGCCGGAGGGCTCGCCCGCCCGTGAGGTCGCCGACGGCCAGATCCCCTTCGAGGTGGCGCAGCTGCTCGCGGCCCTGGAGAACGACGAGCCCATTGAGGTGCTCGACACCGAGGACATGCCGGTGATGCAGGGCGACAACCTCCTCATCGTGCGGCGCCTGAAGCTCTCGGAGAGCCGGATCTCCTGCGTCCAGTTCGACCGCAGCGACAAGGTCCTGGTCACCATCGCCAGCTGGGACCGGCCGATCACGGACGACCTGTACGCCCTTCTGAAGCCGCTGCCCGCGGAGATGTTCCAGCAGGGCTGAGTCCGGTCCCGCTGCCGCCCGGCCCGCAGGGGCGAGTGGCGCCCCCGTACGCAGAAGTCGGGTGACACGGCACCGCCAGAGCCTGGTTGCCGCGACGTTCGCGCTGGTCATCGGCCATGCCAGTGGTCTGTACAACTGTTTCAACAGCCGCCCTGTGCGGCGCTCTTGACGTGCCATCACTCACGTCGGAGAGTGCGCCCATACCGTTCGAGAGATCACCACGGCGCAACTCCCGGCAAGAAGGGCCGTCATGACATCCAAGCAGCGGATCAGACTCGCGCTCGCGCTGACCACCGCGAGCACCTTCGGCCTCGCCCTGCTCAGCCCGGTGGCGCAGGCGACCTCCCCGGGTACCCGGCCGGAGTGCCCCCGCACCCTCGACTGCGAGTGGGCCCCCGCCGCCTATCAGCAGACCGGTGATCCCGCCGACAAGGAGACGTACGGCAACTACGACACCGCGGACCGGCCGCACACCGCGAAGATCAAGTACATCGTCCTGCACGACACCGAGGAAACCTTCGACAAGACACTGCAGATCTTCCAGGACCCGCACAGCCAGACCTCCGCCCACTACGTGGTCCGCTCCGGGGACGGTCATGTGGCGCAGATGGTCAAGGACAAGGGCATCGCCTGGCAGGCGGGCAACTGGTACATCAACCAGCAGTCCATCGGGATCGAGCAGGAAGGGGTGGCGACCGAGGGCTCCAAGTGGTTCACCCCGGCGATGTACCGCTCGACGGCCGCGCTCGTGCGCTATCTCGCGGCCAAGTACGACATCCCGCTGGACCGCCAGCACATCATCGGCCACGACAACGTCCCGCCCACCAGCACCTCCGGGACGGCGGCCATGCACTGGGACCCCGGACCGTACTGGGACTGGGACTACTTCATGAAGCTGGTGGGCAGGCCCACCGTCCCGTCCGCCCCGCCCAGCAGTCAACTCGTCACCATCAGCCCGGTGTTCAAGGAGAACATCCAGAAGTTCCGCGACTGCGAGAAGAACCTGGACCTCCCCGCGCAGGCGTCGAGCGCGGTGCCCCTCCACACCGGGCCCTCCACCGGATCACCGCTCTTCTCCGACCCGGCACTGCACACCGACGGCAAGCCCGGCACCAACTGCGCCGCCGACTGGGGCAGCAAGATCAGCGCATCACAGCAGGCCGTGGTCGCCGGCCGCGCACCCGGCTGGACCGCGATCTGGTGGTACGGCCAGAAGGCCTGGTTCCAGAGCCCGGCGCACACCAGGACCACCACACCCACGTCCGGATACGTGGTCAGGCCGAAGGCCGGCCGGACCGATGTGCCGGTGTACGGGGTGGCCTACCCGGACAAGGGCGAGTACCCGGCGGACTTCACCGCCGGCCGGCTGGGCACGCCCCTCAAGTACACGATCAAGCAGGGCCAGGCCTACCCCGGCGGCGGCGAGGCGCCCACCGGCTACTACTACGCGCCGACGATCGACGCCTCCTACCCCTACGACCACACGTACTTCCCCGGCGCCACCAGGTACGTGACCGTGCAGATCGGACACCGGGTGGCCTTCGTCAAGGCGTCCGACGTCGACATCGTGCGCATCCGCTGACGACCACTCAGGCCGGCGGCCGGCTCCGGCGATGACAGCACGGCGACCGCACGCGGACAGCACGGTGCGCACCCGGTGTGTCTGGCACTGGGCGCGCACCGTGCTTCCCCCTCACCCCTCACGAACCCGGCGTCGGGCCCCGCGGTTCAGCGGGTACCGACCGCCGCGCGGACAGCACGGCGGGCCAGGGCGCAGTCGTCGTGCAGCCGCCTGAGCAGCAGCCGCTGCTCCTCGCCGTGCGAGAGCACACCGGCCTGCGGCTGATGGCCCGCACCGGCCGGCGCGGCCTCGCGGATGGTGCGCTGGACGGCCGTCTCGTACGTACGGATCTCGCGGGTCAGCACCAGCATCAGGTTCACCAGGAAGGCGTCCCTGGCCGCGGGGCCCGCGGCCTGTGCCAGCTGGCTGATCTGGCGCCGCGCCACCGGCGCCTCGCCCAGTACGGACCACAGCGTCGCCAGGTCGTACCCCGGCAGATACCAGCCCGCATGCTCCCAGTCGACCAGCACCGGGCCCGCCGGTGACAGCAGGATGTTGGAGAGCAGCGCGTCACCGTGGCAGAACTGGCCCATGCCCTGCCGGCCGCCGGAGTGCGCGAGGCCGTGCAGCAGCTTCTGGAGATCGCCTAGGTCCCGGTCGGTGAAGAGGCCGAGCTCGTGGTACCTGGCGATCCGGGACGCGTAGTCGAGGGGCTGGCCGAACAGCCCGCCCGGCGGCCGCCAGGCGTTCACCCGGGCGACCGCGCCCAGGACGGCCCGCAGATCCGCACGCGGCGGGGCTTCCACGGGGTGGCGCTGAAGTGCCGCCGCCCGCCCGGCCATCCGCTCGATCACCAGTGTGCAGTTCTCGGGATCCGCGGCGATGAGCCGCGGCACCCGGACCGGTGGGCGGTGCCGGACGAACGTGCGGTATGTAGCTATTTCGTGGCGGAAACTCTCCGCCCAGGCGGGGGACTGGTCGATCAGACACTTGGCAACCGCCGTCGCCCGTCCGGTCGTTCCGACGAGCAGGACCGAGCGACTGCTCCGGCGCAGTATCTGTACGGGGTTGAACTCGGGGCAGATGCGTTGTACCGAAGCGATCGCCATCCGCAGCTGCGCGCCCTGGGGGCCGGACAAGTCGAGCCTCCCGCTGAGCGGTTGGGTGCCCGGTCCCGCCGCCCGCCGGATCCGCCCGGTGCCCAGCGCCGCAGCGGCGTGGGAGGGGTCCAGGTACGGTCCGCCACCGGCAGGGAGGGAACGGTGCGGCCGGGATGGGGCGGACACGGAGGCCGATGCTGTGTACATAGGGGATACAGATCCCTTCGTGTGCCGACGGGTTACCTGCGCTGCCCGCCCCGGTGGCCGGTACGTACCCTGGGGAGTACGGTCCGGCCACCGGGTCGGGGTGGCGCGTTCCTACCTCACAACGGCCTGCGGGTGGCACACCATCTGGCGGACCCTGGCGAACCCTGGCGAATAGTCGCAAGGCATCTGACACACGGTTAATGTCGAACCAGCCGAGAACCTGGGGGCTTGACGTGACCGGAGAACCCAACACCCGCCTGGCAGACCTGTTCGGCCTGGCCGGCTGGTCCAAGGGCGAACTCGCGAGAATGGTGAACCGGCAGGCGGCCGTCATGGGCCACCAGCAGCTGGCGACCGACACCTCGCGGGTCAGGCGCTGGATCGACATGGGCGAGTGCCCGCGCGAACCGGTGCCGAAGGTGCTGGCAGCCCTGTTCACCGAGCGGCTCGGCCGTGTCGTGACCATTGAGGACCTCGGGTTCGTACGGCCTGGGCGCGCTGGGAAACGGCAGGCCGTCGGGAACGCGGAAGAGACAGCGAACCCGGACGGCCTCCCGTGGGCGCCAGAACGGACGGCAGCGGTCCTCACCGAATTCACGGGAATGGACCTCATGCTCAACCGACGCGGCTTGGTGGGCGCAGGCGCTGCGCTTGCCGCAGGCTCCGCACTCAGCAGCGCCATGCACGACTGGCTCCACACCGATCCGGCCCTCGCTTCGGACGCCCCACGCACCGACCGCCCCCTGCACGCCGAGCCCGCCGGTTTCGACCGCTACGAGGCCGCACCCATCGGGTCCCAGGAGATCGAGGCGCTGGAGCACTCCGTCGAGATCTTCCGCGCCTGGGACGCCTCACGCGGCGGCGGGCTCCAACGCAAGGCGGTCGTGGGCCAGTTGAACGAGGTGGGAGGCATGCTCTCCTACCACCACCCCGACTCCCTGCAGCGGCGCCTGTGGGGCGTCGCAGCCAACCTCGCCGTACTCGCGGGCTGGATGTCCCACGACGTCGGCCTCGAACCCACGGCCCAGAAGTACTTCGTCATCGCCGCCCACGCGGCGCGCGAAGGCGGCGACCGTCCACGCGCCGGTGAGGCCCTGTCACGCGCCGCGCGCCAGATGGTCCATCTGGGCCGCCCGGACGAAGCCCTGGATCTGATGAAGCTCGCGCAGAGCGGCTCCGGTGAGCGCAACCTGCCGCGCACCCGCGCCATGCTGCACACCATCGAGGCCTGGGCGCAGGCTTCGCTGGGCCACGGGCAGGCCATGCGGCGCACGCTCGGTGAGGCCGAGGAGCTGTTCGTTTCGGACCGCGGGGACGAGCCCGCGCCGAGCTGGATGCAGATGTTCGACGAGGCGGATCTCCACGGGATGCAGGCGCTGGCTTACCGCACGCTCGCGGACCACGATCCGTCCGCTGCCGCAATCGCCCAGGGCCACGCCAAGCGGGCGCTCGAACTGCGGATCAACGGCCGCCAGCGGTCGAAGATCTTCGACTACATCTCGCTGGCCTCGGCCTGCTTCATCGCAAACGACCCCGAACAGGCCGACCGCTACGCCCGGCTCGCACTGGTGTCGATGGGGGAGACCTCATCGCACCGCACCTGGGACCGGCTGCGTGAGATGTACCGGCTCACCGGGCAGTACGCGCGCCACGGAAGCATCCAGGAGCTGCGGGAGGAGATCCGGCTCGCCATGCCCCAGCAGATGAAGCGGCCCAGGAACGCCCAGGCTTAGCAAGGCGGTTCGGGGAGGGGCGCGGAGAGCGGCGGAGCGAGGCGGCTGGCCGGGCGCAGTGGTGCCCTACGGGGTGCCGACGCGGGCGACCAGCACACAGGAGTCTTCCTGGCGGTCCGTGTGGCCGTACTCTTCGACGATCAGCCGCACGCACTCCTGTGCGGTGCCGGCACCGGTGAACCGCGGTGCCAGTGCGAGCAGTCCGTCCTCGCCCGGGGCGTCCGCGCCGTGCGCGGCCAGCCAGCCGGTGTGCAGGACCAGCACGTCTCCGGTCCGCAGTTGCTCCTGCGCCTGTCCGTACGCCGTCCCCGGCATCGCTCCGAGCAGCACTCCGCTCGGCGGCGTGAGGGCGCGCCCCGTACCCCCGCGGAAGAGCAGGGGGGCGGGGTGTCCCGACTGGGACCAGAGCAGGGTCCGTGCGACGGGGTCGTAACGGCAGCACACCGAACTGCCCAGAGCGGGCTGCGCGGACGCTTCCAGAAGTTCGTTGAGGTGGCCCATCAGGGCGCCGGGGGCGATCCCGGCCACGGCCATGCCCCGCAGCGCGCCCAGCAGCATCGCCATCGCGGAGGTGGCACCCACACCGTGGCCGGTCAGGTCCCCCACGCTGAGCAGCGACTGGCCGTCGGGGAGCGCCATAGCGTCGTACCAGTCGCCGCCGATACGGGACGGCGCGGCGGACGGCAGATAGTGCGCCGCCAGGTCGAGCGCCGCCGGGCCGCCCTGCGGAAGCCGTACCGGACCGCGCCAGGGCGGCAGTACGGCTTCTTGTAATTCGACGGCGACCTGGCGCTCCGTGCGGGCGATCCGCTCCCGGCGCTGGAGGGAGTCCTCCGTCTCGCGCACCGTGCGTTCACTGCGCCGCAGATCACTGACATCGCGCAGCACGGCCCACATCGACGCCGTGCAGCCGTCGCTGTCCAGAACGGGCTCGCCCATCATGTGCAGGGTTCGGACCGTCGAGTCGGGGCGCCTGATCCGGAACTCGCCGTCGATCGGCTTTCCGTCGACCAGGCAGTCGGTGACCATCGCGGTGAGCCGCGTCTGGTCATCGGGCAGTACCACGGACGGGAGTTCGTCCAGGGAGAGCGGCCCGCTCCGGGGCGGCCGGCCGAAGATCTGGTACAGCTCGTCCGACCAGCTGACCTCGTCGGTGAGGAGATTCCAGTCGGCGCTGCCCACGCGGCTGAGCAGGGGGGCCGGCCCGCTGCCGGTCCCGGGGTGGGCATGGGCGCGGTGCCCGGACGGTTCACCGGCGAGGGGCTCCACCCCGGCGGCCGGCAGCCCTTCCTTGAGCTGTCCCAGATGCGTGCCCAGGTCGTCGAGGTGGTGGACGGCCAGATCGCACAGCGCGCGCTGCCAGCGGCCCTGCACATCGTCGTCGTCCGCGACGGCGTCACGTCGTACGGCGTCCATGTCCCCGCGCAGCAGGCGAGTCCGGGTGATGAGCGCGTCAACCGTGCCCCGCTCGGGCGGCTGAGGGGCGGGACGGTCCGCGAACACATGGGACGGCATGACGTACTCCGATACGGGCGCGGCGCGGCCTGGGCTGCGCGATGGACCGGTTACGACTGTTGCACAGGGAGCGAAAGCCCGTAAGGGAATTGGCAACACTCGATGCGGTGGTGCTTCCGGCATATGCCACAGGCCGATGGGAGGGGGAGACCCGGGGCGGGCTGCTGTGGCCCGGCGGGCCGGGGTGCTGCGGCTCACATTCTCTGTCCGGTGGGGGATGGAACATCCAGGCTTGGTACGTCGTTCACCTATATGTGGGAACGGAGCGGAGCGCGTCGGCGCCGACCCTCCGTCCCCGCGTACAGACCGCCCCGGCTGGCCTCCCCCGACCAGTCGGGGCTCTTCTCTGTCCGGCGGTGAGTGCCGGCCGTCGCCGTATCCCGGAGTGCCGTGCCCCGTTCCGTATGGCGTGCGATACGGCGTGCGACCGGAACCATTTCGGCCATGGCCGACAGGGAATATGCCAGAGATATGGCCAGAACCTTATGGTGACAATGCGCCCGCGGTGACGATACTCGTTGACTGTGAAGATTGAATTCCGTTCGATCCAACCGTGATCCACCAGTGAAGGGCCCGCACTTTCCGGCCGGGGACCGACCGGTCCTGAAGCGGGGCTCTGGCCGCGAACTGCCCTGGGGGAGTGGCTGTGCATGACGAATTCCTGTGCCATGTCACCGCGTACGGGTTCTGCGGTGGACGACGCGTCGGTGTGCCGCTCGGCACTTACCGCGCCCCCACCCTCCCGCTGGCCCTGTGGTGGCTGCGGGACCGGGCGACCTGGATCGCCGAACGGCTGGATCCCAGCCCCGGCCGTGGCTGCTTCCCGGTCCGGGCGCTCTTCGAACTGCCCGCCGACGCCCCGGACGTACCGGGCGCCTTCCGTGCCTGGCGGGACGGCGGGCCGCAACAGGACAAGGCCGCCGAAGTGCTGGCCGGCGGCGGTCTCATGCGATTCGCGATCAATGACGACACCACCGAGTACGAACTGCTCGCGGAATCGGTCGACGCGCTGCGGATGCAGCGCGCAATTCCTTCGCTCGCCCCGGCGGGCGCCGAATCCATACCGGAACACCGCAGCCCCCTGCCGGCGCATACGCGGGGCAGCGGGCGCGGTGGCTTCGGTAATCAGCACATGACAGGTCTTCCCTCGGGGGCCGTTCTGCTCGCCACGCTGGACAGCTCCACCGTGGTGTTCAGCTCTGCGGCAGGATGACCGCGCGTCCGTTGATCTTCCCGGCGTGCAGCCTCTCGTAGGCGAGTGGGGCCTCGTCGATCGAGTACGTCTCCACATGGACGTCCACCGATCCGGCGCGTGCCAGATCGAGCACCTCGGCGAGTTCCGGGCGCGAGCCCCAGTACGGCGCGGCCACCGACACCTCGAAGGGGAGCGCGCCGAAGCCGACGGGCAGCGTGCCGCCACCGATCCCGACCAGCGCGACATCGGCCTCGACACCGGCCACCGCACCGGCCAGCGCCACTGTGGCAGGGACGCCCACGAAGTCGAAGACCGCCTGGGCGCCGAGCCCGCCGGTCAGCTCGCGGACCGTGCCGGCCGCGCGCTCGTCGGAGAGCACCGCCTCGTGGGCGCCCACTGTCTTCGCCAGCGCGAGCTTGTCATCCGTGACGTCGAGCGCGACGACCCGCGCGGCGGACATCGCCCGCAGCAGCTGGATGGCCACATGCCCGAGCCCGCCGGTACCGATGACCACCGCCGTGGAGCCGGGGGTGAGCTTCGCGAGCGAGCGCTTGATGGCGTGGTATGGGGTCAGGCCGGCATCGGTGAGCGGCACGGCGCGGACCGGGTCGAGGTCGCCGAGCGGTACGAGATGGCGCGGGCTGTCCACGATCATGTATTCGGCCATCGCGCCGGGGGCACCGAGGCCGGGCGGGTGGATGCCGAGTTCAGCGGCGCGCAGGCAGTAATTCTCCTTGCCCTCGGCGCACTTGACGCAGGTGCCGCAGCCCCACGGACCGTAGACCGCGACGGAATCACCCTCTGCGAACCCGGTGACACCGGCGCCCAGCGCGGCGACCGTGCCGGCCCCCTCGTGCCCGAGGGTGAGCGGAAGGTCGTACGGCAGGCTCTCCGCGGGCCGGCTCATCACGGCGATGTCGGAGTGGCAGACGCCCGCGGCGGTGACCTTCAGGAGGACCTGCCCCGGTCCTGGCTCGGGTTCGGGGACGGTGACTACCTCGGGTGCGGCGCCGACGGTGCGGTACTGGACTGCTTTCATGGTGTGCTCCTCAGCTGGGCGGTGAGCCGGCCCCCGGCACCGGCCCACCGCCGTGATCGGTCAGCGCGCGGCGTAGCCGCCGTCGACGAGGTGGTAGCTGCCGTGGATGAACGAGGCGCGGTCCGAGAGCAGGAACGCCGTCAGCTCCGCCACTTCATCGGCCGTTCCCAGACGGCCCACCGGGTGCAGCGAGACGAGCTGCTCCCGCATCGGGTTCTCGGTGTCGCGCAGCAGCGGAGTGTCGATGAAGCCCGGCCCCACGGCGTTGACGCGGATGTTCTGTGCGGCGTATTCGAGTGCCGCGGTCTTCGTCAGCCCGACGACGCCGTGCTTGGCGGCGACATAGGCGGGGGACCCCGCGAAACCGTTGGTGCCGAGGATCGACGCCATGTTGACGATCGCGCCGCCGCCCGCCGCGAGCATCGCGGGCAGCTCGTACTTGAGCGAGTAGAAGACGCCGTTGAGGTTGGTGTCGATCACACGCTGCCAGTCGGCCACCTCGTACTCACCGGTCGGCAGGCTGGGGCCGCCGATCCCGGCGTTGTTCACGGCGAGATGCAGTGCGCCGAAGGTGTCGGTGGAGTGCCGTACGGCACGCTCCACCGATGCGGGGTCGGTCACGTCGACGGTGACGGCGGTGGCGCGGGCTCCGGACGCCTCAAGACCGGCGGCGGCCTTGCGCGCGCCTTCCTCGTCGTAGTCGGCCACGACGACCGCGGCGCCGCCGCGGGCGAGCCGGCCGGCGATGGCCAGGCCGATGCCGGACGCGCCGCCGGTGACCAGTGCGGTCCGGCCGGCGAACTCATCTGTGGGGGTGGTGTTGCTCATGGTGCCGTGTTCCTTTCGTGCTGTGCGCCCCAGTGGTGTCGGACGCAGTGGCGCCAGGCGCAGTGGTGTCACGCCTGGGGCAGTTCGCCGTTGAGTGCGGCGAACGCGGCGTGAACGATGCCGGGGAGAGCGTCCTCATGCGAGCCCCGGACCCAGGCGGCCTGGGCTGCCACAAGGGCTCCCGCACCCGCACCCACCAGAACAGCGGGGCGCAGGTCGTGCTCGTCGTCAATGCCCATCCGGGTTGCCAGGATCCGGATCGAGTCCGCCTGGGCCTCCACCCGGATGTGCTGAAAGGCCGCGTACAGCGTCGGCTCCCGGTATGCGATCCGCATGAGTTCGAAGATCCGCGGGCGCCGGTGCCAGGCCGGGTGCGCGTCGTCCGTGAGCCAGTCGTCCACCGCGTTGCGATAGGCGACGAGCGGGGCCTCGTCGGCCGGCCGGGCACTGAGGGCGGCGTTGATCCGGTCACCGTCCGCCCGTACGGAGTCCAGTACCGCGTCCTCCTTGCTGGAGAAATAGCGGCTGAACGTCCGGCGGGCGACGTCGGCGCGGTCGGCGATGTCCTCGACCGTGACGGCCTTGAGCCCCCGGTCGCACACGAGGGTGCAGGCGGCTTCCGCGAGCGCCTCACGGGTCCGGCGGGCTTTGCGGCTCCGCCGGTCCTCGGTGGTTCCCTCATCGTTCATACATTCACGTTACACCTAAAAATGTCCCACTGGGACACGAGGCCCAGTGGGACATTTCTGAGTGCGCAGGTGCGTAGGTGCGTAGGTGAGCTGGGGTGCTCAGGCGGGCCGGGGGTTCCGGCGTTGCGGGCCGTCCCCGGTCAGCACGCTCCCTTGTCCCGCCAGACGCCCCAGTCGCCCGTGGTACCCGGCTCCTCGTTCTGGGTCCACCACTGGGCCTGCCAGGTGTGGCCGCCATGGGAGACCGTGTCGCCGCCCGTGTAGACCGCGGTGCTGCTCCAGGCCGCCGCGGTGCAGGCTCCGCCGGGCGGAGTGGGGGAGGTGGAGACGGGTGGTGTGGTCGGGGGTGTGGTGGGTGGTGTCGCCCCGGCGAACGTCACCGCGTACTTGGCGAACTCCCAGTCCGTCTGGGGCACGCTGCTGCAGGTTCCGGACGTGGTGCCGTTGTCCGGCGGGCTGCACTGGCGGTCGCGGTTGAGCGACCAGAAGGTGAAGCGGTCCATGTGGTGGCTGGTGGCGAAGTCCAGGACGGTCTGGAAGTCCGCCTGCTTGAAGTACTCGCCGGTGTCGCTGCGGCCGTTCATGCCGGAGAAGCCCTCATGGGCGTAGGCGGTCGCCTCGTTCCAGCCGAAGGTCGACTGCAGGATGGTGTTGAAGTTGGTGAGCGCGCTCGTCTGTGAGGCGGCTCCGCTGAAGCCCCCGTCGAAGGGCATGATCGAGAAGTTGTTGGGTGTGAACCCCTGCGACTTGGCCTCGTTCAGCATCTGCTTGCCGAACCAGCCGGTGCCGTCGGCCGTGCCCGCGGTGGTGACCGACACGTACAGGCCCGGGTTGCTCTGCTGGAGGATCTTCGCCGCGCCGATCTCGTGCGCGACGGCCGCGGTGTTCTCGTACTCCGGCTCCTCCAGGTCGAAGTCGATGGCCTTCAGCTGGTACTTGGTGATGACCTGCTGGTACGCGGCGGCAGTCGATGCCGCGTCGGAGCAGGCCTGGCCGAGCTTGGTGCCGCCGTACCCGCCGATGGAGACCGAGACGTCGCCGCCCTTGGCGCGGATCGCGCTGATGACGGAGCTCACCGCGGTGTCGGACGAGACGGCCGATGTGCCGCCCCAAGTCGGGCTGCAGCCACCGCCGTTGGGGGCAAGGATGAACGCGAGCTGGAAGGCCTTGAGTCCGGTGGCGTCCATGATGGCCCCGGCGTCGGGCGGGTTGTTGTCGGTGGGCATGAGGTAAGGGGCCGCCGCGTACCAGCGGTTGCTGAGTGCGGTGGCCCCGTTGGTGCCGGTGGTCGCTCCGGCCGCCTGGCCGGTGCTGAATGCGGCCAGCCCGGCGGCGGCCAGCGCGGCGGTCGCCACGCCACAGAACAGGGCACGGATGCGAATGCGTTTCATCTGACGGTCTCCTGAGTGGGGGAGTGGCCGCCAGAATCGGTGCCTGTCGGGTGCGCGTCAACGACTTGGACTAGACCATTGCCAATCCTTGGGGAACGCCGCTGCGGGGAATGGGCTCGAAGGGAGGGGGCGGCGGGGCCTCAGCCGGCCGGCAGCTCCTCACCGCACCGGGAACAGAAACGCGCGTCGGACTCCTGCGCGAGGCGCCCGCAGCCGGGGCAGACCAGATGGAGCAGACACGCCGCTTCGCCGCCTCCCCGCTCGACGGGGGCGGTGGGGGCGGCGGGCATGGTGGATGCCGGGGCGGCGGAGGCGATGGAGAGGCCGGGGCGGCGGCGGTGCACGGTGAGGTAGCAGAGCCCGTCCGGTCCGGCGGCGAGTGAGCGCCGGACGCCGTGCGGCAGCCAGATGACCGCGCCCGGTGCCAGCTGCTGCCGTCCCCCGGCCGTTTCCAGCTGTCCGCCGCCGCCGACCACGCACACGAGCACGTCGAGATCCGGTTCCACATGTCCGGCGACCTCGGCGTCCGGCGTCAGCCGGATCACGTTCGAGTCAAGCTGCCGCTCCGGTTCGGCCAGCCGCCAGAGCGCACCGCGGTCCCCTTCGGTGGCATCGCGGACGAGGCGGGCGGTGTCGGTGACGACACCGGGGGCGGGGGTGCTGGACAACGGATCCTCCTGCTGCGGACGTACGGCCGGCGAGGGGGAAATGCCACGTCCGCCCGCGCCGGCCCGCCGCACTCAGGACCGGGTGAGCACCACCACGGGGATCGCACGCTCGGTCTTGCTCTGGTACTCGTCGTACTGGGGCCAGGCGGCAGCCATCGTCCGCCACATGTCCGGCTTCTCGCCGGGCTGCGCGGTCCGCGCGTGCGCCGTGAAGCGGTCGCCCTTCACCTGCACCTGGACCTCGGGCTCCGCCTGGAGGTTCAGATACCAGGCCGGCGGTTGGTCGGAGCCGCCCTTGGAGGCGACGACCAGCAGGTCGTCCCCGTACGGCTGGTAGATCAGCGGGGTGCTGCGCTGCTGGCCGCTCTTGCGGCCGGTGGTGGTGAGGATCAGGGTCGTCGTTCCCTGCCACTCATGTCCTTCGGCTCCGTCGGTTGCGACGTAACGCTCGACATGCTCGTTGCCGAACAGCATCTCTGAACCCATCTGTTGTCGGAATCCTCAGGTACCCCCCGTGTCCAACGTACGCCGGTGCGCCCCTGGTTCAGCCGCCGGCGCCCATGCGCTCGGGCACGGCGGGTGTGTCCAGCTGCTGTGTGGTGTCCTGGTGGAGCAGCCCGATCAGCCGGTCCGCCTCGGCGCGCGTCAGATGGAGGAGCATCGCGTCCTCGGGATGCGCGGGGCCGGGCGGGGCGATCACCAGCCGCGCGGTGCTCGCACCGGCCGAGTCGGTGGTGAAGGACGGCGGGAACGCCTGGCGCCAGTTGACGAGAGCGTCCCTGCGCCGGCCGTGCGGAGAGCTGATATCGCGAGCGACCCAGCCCGTCGTCACCTGGGCGAGATGATCCAGCTTCTGAGAATTCGTCACCGTTTCATAGTGGCCGCACGGCCGGTCGCGCGCTCGCTGGAGGCACGCGCAGGGGTGACGTCGCAGTGACGTCCCGCGGCCCCCGGTCAGTACTCCGGCGGGCGCCCGGCCGGCGGGACCTCCTCGGCCGGTGCGACCGGCCCCGGAGGTGTGCCGTCCCCGAACGGGCGGCCGCCCAGCTCCTCCCGGTAGTGGGGGGTGAACCAGCCGCTCAGGTCCGGGCCCAGCGGCACGATGCCGGTCGGGTTGATGCCCGTGTGCACCTGGTAGTAGTGCCGCTTGATGTGGTCGAAATCGACCGTGTCACCGAAGCCGGGTGTCTGGAACAAGTCCCTGGCGTACGCCCAGAGCACCGGGTCCTCGGTCAGCTTCGACCGGTTGCACTTGAAGTGGCCGTGGTAGACGGCGTCGAACCGCACCAGTGTGGTGAAGAGCCGGATGTCCGCCTCGGTGACCGTGTCCCCCACCAGATAGCGCTGCCCGGTCAGCCGCTCGGACACCAGGTCGAGCCGCTGGAACACATCGCGGTACGCGTCGTCGTACTCGCCCTGCTCCGAGGCGAACCCGGCCCGATACACCCCGTTGTTGACGTCGCGGTAGATCCCCTCCATGACCTCGTCGATCTCGTCGCGCAGCCGCTCCGGATACAGCTCGGGCGCACCGGGCCGGTGCAGCGCGGACCATTCGGTGGCGAGGTCCAGCGTGATCTGCTGGAAGTCGTTGGTGACCAGCTGCCCGCTGGGTACGTCGACGATCGCGGGGACACTGACACCGCCCGGGTAGCCCGACTCCCGCGCGTCGTAGGCCTCGCTGAGGAAGCGGATGCCGAGCACCGGGTCCCGGCCGCCGGGGTCGAGGGTGAAGCGCCAGCTGCGGTCGTCCTGGACCGGGTCGGTGACGCTCAGCGACAGCGCGTCCTCCAGGCCGAGCAGCCGCCGTGACACCAGCGCGCGGCTCGCCCACGGGCAGGCCCTGCTGACCACCAGCCGGTACCGCCCGGCCTCGGCCGGCCAGCCGTCGCGGCCGTCGGCCGTGATGCGGTCGGCGAAGTGGCTCTTCGACCGCTTGAACGGCTTCCTGCCGTATCCGGAGTTGCCGTCGTCGTCGCCGCTGTCGGCGCTCTCGGTGGGCTGGTTCATCACCGTGGTCCTTCCCGTTGGCCGTGCCCGGTGTGCGGTGCCGGGTGTGCGGTTGCCTGGTGTCCCGTCCCGTCCGTACGCCGGAGGACAGCCCCGTACGTACGCCTGTCCCGCCGCGGCCCCCGTATCCGTCCACGGACCCGCGGGAACCACGCGACACTTCCAGGCTGACACTGTTCGCCCGCACCGCACAGCCGGAAGCGGTTCCGGGCCGCCGCCACGCTCAGGAAGAAGCGGGCGCCGTCGCCCCCACCGGCTCCCTGCGGACCACGTCCACCAGCGACAGATCCGTGATCTTGAGGCTGGGCGACACCGCGAGCGTGAGCGTCGACACGCTCATGAACGGGTTGAGGTGGTCCCAGCCCCACTCCGTCAGCGCGGTCCGCACCGCGCCCGACTGCGCGGCGATCTCCTCGGCCGGTGCCGGGGACATCACGCCTCCGACCGGCAGCGGCAGCCGGGCCGCCACCGCGTCGCCGTGCACGACGGCGACCCCGCCGCCGTCGGCGAGCACCGCGGCCGCGGCCTTCGCCATCGCGGTCCTGGTCGTCCCCACGGTCACCAGGTTGTGGCTGTCGTGGGCGTACGTCGTCGCGACCGCGCCCGCACCGAGGTCACGGCCCAGCAGCGGGGCGAAGACCGTACCGGAGCGGCCGTAGCGGTTGCGTACCCGGACCAGGGTCACCCGGCCCTCCCACTGCACCTCGCCGTCGCGGACCGGCAGTTCGGCCTCCGTGGGCTCGGTGTACGTGTCGCGCGAGTTGACCCGCATGGCCCGGAAGCGGTGCACACCGTCGGGCAGCCCCACCCGCCAGCGGAAGCCCTCCGGGGTCTGCGGCTCGACGTCGAAGGTGCCGGACAGCGCGCCGGCCACCGGCTCCGCCGCGTACACCGGTTTCCCGTCCCGTGCCACGGTCCGGCCGCCCGCGATCACCAGGGCCGGGTCGAAGGCGGTCAGCTCGCCGCGGAGCAGGACCAGGTCGGCCCGCTTGCCCGGAGCGACCACCCCGCGGTCGTACAGCCGCAGCCGCTGCGCCGGGTTCCAGGTCAGGGCGCGCAGCACGTCGACCGCGGGCAGCCCGGCCAGGACCGCGACGCGCGCGATGTGGTCGAGGTGGCCGGTGGAGAGGATGTGGTCGGCGGCCAGATCGTCGGTGACCAGGCACAGCGGCGGCAGCTGCGGCAGTGCAAGGAGCGCCTCGACTACCTCGGGGAGCAGACACTTCTCCTGGAGCATCATCAGCATGCCCATCCTGGCCTTCTCCAGGACGACTTCGGTGCGGTTCTTGGTGTGGTCCGAGTCGACACCGGTGGCCATGTACGCGCTGAGTTCGGCCCCGCTGAGATTCGGGCAGTGGCCGTCGAGGATGACCCCGCGCTCGCGGGCCGCGCCCACGATGCCCCGCATCCGGGGTTCGTCGGCCACCACCGCCCGGTAGTCCATGACCTCGCCCAGCGCGATGACGCCCGGCCACTGGAGCATCGCGTCGATGTCACCGGCGGAGAGGCTGGCGCCCGCGTGCTCCAGGCCCTCGAGCGCGGGAACGCAGGACGGCACCCCCCAGAGCTGGGTCTGCGGGGTCCCCTGTCCGGCCTCGGTCATCCAGCGCATCGCCTCGGCGCCCGCGACATTGACGATCTCGTGCGGGTCGGCCAGGACTGTCGTCGTACCGCGTGCGAGAGTCAGGCCGGCGAAGGTCTGCGGGGTGAGGAACGAGCTCTCGATGTGCATGTGCGCGTCGACGAAGCCGGGCACGATGAGCATCCCGGTGGCGTCCACCTGCTCCCGCGCTTCGCCGGGCGCGCCGGGCGGCAGCACACCGGTGATGCGGTTGCCGCGCAGCAGGACGTCGGCTGCGAACTCCTCACCCGTGAACGTGGACACCACCCGGCCGCCGCTGATGCGGACGTCGTGCGGTTCCGGCAGGTGCTGCTGGTCAGTGGTCATGCGGTAGTGCTCCTCAGCGAGCCGTCGGAGTCCCGGACAGCGGTCCCCGAACCTCGGGGCGGCGGGGTCAGGGGACGAGTGTGTAGAAGTAGTAGCCGAGCGGGATCATCACGATCCACAGCCCGAGCGGGATCTCCCGGAACCGGCCCGCGGCGGCTTTGACCAGCACGTGGGCGGCGAGGCCGACGGCGATCCCGGTGCCGAAGTTGCCGAAGAAGATGGTCGTCGCGACCACCAGCGCGGCCGGGATCGCGTCCGTCGGGTCCCGGAAGTCGACGTTGCGCAGCGCGCCGAGCATGCTCAGGCCGATGTACATCAGCACCGGAGCGGTCGCCGCCGACGGGATCAGGGTGGCGAACGGCGTGACGAGCAGCAGCGCCGCGAAGCCGAGTGCCGCGTACACCGATGTGAGCCCCGTGCGGCCGCCGCTGTCCGCGCCCGCCGACGACTCCAGGTACGCCGTCATGCTCGGCGCACCGAGTCCGGCGCCGCCGATCACCGCGCCCGAGTCGACGTAGAACGGCCGCCGGATGCCCGGGACATTGCCGTCCTTGTCGGTCAGACCGGCCCGGCCGGCCACGGCCAGCAGGGTGCCCGTCATGGAGAAGAACTCCGAGACGAAGAAGGCGAAGATGTACGGGAAGTACGCGGGCTTCAGCGCGCCCAGGATGTCGACGTGGAACACGACGGATCCCGGGCCGGCGGGCGCCCCGAAGAAGTGGCCGGGCAGCTCGGTCACACCGCACGGGATGCCCGCCAGGGTCACCACGGCCATGGTGATCAGGAACGCGCCGGGCACCTTCCGGGTCACCAGCGCCGTCAGCAGCACCAGGCCGCCGAGCGCGAGCAGGGCCGCCGGCTGTGAGAGGTCGCCGATGCTCAGGGAGTTGCCGGCGGGCTTCGCGATCACCAGCCCGCTGTCGCGGAAGCCCAGCAGCGCGATGAAGAGCCCGAGGCCGCCGCTGATCGCGTACTTGAGGTTGAGCGGCATCAGCCGGGTGATCAGGTCGCGGATGCCCAGGGCGGTGAGCACCAGGAACGCCACACCGGACCAGAACACCATGCCCAGTGCGGAGCTCCAGGGGACCCCGTCCTGGCCGACGATGGTGACAGCGAGCAGTGCCACCCCGCCGAGACCGGGGGCGAGGACGAACGGCAGGTTCGCGAACAGGCCCATCGCGAGCGTGGCCAGCACGATCGCGATGATCACGGCGGTGGTGACCGGGCCGAGCGGGAGACCCGCCTTCGCCAGCTGGCCGGGCACGACCACCGCCGCGTAGGCGGCCGCCACGAACATGGAGAGGCCCGCGACGGCCTCGGTGCGTGGCGTGCTGCCGCGCTCGCTGATGTGGAACACCCGTTCCAGCGGCGAGGAGCGTGGCCCGGGGGCCAGGTCGGGCGCGTCCTGTACGTCGGACACGTCGGGTCGGTGCATGAGTACCTCGGCAGGATGAGAGGGCGAGGCCGGCGTTCCGGATCTGTTGGGCATCTCCGGCGCGACTCCGCTGGGCCGCGCCGCCGGGACTTCTGCAACCGGTCTCTGTAACCGGTTGCAGAGGCCGGTTGCGGATAGGATGGCACGACCGGGCCGCCACGTGAACCCCGTGATCGGTCACACTGCGGTCACATGGTCCGCAGGGGGCGTGCCGAGGGCCGGCCCGTACGGCGGCGACGGAGGGGGATCCGACGATGGCGACACTGGCTGATGTGGCCCGCGCGGCAGGCGTGTCCAAGGCCACGGCCTCCCGTGCGCTGATGCGTCCGGAGATGGTCGCCGAGTCCACCCTCCAGCGGGTGCGCGGCGCCGCTGAACGTCTCGGCTTCCACCCGAATCCGGCCGCCCGCGCCCTGACCACCGGGCGTACCGGCATGATCGGACTGATCGTACCGACCCTCGCCAACCCCTTCTTCGCACCGCTGGTCCTGGGCGCCCAGCAGGCAGCCGAGGAGACCGACAGCCATCTGCTGCTCACCGTCTCCGAGTACAGCGCCGAACGTGAGGCGGTGCTCGTCGACCGGATCTCCGAGCAGGTCGACGGCCTGATCATGGTCGCGCCCGTCGGCCCGGACGCGGCGCTGCGCGAGCGGGCCCGCCGCCGCCCGCTGGTCCTGGTCGACCGCCGCTCCGGCCGGCTGCCCGCCGTTGTCCTCGACACGGCATCCGGCACCTCCGCCCTGGTCCGGCATCTGCTCGACCTGGGGCACCGTGACATCGCGTATGTGTCGGGTCCTGCCGGTTCCTGGGCCGACGCGCGGCGGCGCGAGGCCATGGCGGAGCAGGCCGGGGCCGCCGGGGCGCGGCTGGTGGTGCTCGGGCCGCTGCCGCCCACCTTCGACGCGGGGATCGGGGCCGCCGCGGCGCTGCCGTCCGGGGCCACCGCGGTGATCGCGTACAACAGCTATCTGGCGCTCGGCCTGCTGCACGGCCTGAAGGCGGCCGGTGTCCGCGTTCCCGAGGATATGAGCCTGGCCGCGGCCGACGACCTCACGGCGCTCGGGGCGACCTCCCCGGCCGTCACCGCGCTGGGTGTCCCCGTCGGTGAGGCGGGAGCGCTCGCGGTGACCCGTCTCCTTGAGGTCTGCGCGGGCAGCCGCAGGACCGTCGTGACCGAGCTGCCGACCGTGCTCCACCGCCGGGCGTCGACGGCCCCGCCGGGGGGCCCGGCGGACGGGCCACGGTCGGACTGATCACGGTTCGGCTGATCATGGTCCGGGCTGATCAGAGTCCGGACCGATCGGGGTGCGGGGTGACCACGCTTCCGTCTGATCGCGGTTCGGCGGTGGCTCCGGCAGTGGCCGATGCGGCGGTGGATCCGCCAGTGCACGGTCCGGCGGTGGACGGTCTGATCGTCCGCATCCGGCCGAACGCGTAGACGCACCCGCCCAGCGCCAGGTCGGATAGCAGCATGAAGGCGATCGAGTAGGTGCCCTTTGCGCCGTGGACCGCACCCATGACCAGCGGCGGTACGAAGCCGCCCAGGCATCCCGCCGCCCCGACGATCCCGGTCACGCTGCCCACCCCCGTCCGAGGGATGACCTGGGAGACCAGGGCGAACACACTGCCGCTCGCCGAGCCGAGGCCCGCCGCCATGACGATGAGGCAGACGGTGCCGGTGGGGTTGAGCGGCGGATCGAAGGCCTGGATGATCGCCATCAGCGCGACCAGGGCGAAGGCGCCCGCGGTGACGACGGCGGGATGGATCAGGTCGGCGAGGCGTCCGCCGACGGGCCGGAAGATGACGGTGACCAGCGCGAAACCGGCGGCCTTGGTACCCGCGTCGGTCGGGGAGAGGCTGTACCAGGTATTCAGATACGTGGGCAGATAGACGCCGAACGCCACGACTCCGCCGAACCCGATCGCGTACAGAGCCGACAGCTCCCACGTCACCCGCAGCCGTCCGGCGCTGCCGAGCCGGGTGGCCAGTGGGGTGGTGGGTACCTGCCGGTCCGGATGGTCGGTGATCAGCAACGTGCCGAGCACGGCGAACACGGCCAGTGCGACGGCCATCGCGATGAACGGCAGGTTGACCCCGTGCTCGGCGATCCGCGTCGTGAAGCAGCCGGAGAGGGCGACTCCGCCCATGCCCATACCGAACACACCGAGCGCGAGTCCCCGTTGCGCGGGCGGGCGCCCGGCAGCGGTGCTGGGCGCCGTACCGGAATACGGATGGGGGGTCGGCCGTTGTACGATTCAGTTCAACATTCAACTACTAATAATCGAGCAGTCACAGCTTCGAGAGGTGAGCGCGATGCAGTTCGGAATCTTCACCGTCGGCGACGTCACGACCGACCCGACCACGGGGAAGGCGCCGTCCGAGCATGAGCGGATCAAGGCGATGGTCGCCATCGCGCTCAAGGCGGAGGAGGTCGGCCTGGACGTCTTCGCGACCGGCGAGCACCACAACCCGCCGTTCGTGCCGTCGTCGCCCACCACGCTGCTCGGTCATATCGCGGCCCGCACCGAGAACATCATCCTCTCCACCTCCACCACCCTCATCACGACGAACGACCCGGTGAAGATCGCCGAGGACTACGCGATGCTCCAGCATCTGGCCGACGGCCGCGTCGATCTGATGATGGGACGCGGGAACACCGGACCGGTCTACCCGTGGTTCGGTCAGGACATCCGGCAGGGGATCCCGCTCGCAGTGGAGAACTACGCACTGCTGCACGAACTGTGGCGCAACGACGTCGTGGACTGGGAGGGCAAGTTCCGTACGCCGCTGCAGAGTTTCACCGCCACCCCCCGCCCGCTCGACGGGGTGCCGCCGTTCGTCTGGCACGGTTCGATCCGCAGTCCGGAGATCGCCGAGCAGGCGGCGTACTACGGCGACGGCTTCTTCGCCAACAACATCTTCTGGCCGAAGGACCACTTCAAACGGCTGATCACGTTCTACCGGGAGCGCTTCGCCTTCTACGGGCACGGAACCCCACAGCAGGCGACGGTGGGCCTCGGCGGGCAGGTGTTCATGCGGAAGAACTCGCAGGACGCCGTACGCGAGTTCCGGCCGTACTTCGACAACGCGCCGGTGTACGGACACGGGCCCTCGCTGGAGGAGTTCACCGAGCAGACACCGCTGACCGTGGGGAGCCCGCAGGAGGTCATCGAGAAGACTCTGACGTTCCGGGACTCCTTCGGCGACTACCAGCGCCAGTTGTTCCTGATGGACCACGCGGGGCTGCCGCTGAAGACCGTCCTCGAACAGCTCGACATCCTCGGCGAGGAGGTTGTGCCGGTGCTGCGGAGGGAGTTCGCGAAGAACCGGCCGGCGGAGGTGCCGGACGGCCCCACCCACGCGGCTCTCGTGGCCGAGCGTGACCGAGGCCTGCGGGCCGGGACCGAGGAGGCAGTGGTATGACCGCGTTGAAACTGGTGGCCGTTTCGGCCGGTCTCGGTCGGCCGTCGTCGACCAGGCTGCTGGCCGACCGGCTGGCGGAGGCCACGGCCCGCGCGCTCGACGAAAACGACGTCGAGGTCCGGGTGGTCGAGATCCGCGATCTGGCGACCGCCATCGCCAACCACCTGGTGGCCGGGTTCCCGAACCCAGCCCTGCGCGATGCCATCGACGCGGTGACCGAGGCCGACGGCGTGATCGCGGTGACGCCGGTCTTCACCGCCTCGTACAGCGGGCTCTTCAAGTCGTTCTTCGACCTGGTCGACAACACGGCACTGGCCGGTACCCCGGTGCTCATCGCCGCGACCGGCGGCACCGCGCGCCACTCGCTCGTACTGGAACACGCGATGCGCCCGCTCTTCGCCTATCTGCGGGCACTGGTCGTCCCCACCGCCGTCTACGCCGCGTCCGAGGACTGGGGATCGGACGGCGACGGCGACACCGGGAGTCTTCCGGCCCGCATCGAGCGGGCCGGCCGGGAACTGGCCGCGCTGATGGCGGCCCGGTCCGCGCCGGCCGGGGCGGGGGATGCCTACGAGGACGTGGTGCCCTTCGCGGAGCAGCTGGCCGGTCTCCGCGCCGGCTGACCCTGTACGCCGGAGTCAGAGGCTGCGGTGTGCTGGGCCGATCGGGGGAAGGTGCCGGGCGGCGGAATAGGGGCCGGGCCGAGGGTGGTTGGAGCCTCCATGACCTCTGAGATCTCTGACCAGCACGCTCGTTTCGGCACCATCGGCATTTGGAGTGGAGCCCTGCACCCCGAGGATGCCGGCCGCCGCAGCGAGGTGTCCGACGCCGTGGCCGAGCTGGACGAGCTCGGCTACGGCACCCTGTGGATCGGTGGCAGCCCGTCCATGGAGGACGTGGTGCCCGTCGTCGACGCGGGGCGGCGCATCACCGTCGCGACCGGCATCCTGAGCATCTGGCAGCACAGCGCCACCGATGTCGCGGAGCAGGCCGCGCGGATCGAGAAGCGCCACCCCGGCCGGTTCGTGCTCGGGCTCGGCGTCAGCCACGACGCGCTCACCCCCCAGTACGCCCGCCCGTACTCGGAGATGGTCGCCTACCTCGACGCCCTGGACACCGCGCCCGACCCGGTGCCCGCCTCGCGCCGGGTGCTGGCCGCGCTCGGCCCGAAGATGCTGACGCTGGCGGCCGAACGTGCCGTGGGTGCCCATCCCTATCTGGTCACCGCCGAGCACACGGCGCAGGCGCGCGACGCCCTCGGCCCCGACGCCCTGCTCGCTCCCGAGCTGAAGGTCGTACTCGACACCGATCTCGACCGGGCGCGCACCGTCGCACGGGGCACGCTCGCGATGTATCTGCAACTCCCCAACTACACCAGCAATCTGTTGCGGCTCGGTTTCGAGGATGCGGACTTCGCCGATGGCGGCAGCAACCGGCTCCTTGACGCGCTGTTCGCACTGGGTGACCTGGAGACGGCGCGGGCCCGGGTGGACGAGTACCGCGCGGCGGGCGCCGACCACGTGGCGCTCCAGGTACTGACGGAGGACGACCGGCACAGCGGCCTGCCGCGCGCCGAGTGGCGCGAGCTGGCGTCGGCCTTCTCCCTCGGCTGACGGACGGCGTCCCGTCGGCTCCGTACCGCTGCCCCCTGACCCCGTACCTCTGAGCCACCTCTGAGTCCGCCTGCTCCGAACAGGCGATTCCCACCTTTTCGACGGCCCCGCGGCCCAGTCCGCGGGGCCGTCGCCGTTGTTCTGGTGAACTCGCCTCCAGCGACCGCCCATTGCGTTTCTGTCCGCCCGCTCCTAAGGTCTCGAACCACTGGACGCATGACGTCTGATGTCATGCATCGCACATCACTTGACCCCTTTAACCCACGTTGTCCTTAATCTCCCCATCGCACCGAGGAGCGTTCGAGCAGATGGCATTGACGTGGAGAGCACCAACGCCCCTGCGGAGACTGGCCGTTACGCTGCTTGCAGTGGTGGCGATCCTGGCCGCCGCCACCGTTGCGACGACGGGCCAGGCTGTGGCGGCGGACGGCACCCAGTCGGCCGTGGTCAGCCAGGACTGCACCAGCAGCCGGATCCGTGTATCGCTGCTCAACCCCACCACCGTGGCCACCACCTTCACGGTCACCTGGCCAGGCGACGGCACCTGGACCCGCGCGGTGGCCGCCGGTGACCGTACCGATCTGTACTTCTCCAAGCCCAGTGGCACGGACTACTCGTTCCGCACCACCACGCCCCAGGGGCTGGACAGGACCACAACAGGCACGCTGGACTGTGGCCGGTCCATGGCCGCGCAGATCAGCGCGGAGTGCCCGCGCGGCGCGGACGGTTCGCTGCCCGCGACCCACCGGCTGAAGCTCACCCTGGTCAACCGGTCCGACATGTCGAAGACCTTCACCGTTGCGTGGGCGGGACGCCCCGGCTCCCCCTGGACCCGTACCGTGGCGGCCCACGGCACGGACGACACGCTGTCCTGGACGGCGTCCGACGGAACCCCGTACCAAATCAGGACTTCTGCCCCCGGCTTCGACCGCACCGAGAGCGGGACCGTGCGCTGCGGGCTGTCCGCGGGTACGCCCGGCATGAACACCCAGACTCTCTTCGCGGCGCATACATCCACCAGCGCCGGAACCCAGATCGCGGGGCTGAACCGGGCCAAGGCGGACGGCAGCGGCTACGAGACCTACACCGGCACCGCCGCGTCGGTCCGTATCCCGGCGATGGCCGTCACCAACGACGGCACGGTCATCGCCATGGCCGACGCCCGCATCGACAGCTCGGGCGACCTGGGCGGCAGCAGCAACAACATCCAGGTGGCGATGCGCCGCAGCACCGACGGCGGCGCCACCTGGACCGGCGCATCGACCGTCGCGCACGCGGCCACCACCAGCGAGGGGTACGGCGACAGCAGCCTCCTGGTGGACCGTTCGGCCGGCCCGGGCGGCACGGTGTACGCGTTCGTCAACTACTCGCCCGCGCCCGGCGTCAGCTACGCGGGCTCGTCGGCGGGCTCGAACTCGGCGACCGACAGCACCGCCATGCACATCAGGGTGATCTCCTCCACTGACGACGGCGCCACCTGGAGCCGGCCGGTGGATCTGAATCCGCAGGTCAAGAACGTCAGGTGGGCCGGTATGTTCGCCTCTTCGGGCCATGGCATCCAGCTCTCCGACGGCCGTCTCGTCCAGCCGATCGTCTACAAGCAGGACGGGGCCGACCACGCGGGCAACATCTACTCCGACGACCACGGCGCCACCTGGCACGCCGGCGCCCCGGCGGCGACCGGCGTCAACGAGAACAAGGCGGTGCAGCGCGACAGCGGCCAGGTGGTGCAGAACCTCAGGTCGGACGGCGGAGGCAACCGCTGGTATGCCACCGCCGCGGACACGGCCACCGGCCGGAACGTCGCAGGCGCCTACGGGCCCGCCTGGAACTCCGGCCTGATCGACCCCGGTTGCAACGCCGATGAGATCTCGTACCTCAGGCCCACCGACGTCGGCGCTGGCGGATATCCCACCCGGACCCCCGTCACGGTGCAGAGCAACAACGCGTCGGCCGACCGCAGTGAGCTGACGGTGCGGGTGAGTGAGGACGACGGCGTGACGTGGCCACACCAGGTGCTGATCAAGTCGGGAGCGGCCGGCTACTCGACCACGGCGGTCCTCGGCAACGGTGTGATCGGCGACCTCTTCGAGATCGGCGACACCGGTGGCATCGTCTTCAGCAGCTTCACCCCCGGCTGGGCACGGCAGTCCTGACCGACCGGCCCCGGCCTGCTTCGGACCGGCGTACGAGTGGTGGGCGCCGAGGCAGGCCGAGGGGCCGGGCGCGGAGCGCCGGAGAGGCGGTTCAGGTGGCCGGGGCCGCCGCACGTGCCTCCTGTACCCGCCGCCTGACCGGTGCGTAGTGCTCCGTGATGGCGCGGGTGAAGGCGTCGACATCGCCGGCGCGGGCGGTGTCCACGATCCTGCGGTGGTTGGCCACGGTCTCGGCCTCGTCCTTGCTGGTGAACACCCCGAGATGCGGCACGACGATCGTGTAGACGTCCCAGAACGCGAGCGACAGCTGCCCGATCAGCTCGTTGCCGAGCGGTTCGACCAGCAGGGCGTGGAAGGCCCGGTCGGCTTCGACGAAGCCCGTGCCGCCGGCGTTTCCTGACCGCTCCATGTCGTCCACGATGCGGTAGAGGGTGCGTAGGTGGTCGCTGCCCAGGGAGGTGAGGATGCGCTCCGCCATCCCGCGCTCGAACAGTTCGCGTACATCCACCAGATCCGACATGACCTTGAAGTCGTCGTCGCGGCTGAGCAGTCCACGGAAGGTGAGCCCCTCCACCAGCGCGGAGAGACTGAGCCTGCCGACATAGGTGCCGTGGCCGTGCCGCACCTCGACGATGTCCAGCGCGTCGAGGGTCTTGACCGCCTCGCGCACACTCGACCGGCTCGCGCCGAGGGTGGCGCTCAGTTCGCTCTCGGTGGGCAGCGGGTCTCCCGGGCGAAGTTTGTTCTCCAGGATGTACCGCTTGATTCCCTCGCTGACCTCCTGCCTCAGCAGCGAACGCCCCCGGCGACCTTCCAGGATTTGTCGGCTCTCCACCCCTTGACCCCTCTCCTTGTCCCAGCTGCCCTTCATACGTTACCAGCCATCAGACATCAGACATCAGACGAGTTCTTTGCGGCCGTTGCCCTCGCTGTTCCGTCCTCCCTGTGCACCAGGAGGACCGCCGCGTTCCGGACACCGCGCTGACGTCTTACGGCGACCCGGACCTGGGCAGGATGATGGCCCCATGAGCGATCACGACGAGACCCCGGGCAGCCGGAGCGCTTTCGACGAGGAGGCACGACAGGTCCTCGCGACGGGCGCACGCGAGGAGAAGCTGCGCCGCCGCTACCCGATCGAATCGACGTCCTTCGAGCGGACCCGGATGGCGCCGTACACCGCGTACGCGGCGATGGTCCTCGAAGGTGCGGGCTGGCGGCAGATGTTCCCGGCCCAGCCGAGCGAGGACGAGGCGCGGCTCGATCTGGCCGCGGTCCTGCGCGGTACCACCGAGCACCCGCAGGTGGCGGCGGTCCGCTACGCGCAGGCGGCCGACGCCGTCGAGAACGGTGCGGACCAGGTCGTCCTCGGGGAGAGGGTCTACCGCATTGTGCGCGTCGAGCAGACCGTGGTCATGACGGAGTACGGGCCCGAGCCGCCCCAGGGGACGGACTGCCCCTTTCCTGAGGAGTTCGACGACCGGGAGTCCGAACACTGAGCGGTCATGTCCGCCAGACCGTGTCCGTCAGGCCGTGTTCGTCAGGGTCAGGCCAGTCCGTCAGGCCGTCGTCAGGCCGTGTTCGTCAGGCCAGTTCTGCGAGCGTGTTCCAGAACATCAGCTCGTAGCTCTGCAGCAGCCGCCCGTGCCGGCGGGCGGACGCGATGTCGAGACCGCCGTCGAGCCCGGCCTGGATGGCGTCCGCTGCCTGCGCTTCGAGACCGGGCGCGGGCTCGCCGAAGAAGTCGAAGAACCCGCAGCCCTCGTCGTCGAAGCCGTAGTGGGTGCGCAGCCTCTCCGCGATCGTCGCGCAGTAGCCACCCCAGGCGGCGAAGTTGGCGGTGAGTGCGAGGGCGGTCTCCGCCGGCGCACCGGTCAGCGCCAGCCTCGCCACGTATGAGGGATAGGCCTGGCAGCCGGCCGTCGGTTCGTACGCCGCCACGTCCGCGCTGTCGAGTCCGCACGCGGCGGTCAGCGCTTCGAGCCGCTCGGCCGCGGAGTTCTCCCCGCCCGCGAGGCCGGCGAAGAATACGGCACAGGCGTCCTCCCGGCGAGCGGCCGACCGCTCGGCCAGATACGCGAAGGAGCCCCGGTCGCTCGCGATGATGTGGTGCTGCTCCAGGGTGAGCGCCGACAGCGCGCGGAGGTCCGCGGTACCCGCTGCGATCAACGGGACGAGCCGGTTGTCCGCGGCGCCCGGAGCGAGCTCGGCCGTGGTGCTGCTGAGTACGTCGAGCGCTGTACGGTCCATTCCGGTCCCCTTCGTCATGGGTACGCGGTACCCGCCCAGAGTGTGTGCGGCACCTGTCGTGCGCAGCCCGGGCGGCGGTGCCATACTCGGAAATGTTCACTCGAACGGCTGTCCCTGTCCGAAAGGACGACGTGCCATGACCTGGGCTTCGTGGACCACCAGCGGAATCTTCGCGGGACCGGGCGGAGTCCGTACGGAAGAGGTCGGTGTGCTGACCGGCGACCTGACGGTGCACACCACGTGGTCGGAGGATCAGGCGTCCTTCGCCGTGCAGTACAGCGGGTCGTCGGACTGGTTCACCCTGGTCGGCAGCCCGGTGCCCTGCGGCTCGGAGCGAGCCAGCCGCGAACTCCACCAGATCGTCGTCGAGGCGGTCCGCAGCGGGGGCGGAGTCACGGCGGAGACCGTCCAGTACAACGCGGGGCCCTGGGCTCAGCAGTAGGGGTGGTGCCCGGCCGAGGCGATCAGCCGCGGGAGCCCGCCGTGCCGGCCGCGTCCGCCGCATCCGCCGTGTCGGTCGTCCGCGGGGCCGGCGGAGCGGTGTCCGGCGTGCCGCGGCGGAGCCGGCGTGCCAGCGGCTCGGTCCAGCGGGCGGTCAGCGGGCCGACGATGACCAGGATCAGGACGTACGCCGTGGCCAGCGGGCCGACGCGCGGCTCGACGCCGACCGCCAGACCCGCGATCACGATGGAGAACTCACCGCGCGCCACCAGCGTGCCGCCGGCCCGCCACCGTCCCGCGGTTCTGATCCCGGCCCGGCGGGCCGCGTACCAGCCGGTGGCGATCTTCGTCAGCACCGTCACGATCGCGAGGAGCAGCGCGGGGACGAGTACCGGCGGAATGTCGGCCGGGTTGGTGCTCAGCCCGAAGAAGACGAAGAAGACGGCTGCGAAGAGGTCCCGCAGCGGAGTCAGCAGGTTGTGCGCGCCTTCGGCGACCTCACCGGAGAGTGCGATGCCCACCAGGAACGCACCGACCGCCGCTGAGACCTGGAGCTGCTGCGCGATCCCGGCGACGAACAGCGTCAGCCCGAGGACCACGAGGAGCAGCATCTCCGGGTTGTCGGACGAGACCGCCCGGCTGATGAACCGGCCGTGGCGCAGCGCCACATAGAGGACCGCGCCGACCGTGCCGAGAGAGATCAGCAGGGTAAGGCTGCCCCCGGCCAGGCTGAGGCCGGCGAGCAGTGCGGTGAGCAGCGGCAGATAGACGGCCATCGCCAGGTCTTCGATGACCAGCACGCCGAGGACGACCGGTGTCTCCCGATTGCCGAGGCGGCCGAGATCCCCCAGCACCTTGGCGATCACTCCCGATGAGGAGATCCAGGTGACACCGGCCAGCGCGACGGCGGCGACCGGGCCCCAGCCGAGGATGAGCGCGGCGGCGGCGCCCGGGGTCGCGTTCAGTACGAAGTCGACGATTCCGGAGGGGTACTGCGTCTTGAGGTTCGTGACGAGTTCGGAGGCGCTGTACTCAAGCCCCAGCAGGAGCAGCAGCAGGATGACGCCGATCTCGGCGCCGGTGGCGGTGAACTCCTCGCTGGCGTCCAGCGGTATGAGGCCGCCGTGGCCGAATGCGAGTCCGGCCAGCAGGTACAGCGGAATGGGGGAGAAGCCGATGCGGCCGGCGAAGCGGCCCAGGAGGCCCAGGGCAAGGATGACCGCCCCGAGTTCGATGAGCAGCGCGGACATGTCGTGCACAGGCGTCTATCCTCCGGTGATCAGTTCCGCGACGGCGTCCACGTCTTCGCGGGTGCCGACGACAACGAGGATGTCGCCACTGGCGAAGCGGAAGTCCGGGGTGGGGGAGGGGAATGCGGTGGTCCGCCGCAGCACGGCGACGATGGAGGCGCCGGTCCTGGTGCGCGCCTGAGTGGAGCCGAGGACGCGCCCCGCGTACGGGGACTTCTTGGTGATCGCGATGCGTTCGCTCACCAGGTCGATCTCCAGGTGCTCGTACAGCTGGGCCACCGGCGCCGGTGTGAGGAGCCGGGACAGCGCGGCCGCTTCGTGCGAGGCGAGCGGCGTCGAGCTGCGGCAGCTGTCGTCGTCCTCGGGGTCGTGGAACGCGAGGATGCGCCGGCCGTCCTGATGTGCCACGACCGAAATGTGCTGTCCGGCATCGGTGTTGAGGTCGTACCTGGTTCCGACTCCGGGCAGGCCGGTTTTCCGGATGCGGGCGGCGGGTTCCATGGAAGGCTCCATCAAGGCATTCAGGGGTGGTGTGCGGGACGGTCGCCGAAGGCGCGGTACGACCGCGCTCGGTCTCGGCGGACTCGGTCCGGTGGGCGGCCGGTAGCTCTGCTCATACTCTAGCGCAGGTCAAGTAATGGTAAATAGCGCGACCTTTATGGGGTAATTCCTGGCTTTTATGCCCGATTGTCAGGGAGGTGGGACCGGTGACCGCGCTCTCCGCCGGCGCCCTGGCCGAGGCCGTCCGGTGAGGGTGCGGTGCCGGACCCGCCGTTGTTGCTGGCATGATCGGGGGCATGGCTGAACGCGTTATCGCCGCGTGTGACGGGGCGTCGAAAGGAAATCCGGGACCTGCCGCATGGGCCTGGGTCATTGCCGACGAGGCGGGGGTACCGGTCCGCTGGGAGGCGGGTCCGCTGGGCACGGCGACCAACAACGTGGCCGAACTGACGGCTCTGGAGAGCCTGTTGGCCGCAGTGGACCCCGGCGTCGGGATGGAGATCCGGATGGACTCCCAGTACGCGATGAAGGCGGTCACGACCTGGCTGCCCGGCTGGAAGCGCAAGGGCTGGAAGACGTCGGCCGGCAAACCGGTCGCGAACCAGGAACTCGTGATGCGGATCGACGAGCTGCTCACCGGCCGTACCGTCGAGTTCCGCTACGTCCCCGCGCACCAGGTCAACGGTGACCCGCTCAACGACTTCGCCGACCGGGCCGCCAGCCAGGCCGCGATCGTGCAGCAGGCCGCGGGCAGCCACCTCGGCTCCCCGCAGCCGCCCGCCGCGCCCGACGCCGTCCGTACCGGCGGGGCGTCCCGGCGTCCGCCCGGGAGCGCCACGAAGGCCGGACCGTCGGCGAAGCGCACCTCATCGCGGACGCTGAACGCGAAGTTCCCCGGCCGCTGCCGCTGTGGGCGCTCCTACGCGACCGGTGAGCCCATCGCCAAGAACGCGGACGGCTGGGGCCACCCCGACTGCCGCACGGCGGACGGCGCCGGAGCGTAGGACTCATCGGGCAGCCCCCGCCCGCGACCGCCCGGCCGCGAACCGCCGTGCCCAGCCGTCCGGACCGGCCGTCCGGTTCAGCCGGCGGGCGAGTACGAGTAGACCGTCGTTGACACGATGCAGGCGCCCGGCTGGACCACCTCCGCGCGCAGGACGGACGTCCTCGGGTCGTAGTCGACGCCCTCGGACTCGAAGGTCCCGGAGCAGATGCTGCGCCGGGGGAGCTGGAGCAGCGTCGTCACCCGGCCGGTGACCGCCGTGCCGTCCAGCGCGTGCGGGAGGTCGACCTGGAGCAGGTCCTTGGCCTCGTCGTCGGAGACGCACACCAGCCGGGTGTCCGACACGAAGTCGCAGCCCTGGATGTCGCTCACCGTGCGGTCCAGTGAGATCTGCCCGGCCTGCGGGAGCGCCCCGCCCGTGGGCGGAGTGGCGTGATTCAGCAGCGGAGCCGGGAAGACCTGGAGGCGGTCCTGGTCCCCCCACTCCCCGGAGACCATCCACTGCGAGTCCGGAGAGACCGCGGCGAAGGAGTTGTTGAGCTTCTCGCCCGGGTCGAGCTGGTGGACGTACTCGTACCGCTTCCCGCCGGGGGTCGTCACCGCGTACATCTTCGATGTCGCGTCGTCCCCGCCCTGGTAGGCGTCGAAGACATCACCGTCGGCGATGTCCGGGTCGCCCACATGGTTCCAGCCCTTGGCGCGCAGATCCAGCGGCACCGACGCGAGCCCGCGGAAGAGCAGCGAGCCTTCCGCCCGGCTGGCGATGCCCTCGCCTCCGGTCAGTGAGCCGGTGTAGGAGGTGCCCGACTCGGTCCAGCCGCCCGGGGAGGCGGTCGCGCTGGGCAGGAACGCGACGGAGAGCGCTATGGCACCCGTCAGAACGGCGGCAACGCGGAGCGTCTTGATGGGCACTGATCCTCCGTCGGTTCGGCAGCGGGAGGCGAAGCGTAGACCGGATGCCCGTACGAACGCACCACAGCGGCCCGGCAGTTCCGCGCCGATGGCCGGAATGTGACGTAGCCGCGCGCCCGGCCGCCGCTAATCGGCGGGCTCGGCGGTCCAGGAGACCAGCGGGGGCCGCACCGAACCGCAGAGCGGCTGCCCCTGGCCGTCCGTGAGCCGCAGCCGGGCGGTGAGACGGCCGGACCGTACCGCCGCGTCGAGCACTTGGGGGCTGACGGCGTCCAGCATCAGTTTGGCGCGCCGGAACATGGTGGCGGTGCCGTCCTCGTCCGCGGTCGTCCAGGACAGATAGACGAAGCGTCCGCCGAAGCGGTCCTGGATGTACGGACCGGAGACGACGGTGCCGTCGGGCCCCGGCTCCGTCGTGCACTCCAGCGTCCACCGGGCCGACGGCAGGTCGCCGACGTGCGGGGCCGCCACTTCCTGGGGGCGGTCCTTGGCCTGGACGCCGACGTGGATGTCGACTGCGTCGGCGAAGGCGGAACTGGTGCGGCCGGGGAGGCCGGAGGCTTCGATACGGAGCTGCATACACCCATTGTCCAGGGCCGGGGCGTTCAGCGGATCCGCACACGCTCGTTCCGTCTTCTTCACACGCCGGACCGGGGGCCGTGGCAGTGTCCTGTGAACCGTTCATGACATCAACCACGTGCTACCGCGCGCCAGTTGGAGAGGACACCCCACATGTCCCGTCTTACAGCGACGAGATGGATGACCGCCGCGGCCCTCGCGGCGGTCGCCGCACTGAGCGTGGCACCCCCCGCGCCGGCGGCAGCCCGCCCGGCTCACGGCCCGGTCCCCTCCCCGGCTGCGACGGCCTCCCGGGTGCTGGACGATTCGTACTACACGGGCGCCGAGGGCAAGACCGGTGCGGCGCTGAAGAGCGCGCTCCACACGATCATCAGCAAGCAGTCGACGGTCAGCTACGCCCAGGTCTGGAACGCGCTGGAGGTCACCGACCAGGACCCGGCCGACTCCTCCGACGTGATCGAGCTGTACACCGGGAAGTCCGTACCCAAGTCGAGCAGCGGCGGCAGCGCGGGGGACTGGAACCGCGAGCACGTATGGGCCAAGTCGCACGGGGACTTCGGTACGGCCACCGGACCGGGCACCGATCTCCACCATCTGCGGCCCGCGGACGTCGCGGTGAACGGTGTCCGGGGGAACAAGGACTTCGACGACGGCGGCACGGCGGTCGCCGGAGCCCCCGGCAACTACACCGACTCGGACTCCTTCGAGCCCCGCGACGCGGTCAAGGGGGATGTCGCCCGAATGATCCTCTACATGGCCGTGCGGTACGACGGCGGTGACGGGTTCCCGGACCTGGAGCCGAACGACAAGGTCGACAACGGATCGGCGCCGGCCATCGGCCGGATCAGCGTGCTCACGAAGTGGAGCGACGAGGACCCGCCCGACGCGTTCGAGAAGCACCGCAACGACGTGATCTACAGCGACTACCAGCACAACCGCAACCCGTTCATCGACCACCCCGAGTGGGTCGACTCGATCTGGTAGACGCGTCTCGTGCGGAGGGCGAGCCCGGGTCCTGGGGCCACCCTCCGCCGTACCGCTTCCGAGGCGGGCCGGGGCTCAGGGGTTCAGAAGGCTCCGGGCTCAGGGGTTCAGGGGGCTCTCCCCGTCTCCGTCTCCCTTGGAGGTGTGGGCGATGCACTCGACGTCGATCTGGTCGGCGAGTTTCGCCAGTTCGATGGTGAGAGCGGCCACGGTGTCCTCGTCGGCGTTCGACGCGTCGTCGCGTACTGCCTGGAGCCAGCCCGCCCCGAGCGTCCGCAGCATGTGGCTCACGTCGGCGGCTGCCACATGCAGCACGCCCTGTTCGTCGGGGACCAGGGCCAGCATGACGTCACGGTTCAAGTCTCTCCGCCTCCAGTGTCTGCGGAATGCTCCGCGATGCGACTCTAATGACACCTTGCGCCCTCACGCGGGACATGAGGTCCATGCCCTCCGCGAGCGCGGGCGATGCACGAGGTATCCGCATCCGTCGTGTGCCCGCTTCCGGCCCTGCCCACCCGCACGATCGGTGCGGCGCGCGGAGTGGAAGGGCTGGCCGGACCTCACCGCCGCTCGGCGCGGCGGCGCCGGATGACGGCTATGTCGACGGCCGACACGGCGGTGAAGAGAGCGCAGATGGCCGCGAGAACCACCAGCACGGCTGTGCCCGGAGATCCCGCGGGGCGCGCGGAGGCCGCCCACAGCGAAAGGAGCGCCGCCCCCGCGGCGAACAGCGGAAGGGCGATGACGGAGAGCACCAGACGGGCGCCCAGTGCGCTGTAGGCGGTCAGCGGTTCGGTCCCGGTCCTGACCCAGTGGGGGCCCGAGAACACTGAATGCGAGTGCGGGGCGGGTCCGCCGTGGCCTGCGCCCAGCGCGGCACGGTGGGACATGAGGAACCCCTTCCCGGCTGCGGCCACCGGGAACGCGGGCGGCCGCGCACCTGATCACACGGATCCTGTACCACCCAGTGTGCTCCGCCCGCGCGGCTTCCGGCCAGATCCGGACGGGGCTCCCCAAGGGGGCGGGAACGAGACGAGCTCCCAGCGGGCCGAGGCCCTAGCGGATGCGTCCCACCGCGGCGTAGATCCCGCTGTCCTCCGCTTCCGGGGCGGCCGTGCCCTTGAACCACTCGGTCGCGGTCACCAGGCCGGGCTCGACGAGATCGATTCCGTCGAAGAACCGGGCCACCTCGGCCCGGGTGCGGAAGCCGAGCCGGATGCCGCCCTTCGCGTACTGCGCCGTGACCATGGCCGCCAGTTCCTCGTACCGGTCCGAAGCGGCGTGGGACAGCACCAGGCAGCTGCCCGGCGGCAGTGTCTCCACCAGGGAGCCGACGATGCCGTACGGGTCCTGGTCGTCGGGCACGAAGTGCATCAGAGCGATCAGGGAGAGCGCGATCGGCCGGTCGAAGTCCAGGAACTTCCTGGCGTGATCGATGATCGTCCGAGGCTCGCGCACATCCGCCTGGATGTAGTCGGTCGCGCCCTCCGGGCTGCTGACCAGCAGAGCTTCCGCGTGCCGCAGGACGATGGGGTCGTTGTCCGTGTAGACGATCCGCGCCGACGGCACGGACTGCTGGACGATCTGGTGCAGGTTGGGCCGGGTCGGGATGCCGGTGCCTATGTCGAGGAACTGGTCGATGCCGCTGCCCGCCAGCCACGCGGCGGCGCGGTTCATGAACGCGCGGTTCTGCCGGGCGGCGTCCTTCGCCTCGGGCGGAAGGCTCTCGCCGACCTGCTGGTCGACGGGGTAGTTGTCCTTGCCGCCCAGCAGCCAGTCGTAGACCCGCGCGGGGTGCGGCTTGCTCGTGTCGATCCGGGGGGCGGGTGCGGCTGCCGTCATGGCGGGCTCCGTTGTGCGAGGAGTGGACGGGGCAGGCCCCTGGGTGCGGTCGGGGGAGAGGCGACTGCCGCACTGCCGCAGTCCACCGCACCCCGGCCGACCAGCGCCTTGTCGGCGCAGTCTGCCACAGCAACTCGCCGCGCAGCACACGGCATTGGCCCTCGCAAAACTGACGGGATGAGGGGGGAGAAGGCGGACCGGGCCCGGCAGGTCCGGTCCGCCTTTCGCGCGGGTCAGTGGTCGTGACCGCCGTGCTCGGACATCCCCCCCATATGAGCCGGAGCCGTCGTGCGAGACCGCGCCCCGACGGTGAACTCAGCTGTGTGGACCTTAGGCCGTCTGACGGCCGTCCGGCGGACCGACGGACCTGTGGCCTGGGGCTCCGGGGTGGACGTGACAGGATGTCTCCATGTCTACCAACGTTTTCTTCGACATCACCATCAAGGGCGAGGCCGCGGGAAGGATCGTCTTCGAGCTCTTCGACGGCGTCGTTCCCAAGACCGCGCAGAACTTCCGCGAGCTCGCCACCGGCGAGCACGGCTTCGGCTACGCCGGCTCCGCCTTCCACCGCGTCATCCCGGACTTCATGCTCCAGGGCGGTGACTTCACCAGGGGTGACGGCACCGGCGGCAAGAGCATCTACGGCGAGAAGTTCGCCGACGAGAACTTCACGCTGAAGCACGAGCGTCCGTACCTGCTGTCGATGGCCAACGCCGGCCCGAACACCAACGGCTCGCAGTTCTTCATCACCACCGTGGTGACCCCGTGGCTGGACGGCAAGCACGTCGTCTTCGGCGAGGTCATCGAGGGCCAGGACCTCGTGAAGAAGATCGAGTCGCTGGGGTCCCGCTCCGGCGGCACCAGCGCGAAGATCGAGATCGCGGCTTCCGGAGTCGTCGAGAAGTAAGCCCCACGGGGTCCCTTCCTGGATCTTTTCGGGGCCTTTTCGGGCATGGGCCGGAGATGTCCGGGTGCTTCCGCCACCGCCGCCACTGCGAGCGGTCGCGGAGCCCCGGACTCCGGTCGTGCCTTCTGAGGCTTCACCCACCCGGCGCGGCCAGCACCCGTGCCCGGCAGGCGGACGGTGAGCCCCAGGCCGAGCGCAGGGCGCGGGCCTTGCGGATCCACAGCGACAGGTCGTACTCGGCGGTGTAGCCGATGGCGCCGTGCAGCTGCAGTGCGGTACGGGCCGCCGCGTAAGCCGCATCGCCCGCCGCCACCTTCGCAGCCGCGACCTCGGCCCCCGCGTCCGGCGACTTGCCCGCCAGGGCCACCGCCGCACCGTGCACCAGCGGGCGCGCGAACTCCAGCCCGATCAGAGCGTCGGCCAGCCGGTGCTTCACGGCCTGGAAAGCACCGATGGTGGTGGAGAACTGCGTGCGCTGCTTGGCGTAGGCCACGGTCCGCTCGACCAGTGCGAGGCCGACTCCCAGTGCCTGGGCCGCGGTTGCGAACGCCGCCCAGTCGGCGGCCGTACGGGTGGCCGCGCCGACGTCCGCGCCAGATACGAGCGGGACGCCACCGGCGATGTGCGGGACCGCCAGCCGCCGGGCCGGATCGATCGAGGGCTGGACGGTGCCGTGTCCGGACGCCGTGTGCAGCTCCGTCTCTCCCTGTCCCACCACGAAGGTGACGTCGGCGGTGTCCATGTCCAGGGCGTACGGCCCGCCCGCCGGCATGGCCAGCGACGCCATCGCCTGTCCCGACGCCAGCCGCGGCAGCCACCGCTGCGCGGCCGAGGTGTCCAGGCACTCCGCCGGCCCGCCGAGAAGCACGGCCGCCGCTACGGTCTCCACCAGCGGTCCCGGCACGGCGTGCCGCCCCAGCTCGATGAAGGACACGGCGAGTTCCACGGGCAGCGGGCCCATGCCCTCGTACTCCTCGGGTACGGCAAGGGCGAAGACCCCCGCGTCGGCGATCCGCTTCCACAGCGCGCGGCCGGGACCGGTGTCGCCCCCGCCCCAGGCCCGCACCGCAGCCGGGGCGCCGGCCGATGTGAGCATCCGGTCCAACGTCCGGCCGAACTCGGCCTGTTCGTCGTCGAGAAGGAATTTCATGACCGGCGTCCCTTCGGCAGGCCCAGCAGCCGCTCGGCGATGATGTCGCGCTGGATCTCGTTGGTCCCCGCGTAGATGGGTCCCGCCAGCGAGAAGATGTAGCCGTCGGCCCAGCCGCCCTCGGCGGGTGCGTCCGCCGCCTCGTCCGACAGCTCGCCGCGCGGGCCGAGCAGGTCGAGCGCCGTCTCGTGCAGGCCGATGTCCAGCTCCGACCAGAAGACCTTGTTCAGGCTGGACTCGGCACCGATGGAGCCGCCGGCCGCGATCCGTGAGGCGTTGGCGTACGTGAACAGCTGATAGGCGCGCGAGCGGATCACGGCGTCGGCGACCCGGTCGCGCAGCGTGGTGTCGTCCGGGCCGGCCTCGGCGCGCCACAGCGCGGTGAGCCGTTCGGCCGCCGCGGTGAAGCGTCCCGGGCTGCGCAGCGTCAGGCCGCGTTCGTTGCCCGCGGTGCTCATCGCGGCCTGCCAGCCGCAGCCCGGCTCACCGATGACGTCGGCGTCGGGCACGAAGACGTCGTCGAGGAAGAGCTCGGCGAAGGCCGGTTTGCCGTCCAGGCGTCCGACGGGCCGTACGGTCACGCCGTCGGCGTCCAGCGGGAACATCAGATACGTGAGACCGCGGTGCGGCCGGTCCGCGTCCGGGTCGCTGCGGAAGAGCCCGAAGGCCCGGTCGGCGAAGGCGGCCCGCGACGACCACGCCTTCTGCCCGTTGAGCAGCCAGCCGTCCGCCGTCCGGGTCGCGGTGGAGCGCAGCGAGGCCAGATCGGACCCGGACTCCGGCTCGGACCAGGCCTGCGCCCAGATCACCTCACCGCTCGCCATGGCGGGCAGGATCCGGCCGCACTGCTCGGGGGTGCCGTGCTCGAAGAGGGTGGGGGCGAGGAGGTTGATGCCGTTCTGGCTGACGCGGCCGGGCGCGCCCGCCGCGAAGTACTCCTCCTCGAAGATCAGCCACTGCAGGATCGAGGCATCCCGGCCGCCGTGCCGGGCGGGCCAGGAGACCACCGACCAGCGGTCGGCCGACAGGGTGCGTTCCCAGGCGCGGTGGGCCGCGAAGCCCTCGGCGGTCTCCAGCGATGGCAGGGGCGAGGCGGGAATGTGCGCGGCGAGCCAGTCGCGCGCCTCGGCGCGGAAGGCGTCCTCGGCGGCGGTGAAGTCGAGATCCATCAGCGTCCTGCCTTCTTCATCGCGCCGATGTCCATCCCGCCGAGAGAGTCCGCCGCCGTCTCGGCGTTGTGCGCGTGGGCGAGATGGTGGAGGCCGAACACCGAGTCGAGACCGGTGTGCAGGCCCTGCAGATCCTCGGCCTGGTTGACCGCGCGCTTAGTCAGGGCCAGTCCCATCCGGGGCATCTCGGCGATACGGACGGCGAGTTCACGGGTACGGTCGGTGAGCTCGGCGGCGGGGACGACGCGGTTGACCATGCCGACCTCGTAGGCGCGCTGCGCGCTCATCCGGTCACCGGTGAAGAGGAACTCCTTGGCGATCCGCGGGGGCATCACCCAGGGGTGGGCGAAGTACTCGACACCGGGGATCCCCATCCGTACGACCGGATCAGCGAAGAACGCGTCGTCGGCGGCGACGATGAGGTCGCAGATCCAGGCGAGCATCAGCCCGCCCGCCACACACGCGCCCTGCACGGAGGCGATCAGCGGCTTCGGCAGCTCGCGCCACCGCCGGCACATACCCAGATAGACCTCGGACTCCCGGGCGAAACGGCTCTCGGCGCCCGTCTTGTCCGAGTGGTCCCACCAGAGTCCCGCTCTGCGGTCGAAGGGGAGGTGCGCGTCGCGCTCCGGGGTCCCGATGTCGTGCCCCGCGGAGAAGTGCCGGCCGGCACCCGCCAGGACAACGGCCTTGACCTCGCTGTCGTCGGCCGCGCGGTAGAAGGCGCGGTCGAGCGCGTGGGTCATCGCGGAGTTCTGGGCGTTGCGGTAGTCAGGGCGGTTCATGGTGACGAGGGCTACGGGGCCCTGCCGCTCGTAGCGCACCACGGGCTCTTCGTGGTCGGCGGTCATCGACGGCTCCCTCTCTAGCGACGATTCTTCCCTAACAAGTGTTTGGTAGGTTAACCTAAGGCCATGAGCAGCGTCGAGGAATCCGGCACCGGGACCACCCGGCAGCGGACCGCATCGCGAGGTGGACAACCGTGAACAAGCCCCCGCAGTACCTCCCCGGGCACCAGCTGCTCGCCGGCCGCACCGCAGTGATCACCGCGGCCGCCGGCGCGGGGATCGGCGGCGCCACCGCGCGCCGGTTCCTGGAGGAGGACGCCCGCGTCGTACTCGGCGACAGCCACGCCCGCCGCCTGGACGAGACCGTCGGGGCGCTGGCGGAGGAGTTCGGCGCGGACCGGGTCGCCGGCGCCGCGTGCGACGTCACCGACGAGGAGCAGGTGGGCGCCCTCCTCGACCTGGCCGAGGAACGGCACGGCCGGCTCGATCTCGTCGTCAACAACGCGGGGCTCGGCGGAACGGCCGAGCTGACCGAGATGACCGACGCCCAGTGGGACAAGGTCATCGACGTCACCCTGAACGGGACCTTCCGGTGCACCCGCGCCGCACTGCGCCGGATGAAGGCCTCCGGCGGCGGAGGAGTCGTCGTCAACAACGCCTCCGTCGTCGGCTGGCGCGCCCAGCGCGGACAGGCCCACTACGCGGCCGCGAAGGCCGGCGTGATGGCGCTCACCCGCTGCGCCGCCGTGGAGGCCGCCGAGTACGGCGTACGCGTCAATGCCGTCTCACCCAGCCTGGCCATGCACCCGCACCTGGTGAAGGTCACCACGCCCGAGCTGCTCGAACAGCTCACCGAGGCCGAGGCTTTCGGCCGGTACGCCGAGCCGTGGGAGATCGCCAACGTCATCGTCTTCCTGGCCAGCGGCTACTCCTCGTACATGACCGGCGAGACCGTGTCGGTCAGCAGCCAGCACGCGTGAGCGGGGAACGACAATGGGTCTGTGCCTACAGCCAAGAACGCGCCGGCCGACAACGCGCCGGCCCAGAACGCGACCGCAGCCAAGAAGAAGACCGCGATGAGTCCCTCGCCCGCGCGGCGCAGGGAACTGCTCGCCACCGCCGCCGAGGTGTTCGCGGCCCAGGGCTACAACGCCACCACGGTGCGGAAGATCGCGGACGAGGCCGGGATCCTGGCCGGCAGCCTCTACTACCACTTCGACTCCAAGGAGTCGATGCTCGATGAAATCCTGACCACGTTCCTGGACGAGCTGTGGGCGCGCTACGACTCCGTACTCGCCTCCGGTCTCGGCCCCAGGGAGACCATCGAAGCCCTTGTGACCGAGTCCTTCCGGGAGATCGACCGGCACCGTGCCGCAGTCGCCATCTACCAGAAGGAATCCAAGTACCTCTCCGTGCAGCCGCGCTTCGGCTATCTCGCCGACTCGCAGGAGAAGTACGAGAAGGCCTGGCTCGGAACGCTCGAACGCGGCGTCTCCGAGGGGGTCTTCCGCAGCGACCTCGACGTCCGCCTCACCTACCGCTTCGTGCGCGACACCGTCTGGGTCGCCGCGAGCTGGTACCGGCCGGGCGGACAGCACAGCCCGGAGGAGATCGCCCGCCAGTACCTCGCGATGGTGCTGGAAGGCATCGCGTCCGGGCCGCACCAGCAAACGTAGACCGACCGCCGGTTGCCGGACGGTCGGAACCCCAGCAGGTTCCCCATGGAGGAGCAGTCATGGCCGAGGCCTACATAGTCGAAGCGGTACGCACCCCGGTCGGGCGGCGCAAGGGCGGGCTCAGCGCCGTCCACCCGGCCGACCTCGGCGCGCATGTGCTCCGGGCGCTCGTCGAGCGCTCCGGTATCGACCCGTCCGCCGTCGAGGACGTCGTGTTCGGCTGCCTGGACACGGTCGGCCCGCAGGCCGGGGACATCGCCCGGACGAGCTGGCTGGCCGCCGGGCTCCCCGAGGAGGTGCCCGGGGTGACCGTCGACCGGCAGTGCGGCTCCTCCCAGCAGGCCGTGCACTTCGCCGCCCAGGGGGTGCTGTCCGGCACCCAGGACCTCGTCGTCGCGGGCGGCACCCAGAACATGTCGATGATCCCCATCGCCTTCGCCAGCCGGCAGGCAGCCGAGCCGCTGGGGCTGACCGAAGGACCGTACGCCGGTTCGGAGGGCTGGCGGGCTCGCTACGGTGAGCAGCCGGTCAACCAGTTCCACGGCGCCGAGCTGATCGCCGAGAAGTGGGGCATCTCCCGTACCGACATGGAGGAGTTCGCGCTCCGCTCGCACCAGCGCGCGCTCCGGGCCATCGACGAAGGGCGCTTCGCACGCGAGACGGTCGCCTACGGGGACGTCACCACCGACGAGGGGCCGCGCCGGGACACCTCGCTGGAGAAGATGGCCGGACTGAAGCCGGTTGTCGAAGGAGGCCGGCTCACCGCGGGCGTCTCGTCCCAGGTCTCCGACGGGGCGTCGGCCATGCTGCTCGCATCCGAACGGGCCGTACGCGAACACGGGCTGACGCCCCGGGCCCGGATCCACCACCTCTCGGTACGCGGTGAGGACCCGATCCGGATGCTGTCCGCGCCCATCCCGGCGACGGCGTACGCGCTGAAGAAGGCGGGCATGTCCATCGACGACATCGACCTCGTCGAGATCAACGAGGCGTTCGCGCCGGTGGTGCTGGCCTGGCTGAAGGAGACCGGCGCAGATCCGGAGAAGGTCAACGTCAACGGCGGCGCCATCGCACTGGGCCACCCGCTCGGGGCGACCGGCACCAAGCTGATGACGACGCTCCTGCACGAACTGGAGCGCACCGGCGGGCGCTACGGCCTCCAGACCATGTGCGAGGGCGGCGGCCAGGCCAACGTCACCGTCATCGAGCGCCTCTGACAGGTCTTCCGCACAACGGCCGTGCCGTTCCCGACACCTGGGAGTGCCGGGAACGGCACGGCCGTTGTGCGTCCCGGCGTTCTCAGCCGCTCACGGCGGACGCCCCCGGGACGGCGACTCCCGCCTCCAGGGCGGCCAGCGACCGGAGTGTCCCGTGGGCCTCGGACATGATCCGGCCGACGAGTTCGGCGCAGGACGGCAGATCGTCGATCAGACCGGCGACCTGGCCGGACGCCATCACCCCCAGATCGGGGCGGCCGTCCACCATCGACGCCTTGAGCATCATCGGCGTGTTGGCGGCCAGCAGAACCTGACTCCAGGTCAGGTCCTTGCCGTGCTTCATGGCCAGACCGTCGCGGACCATCTCCACCCAGCCGAGACCGGAGTGCGCCTTGAACCCGGCGGCGTGCCGCAGCGCCCGCAGCAGCGCCGCGGGCCGCCCCGAGCGTTCCAGCGAGGCGACCAGCGGGGTACGGAGCATCCGGTGCGGCAGCCCGTCGACCTTGGTGGTGACGGTGATGTCCTTGACGCCCGCCGCGAGATACTCCGCCTTCACCGCGTCCGGCACCGTGCTGTCCGAAGTGAGCAGGAAACGGGTGCCCATGGCGACGCCCGCCGCGCCCTGGGCGAGCGCGGCCACCAGACCGCGGCCGTCACGGAAACCGCCCGCCGCCACGACCGGGATGTCCACCGCGTCGACGACCTGCGGAAGCAGCACCGTGGTGGCGACCTCACCGGTGTGCCCGCCGCCCTCGCCGCCCTGCACGATGACCGCGTCGGCGCCCCACGCGGCCACCTTCTCGGCGTGCCGGCGCGCACCGATGGACGGGATCACCACGACGCCCGCGTCCTTCAGCCTGCCGATCAGCGTCTCGGAAGGGGCGAGCGCGAAGGACGCCACCCGCACGCCCTCCTCGATGATGAGGGCCACCCGGTCCGCTGCGTCGCCCGCGTCGGCCCGGAGATTGACGCCGAAGGGCTGGTCCGTACGCGATCTGACCTCGCGCACCGCCGCGCGCAGCTGCTCCAGCGTCATGGTCGCGGAGGCCAGGATGCCCAGCGCCCCCGCGTTGGCCGACGCCGACACCAGACGGGGCCCCGCCACCCACCCCATGCCGGTCTGCACGACCGGATGGCGCACGCCGACCAGCTCGGTGAGCGGGGTGGAGAGCGTGGCGGCCGGGCCCGTACCGCCGCTGTCCCCGGTCACGTCCGCACCTCGCGGTCGCGAAGTCCCGCAGGGTCGATGACCGTACGGATCAGCCGGAGTTCCTCCGCGCTCGGCTCGCGGGTACGGGGCACGTCGTCGGCGACCGCGAGCGGGAACCCGGTGGCCTCGCGCACCTGTGCCGCGCTCACCCCGGGGTGCAGCGAGCGTACGCGCAGCGTCCGGTCCGGCGTCTCGAAGTCCAGCACGGCCAGATCGGTGACGACGCGGCGCAGCTGGTGGAAACGGGTGGCCGAAGGGCCCGCTGCGGCGGCACGGTCGTAGCCGACACCGCTGACCATGTCGACCTTGTCGACGAACACCCGGGTGGAGTGCCGCGGCACCCAGTAACTCGTCGGGTTGTTGATGGTGTTGACCGGGCCGCCGCGCACACCGAGCAGCTGCCTGGTGGGCTGCTTCCAGTCGCCGATGCAGCTGATGTTCTGGTTGCCGTGCCGGTCGAGCTGGCTGGCGCCCATCATCACGTGCCGCTTGCCGCCGGTCACCATGGAGAGGTGCCGCCGGTAGGGCAGCCAGCCCTCGATGACCTCCGGCGTGGCGCCGATGGCGGGGACATCGCCGATCACCAGCGCCTCGCCGTCGGTGAGCAGCAGATCGGGGGAGAAGGTCAGCCGGGCGAGCCGGGCACCGACGGAGGGCACGGTACCCATCGGGCTGGCCAGGATCTCGCCGTCCCCCCGCCAGGCCTCGGCGCAGGCGATGACGCAGTACTCGGCGCGGGTGACATCGCTCCGCTCATCGGCGGTGGCGTCCTGTGTACTCATGCGCCCTCCTCGGCGAACGCCGCGACCGCGGCCTGATAGGTGTCCTCGTCCCCGGACAGGAAGCGGGCGGTGAACTCCCGCCAGGCGTCCGGGTCCGCGGCGGCCTTGGCGTACGCGGCCTGGAACGGCTCGTCGCGTCCGTAGTCCGGCACGCAGGAGGTGAAGTGCGCCCCGTTCGGGGTCTCGACGACCCCGGTCACCGACTGCCGCCCGACCAGCAGGGTCTGCGGCGCACCCGCAGCGGTGAACTCCGTACTGGGCACGATGCGTTCACAGGAGACGTACGCATCGGTCGCCGCGTCGCAGAAGAGGTCGTCGAAGTACGGGTCGGGGCCCAGGTACTGGCCGTTGCCCCGCGCGTCGGCCCGGTTGACGTGGACGAGCGCGGCGTCCATCCGCAGGGCCGGCACGGCGACCAGTTCCTCGCCGTCCGCGTACGGCGAAGTGACCGTGCGCAGCTCCGGGTTGACCCGCATCACGTCCGAGCCGAGACCGGCCCGTACCGGTAGGAACGGCAGCCGGTGGGTGGCCGCGGTCAGCCCCCACATGAACATCGACTCGTCCAGCTCGGTCAGCTCGAAGTCACCGCGCTGGCGCGCCGCACGGAAGTGCGGTTCCAGCGGGATGGAGTCGAGCGTGGCGAAGGCGGCCACCAGCTTGCGGATCTTCCCGGCGGCGGCCAGCAGGCCCACGTCGGGGCCGCCGTACGAGATGACGGTCAGGTCGGTGACGTCCGACCGCAGCAGGGCCCGGACGAGCGCCATCGGCTTGCGCCGGGAGCCCCAGCCGCCGATCCCGATCGTCATGCCGCTGCGCAGCCGGCCGGCGACCTCGTCCGGCGTCATGATCTTTCCGGTCTGCCCGGTCTCGCCAGGTGTGTCGCTGGTCACGACTTCTCCTTGCTTCCGAAGGTGTCACGGACCCGGTCGGCGACGCCGAGCAGGTTGGCCTCGAAGGTGAAGCCCTGCTCGAAGCGGTAGCTGCGGCGGACGTCCACCGGGTCGATCCCGTTGATGGCCGCCTTCGCGAGGCGGATCAGAGTGCCGTCCTTGGCGGCGATCTCGGCCGCCAGCCGTACGGCCGCGTCCAGCAGCTCCGCACGCGGGACGATCTCCCACACCGAGCCGTGGTGGTGCAGTTCCTGCGCGGTGGCGGTGCGCGAGGTGTAGTACAGGGTGCGCATCAGGTGCTGCGGGACCAGGCGGGCCAGGTGGGTCGCGGCGCCGAGCGCGCCCCGGTCCAGTTCGGGGAGGCCGAAGGTGGCGTCGTCGCTCGCCACGATGGCGTCCGCGTTGCCCACCAGGCCGATACCGCCGCCCAGACAGAAGCCCGCCACGGCCGCGACCACCGGGACCTCGCACTCGTACACCGCGGCGAACGCCTCGGCGCAGCCGCCGTTGGCGCCCACCAGTGCCTCATGGCCGTCGGTGCGCTGCATTTCCTTGATGTCGACTCCGGCGTTGAATCCGCGCCCGGCCGCGGCGAGCACCACACAGCGCACGGACGGGTCACTGCCCGCGGCGCGTACGGCCGCTGCCAGGTCGTACCAGCCCCGCACGGGCAGGGCGTTGACCGGAGGGAAGTCGACGGTGACCACGGTGACGCCGCTGAGCGGGCTTGAGGTGGAGACACCCATGAGCAGATCAGCTACCTTTCCACCAAACATTTGTTAGGTGAGAAGGTAGCAGTGGTTCGCGTACGGCGGGAGGGGGCGCCCGGCGTCCTTGCCCGTACGAGTGCCGGACAGGCTGAAGAAGGCGCCAAGTGAAGAGGAGAAGTGGGATGACGTCACAGAACGCGCAAGGCACGACGGACGGCACGGCCGGAAGCGGCGGGGGAATCTGCGCGGGGCGGGTCGCCGTCGTCACCGGTGCGGGCCGGGGCCTGGGGCGCGCCCACGCGCACGCCCTGGCCGCCGAGGGCGCCCGGGTCGTCGTCAACGACCTGGGGGTCGGGCTCGACGGCGGGGGCGGCTCGGCGGGCCCCGCGCAGGACGTCGTGGACGAGATCGTCGCCGCGGGCGGCGAGGCCGTCGCGCACGGCGGGGACATCGCCACGACGGACGGCGCGGCCTCGTTGGTCACCGCCGCGCTGGACGCCTTCGGGCGGCTGGACATCCTGGTGAACAACGCCGGGTTCCTGCGGGACAAAATGCTCGTCAACCTCGACGAGGAGAGCTGGGACGCGGTCATGCGGGTCCACCTCAAGGGGCACTTCCTGGCGCTCAAGCACGCCGGGGCGCACTGGCGCGCGGAGGCCAAGGCGGGGCGGACGCCGCAGGCCCGGGTGATCAACACCAGTTCGGGCGCCGGACTGCTCGGCAGTGTGGGGCAGGGCAACTACGCGGCGGCCAAGGCCGGGATCCTTGGGCTCACCCTGGTCGCCGCCGCTGAACTGGGGCGCTACGGCGTCCAGGTCAACGCCATCGCTCCCGCGGCCCGCACCCGGATGACGGAGACGGTCTTCGCCGACGCCATGGCCGCGTCCGGCGACGGCGGATTCGACGCGATGGCTCCCGGGAACGTCTCGCCACTCGTGGTCTGGCTGGCGTCCGGGGCGTCCGGCGGAGTCACCGGCCGGGTCTTCGAGGCGGAGGCCGGGCGGATCACCGTCATGGAGGGGTGGCGGCCCGGCCCGGGTGCCGACAAGGGGGCGCGCTGGACGCCGGCCGAGGCGGGCGAGGCGGCGCTGCGGCTGCTCGCCGCCGCTGAGGCGCCGCAGCCGGTGTACGGCGCGCAGTGAGCGCCCCCGTGCGGGCGCCGTGAACGGGTGCCCGCACGGGGGGTTGGCCGCACGGCGGTCGGCCCGGCGGCGGGCCGTCCGGTCCGGACACCGGTCCGGACACCGGCGCGGAAACGGCCGTCCGGTCGCGGGGGAGTGGAGCCCCTCAGCCGGCCGGCCGGTGGCCCGTCAGCCGGTGGCCGCGTCGCCGGGGCGGGCCGCGAGGTAGCGGCCCGGGACGTCGCCGCCCCCGTGGACCGCCAGATCGGCGCCGTTCACGTACGACGCCTGACGGCCCGCCAGGTACAGGCAGGCGTCGGCCACGTCGGACGGCACTGCCATCCGCCCCATGGGGATGGTCCGCGCCACCGCCGCGCCTCCGTCGTTGCCGTAGACGGCCGCCGCGTTCGCGGTGCGGATCAGCCCGGTGGTGATGTGGTTGACGCGGACTCGCGGCGCCCACTCCAGGGCCAGAGCGCGGGTCAGGCCGAGCAGTCCGGCCTTGGCGGCCGAGTAGGCGGCCGTGCCCGGCTGCGGGTCGTGGCCCGAGACGCTGCCGATGTTCACGACCGAGCCGCCCTCGTCCTGCGTCCGCATGACGAGGTTGGCCGCCTGGGCCGTGTAGAAGGGCGCCAGCAGATTGAGTGCGACGATCCGCTCGACGAACCGCGGTGAGACGGTGGCGGCGTCCGAGTCGGGCGAGCCCCCCGCGTTGTTGACGAGCGTGTCCAGTCGGCCGAACCGGGCCGCCGCGTGCTCGATGAGGCCGGCCGCCGCCTCGGGGTCGCGTACATCCGCCGCGAGGAAGGCCGCGGTGCGCCCGCCCGCGGCGGGCAGGGAATCCGGTTCACCACGGCCGCACACGAGGACATCGGCCCCCGCGCCGAGGAACGCCTCGGCGATCGCGTATCCGATCCCTTTGGTGCCGCCCGTGACGACAACTGCCCGTCCAGTGAAGTCCGCCGGGTTTCTGATGGTCATGAGCTGCCTCCGTGCCGTCCGGGCCCGGCTGTGCCTTGGACGGCCGGGAGCTGGTGCGATATCAACCTACCAAGCGTTAGGTAGGTGAACTAGAGTGCACAGGACACCGAGCGTTCCTTCCGAACACTCAACCGGGAATTCCGACCGACGAGGGGTCTCCATGACACAGGGCGAGCGGGCCCGCACCGTTCCCGGCGTGCTGGCCGCGACGGCCCGGAGCCACCCGGACACCGAGGCGCTCGTCGACGGCGCGACCCGGCTGACGTACGGCGAACTGGCCCTGCGGGCGCGGCGCGCCACCGCCGCCATGATGGCGTCGGGCGTCGTCCCCGGTGACCGGGTGGCCGTATGGGCCCCCAACGGGCACCACTGGGTGGTGGCCGCACTCGGGGCGCTCGGCGCGGGCGCCGTGCTGGTGCCGGTCAACACCCGCTACAAGGGTGAGGCGGCGGGCGGCTGCTGGCCAGGAGCGGGGCCAGGACCCTCTTCGTCGACAACGACTTCCTGGGCCATGACTACCTCGGCTACCTCGGTGGACTGCCCGGCGTCCCCGGCACCGCCGTACGCGGCCCTGGGCCGGTACCCGCGCTGCCCGGTCTGCGCGACGTGGTGCTCATCGGGGGCGACGCGGCCCCCGGTGCGCGCGGCTGGCAGGAGTTCCTGGCCGCGGGTGGGTCCGTGTCGGACGCGGCAGCCGACGCACGGGCGGCCGAAGCCGGCGAAGAGGACGCCTGCGACATGTTCTTCACCTCGGGCACCACCGGCAGACCCAAGGGCGCCCTGACGGCGCACGGCCAGAACATCCGCGCCTTCGAGGCCTGGAGCGAGCGGGCCGGGCTGCGCCACGGCGACCGGTACCTCATCGTCAATCCCCTCTTCCACACCTTCGGTTACAAGGCCGGAGTCCTCGCCTGTCTGGGCCGGGCGGCCACGATGGTCCTCCAGCCGGTCTTCGACGTACGGGAGACACTGCGGCTGGTGAGCGAGGAGAAGGTGACCGTGCTGCCCGGTCCGCCCGCCATCTACACGTCGATCCTCGAACATCCGGACCGCCACGCGTACGACACCTCGTCCCTGCGCCTGGCCGTCACCGGCGCTTCCGTCGTGCCCGTCGCGCTGGTCGAGCGGATGCGGGAGGAGCTGAGGCTGACCGTACTCACCGCGTACGGGCTCACCGAGTCGTGCGGCATGGTCTCCATGTGCACCGCCGCCGACGACGCGCGGACCGTCGCCGGGACCTCCGGCCGGGCCGTCGACGGCGTGGACCTCTCCGTGGTCGACGCGGCCGGCAACCCGCTCGGCCCCGGCGAGAACGGCGAGATCGTGGTGGGCGGATACAACGTGATGCGCGGGTACTTCGAGGACCCCGCCGCGACCGCCGAGGCGGTCGACGCCCTGGGCCGTCTCCACACCGGCGACGTCGGGTGTCTCGACGCGGACGGCAACCTCACCGTCACCGGACGGCTGAAGGACATGTTCCTGGTCGGCGGCTTCAATGTGTACCCGGCCGAGGTCGCGCAACTGCTCGCGCGCCACGCGCAGATCTCCGAGGCGGCCGTCGTCGGGATACCGGACCCGAGGCTGGGCGAGGTGGGCCGCGCCTATGTCACGGCCCGGCCGGGCGAGCGGCCGGATCCCGTGGAGGTGATCGCCTTCTGCCGGGAGCGGCTGGCGAACTTCAAGGTGCCGCGCGAGGTCGTGGTGCTCGACCGGCTCCCGCGCAACGCCATGGGGAAGGTCCTCAAGGCCGCCTTGGACAGGAGCTGACCGCGATGTATACCGTCAAGAGGCGGAAGGACAGCCGGAGTTCACCGGGGAAGTTCGCCGGCGCACCGGGACCCGGGGCGTGAGCGAGCCGCCGCGCACCCCGGCGGGTGCCTGGCGCGGCCGGGAACTGGGGGAGCGCACCGTCAGCTACGACGACCGGGACGCGATCCTCTACGCCCTCGCGATCGGCGCCGACGCGACCGACCTCGACCTGGTCTTCGAGGAACGGCTGCGGGTGCTGCCCACCTTCGCGCTCACCCTCGCCCAGTGGGCGCCCGACGCACTCGGTTCGCTGGGCGCGTTCGACATCCGTACCGCGGTCCACGGGGCCCAGCGCCTTGAGGTGATGTCCCCGCTGCCACGCTCCGGGAAGCTGTCCATGCGGGCGTACGTGAGCGAGGTGTGGGACAAGGGGTCGGCCGCCGTGTTCGAGGTCGTGGTGGTCAGCGACTGCTCCGTCGCCACCTGGTCGCTCTTCGCCCCGGGATGCGGCGGCTTCGGCGGTGAACGCGGCCCGTCGGCGCCGTCCGCCCCGCCGGAACCGCCCGACCACCTGGCCGAGGTGGCGACCGCCCCGAACCAGGCGGCGCTCTACCGGCTGCTCGGTGACCGCCACGCCATGCATATCGACCCGGATGCCGCACGGGCGGCCGGACAGCCGAGGCCGTTCCTGCACGGGCTGTGCTCGATGGCGGGCGCGACGCTGCCCCTGGCGCGGGCGGCGGGTGCTCATCCGGCCGGTCTGGTCCGCCTCGAAGGACGGTTCGCGGCTCCGGTGTTCCCCGGGGACCACCTCACGGCACGCGCCTGGGAATCCGCGGGTATGGAACCGCCCGAGCCCGGAACCGCGCCCGCGGAACTGCGCTTCGAACTGCTCGGCGGCGGCCGCTCAGTGGTGTCCGGCGGGCGGGCCGGGTTCAGCGTCTGACCGCACCAGCAGAAGGACAGTAAGTGCACGGTGAGTGAGCCGGGTCACTTTCTGTTGATGTTCAGGCATAGGTAAAGGCCAATCGGGGAGGTGACCGGACCACTGGTGTGAACCAGTGGAATCAGTTCGGTGAGGAAAGGCAGAACACACGTGTCGGCAAGCGAGACCATTCATGTAGACGGGATGTGGCGGGGCGCCGCATCCGGCGCCACACGGGAGGTCCTCGACCCCGCCGACGCGAAGACCCTGCAAGTCGTCGCCGAAGGCGGCGCGGAGGACGCGGACGCCGCCGTACAGGCCGCGCACACCGCCTTCGCGGGCGGCCGGGGCGACTGGCCGCTGACGCCGGTGGCCGAGCGCGCCGCGCTGCTGCGCCGGGTCGCCGGGCTGCTCCAGCGCGACCGTGAGGAGATCGCGCTCATCGAGAGCCGCGACACAGGCAAGACCCTGGAGGAGGGCCGGGTCGACGTCGACGACGTCACCAACGCCTTCCGGTACTTCGCCGACCTGGTGATGAACGAGAGCGGCGGCCGGGTCGTGGACGCCGGCTCGCCCGACGTTCACAGCGTCGTCGTCCATGAGCCGGTCGGCGTCTGCGCGCTGATCACGCCCTGGAACTACCCGCTGCTGCAAGCCAGTTGGAAGATCGCACCGGCGCTCGCCGCGGGCAACACCTTCGTCGTCAAGCCCAGTGAGGTCACTCCGCTCTCCACCGTCCACCTGGTGAAGCTCCTGGTGGAGGCCGGTCTGCCCGCCGGAGTGGCCAACGTCGTCACCGGCCCGGGAGTCCCCGTGGGGGCCAGGCTCGCCGAACACCCGCAGGTGGATCTGTTCTCCTTCACCGGGGGGCTGGCCAGCGGCACCGCGGCCGCGAGTTCGGCCGTCGCCGGTGCGAAGAAGATCGCCCTGGAGCTGGGCGGCAAGAACCCCAATGTCGTCTTCGCCGACGCCTGTGCCACCGAGGAGGGCTTCGACACCGCCGTGGACCAGGCGCTGAACGCCGCCTTCATCCACAGCGGTCAGGTCTGCTCGGCCGGTGCCAGGCTCATCATCGAGGAATCGGTCCGGGACCGTTTTGTCGCCGAACTGGCCCGCCGCGCGGAGCGGATCAAGCTCGGCCGCGGCACCGCCGAAGGCGTCGAGTGCGGGCCGCTGGTCTCCCAGCAGCAGTTGGACAAGGTCGAGGCCTACGTGGCGTCGGCCCTGGCCGAAGGGGCGCAGCTGCGCTGCGGAGGGCAGCGACCCGGCCCGTCCGACGAGCGGCCCGCCAGCGGTTACTTCTACGCGCCCACCGTCCTGGACGGCTGCCACCGCGGCATGAAGGTCGTCCGCGAGGAGACCTTCGGCCCGATCCTGACCGTCGAGACCTTCCGCGACGAGGAGGAGGCGGTGACACTGGCCAACGACACCGAGTACGGACTGGCCGGCGCCGTCTGGTCGGCCGACACCGCCCGCGCTCGCCGCGTCGCCGCCCGGCTGCGGCACGGCACCGTCTGGATCAACGACTACCACCCGTACCTCCCGCAGGCGGAGTGGGGCGGCTTCGGCAAGTCCGGCATCGGCCGTGAGCTGGGCCCCGCCGGCCTGGACGAGTACCGCGAGTCCAAGCACATCTACGAGAACCTCCGGCCCGCACCGGTCCGCTGGTTCACGGGCTGACTGCCCGTCTGTTCGCAGCACCGCTAACAACCGTCAGCACTTTGCAGAAGGAGCAACGCCTCATGCCTCCGGAGATCTCCACGGTCGCCGCCGACTACGTCATTGTCGGCGGCGGGACCGCGGGTTCGGTGATCGCATCCCGGCTCACCGAGGACCCGAACATCAGCGTCGTCGTCGTCGAGGGCGGCCCGACCGACATCGACCGCGACGACGTCCTCACCCTCCGCCGCTGGCTCGGTCTGCTCGGCGGTGACCTGGACTACGCGTACCCCACCACCGAGCAGCCGCGCGGCAATTCACACATCCTGCACAGCCGTGCCAAGGTGCTCGGCGGCTGTTCCTCGCACAACACCCTGATCTCGTTCAAACCGCTGCCCGGCGACTGGGACGAGTGGTCCGAGCACGGCGCGGCCGGCTGGGACGCGAAGTCCATGGACCCGTACTTCTCCAAGCTCCGCAACAACATCGTCGCGGTGGACGAGAAGGACCGGAACGCCATCGCATCCGACTTCGTGACAGCGGCCCAGCAGGCGGCCGGTGTCCCGCGCGTGGAGGGCTTCAACAAGGAGCCCTTCCACGAGGGCGTCGGCTTCTTCGACCTCGCCTACCACTCGGAGAACAACAAGCGCTCCTCCGCGTCGGTTGCCTACCTACACCCGCACATCGAGGCAGGTGACCGGCCCAACCTCACCATCATGCTGGAGACCTGGGCCCACCGGCTCGACATGGACGGCAACCGCGCCACCGGCGTGCACGTGCGTACCAAGGACGGCGAAGAGGTCCTGCTGCGGGCCGGCCGCGAAGTGCTGGTCTGCGCGGGCGCGGTGGACACACCGCGGCTGCTGATGCTGTCGGGCATCGGCCCGAAGCAGGACCTGGAAGCCCTCGGCATCCCCGTCGTGCACGACCTGCCGGGCGTCGGCGAGAACCTCCTCGACCACCCCGAGTCCGTCATCGTGTGGGAGACCGACGGGCCCATCCCGGAGAACTCGGCGATGGACTCCGACGCCGGACTCTTCGTCCGCCGCGACCCCGGATCGCGCGGCCCGGACCTGATGTTCCACTTCTACCAGATCCCCTTCACCGGGAACCCGGAGCGGCTGGGCTACGAGAAGCCCGAGCACGGAGTGTCGATGACACCCAACATCCCCAAGCCGCGCAGCCGTGGCCGCCTCTACCTCACCAGCGCCGACCCCGAGGTCAAACCGGCCCTGGACTTCCAGTACTTCACCGACGAGGAGGACTACGACGGCCGGACGCTGGTCGACGGCATCCGCCTCGCCCGCGAGATCGCGAAGACCGAACCGCTCGCCCACTGGCTCAAGCGCGAGGTCTGCCCGGGCCCCGAAGTCACGACCGACGAGGACATCAGCGAGTACGCCCGCAAGGTCGCGCACACCGTCTACCACCCGGCGGGCACCTGCAGGATGGGCGCCCCCGACGACGCACTCGCCGTGGTCGACCCCGAGCTGCGGATCCGCGGCCTGTCCGGCATCCGTATCGCGGACGCTTCCGTCTTCCCGACGATGCCGTCGGTCAACCCCATGATCGGAGTCCTCATGGTCGGCGAGAAGTGCGCCGAACTACTGGCCGCGACCCCCGCCCAGGGAGGTACGGCATGACAGCGACCGGCACCCCAGCGGCCTCGGGCGCCGGCGAACGGCACAACGGCGCGCCCGCATTCGACGCCGCTGCCGCACCCGCACCCGCACCGGCCGACGAGAAGCGCGGCACCGTCTTCTCCGTACGCAATCTGTGGAAGGTCTTCGGCCCCCGCGCCGACCGGATTCCTGGTGACAGCTCGCTGACCGGGCTGACCGGCGAGGAGCTGCGCCGGCGCACCGGCTGCACCGCCGCCGTGCGCGATGTCTCCTTCGACGTCCACGACGGCGAGGTCTTCGTCGTCATGGGCCTGTCCGGCTCCGGCAAGTCGACGCTGGTGCGCTGTCTGACCCGGCTCATCGAGCCCACCAGCGGCGACCTCACCATGGACGGCGAGGACGTTCGCGCCATGGACAGGACCAAGCTGCGCGAACTGCGCCGCCACCGCGCCGCCATGGTCTTCCAGCACTTCGGCCTGCTCCCGCACCGCACGGTCCTGGACAACGTCGCCTACGGTCTTGAGATCCAGGGCCTCGGCCGGGCCGAACGCCGCACCAAGGCAGCCGAGTTCATCGAGAAGGTCGGATTGACGGGCCTGGAGCACCGGCGGCCGAGCGAACTCTCCGGCGGCCAGCAGCAGCGGGTCGGCCTGGCCCGCGCGCTCGCCGTGGACCCCGAAGTCCTGCTCTTCGACGAGCCGTTCAGCGCGCTCGACCCGCTCATCCGGCGGGACATGCAGCAGGAGGTAGTCCGGCTGCACAAGGACGAGGGCCGCACCATGGTCTTCATCACCCACGACCTGTCCGAGGCGCTGACCCTGGGCGACCGCATCGCGCTGATGCGCGACGGCCGGATCGTGCAGCTCGGCACGCCCGAGGAGATCGTCGGCTCACCGGCCGACGACTACGTACGCGACTTCGTACGCGATGTGCCGCGCGAGCAGGTGCTGACCGTACGCCGGGCGATGCGCCCGGTGCAGGGCGCCGAGGCCGCCGAGGGCGAGTCGGTGCCGTCCGGCACGCTCATATCCGACGCCATCGACACCGTCGTACGCTCCGGAGGCGCCGTCCGCGTCGTCGAGGGGGACCGCTGCCTGGGCATCGTGGACCACGCCAGCCTGCTCGCCGTCGTGGCCCGTCTCGACGAGAGCGGAGTGGCCGCCTGATGCGTACGCACCACGCGCCCGCGCGTCTGCTCCGCCCGGCCACCCGGAGGCGCGCATGACGACCGCCACCACCGCGCCCCTCAGCGCCGACAGCCCGGCTGCACCCGGCAGAGCCGACAGGCTCCGCGCCGCGCTGCTCCACCGGGGCCCGGGCAAGCTCCTCGTGCTCGCCGTCGCCGCCGCCGTCCTGGTACCGATCGCGAACTCCGTCTGGTCCAGCGGGCTGTGGCCCGGTGCCCTCACCGTGGACGTCTCGGCACCGCTGGGCCACGTCAGCGACTGGATCATCGACAACCGCGACACCCACCCTCTGTTCCTGTACTTCCTCGGCTATCTGAGCAACGCCGTGGTCATCGCCGTACGCGCCGTCTACCTGGTGCTGCTCGCCCTCGGCTGGACCGGAGTCACCGCCGGAGTCACCCTGGTGGCCTGGCGGGTGGCCGGATGGCGCATCGCCGCGACCGCACTGGTCTCCCTCCTGGTCGGCGGCGTGCTGGACATGTGGGTGCCGACCATGCAGACGCTCGCGCTGATGGTGGTGGCTGTCATCGTGTCCGCCGTCGTCGGAGCGGTGCTGGGTCTGGCGGGCGGTCTCTCCGACCGGCTGTTCCGCATTCTGCGCCCGGTGCTCGACACCATGCAGGTGCTGCCGGCCTTCGCGTATCTGCTGCCGGTGGTCCTGGTGTTCGGCATCGGTGTCCCGGCCGCTCTGCTCGCCACCGTCGTCTACGCGGCGCCGCCGATGGCGCGGCTCACGGCGCTCGGGCTGCGCGGCGCCGACGTCGGAGTCCTGGAGGCCGTCGCCTCGCTCGGCTCCACCGCGCGCCAGCGGCTGGTCACCGCCCGGCTGCCGCTGGCCCGCAAGGAACTGCTCCTCGGCCTCAACCAGACCATCATGATGGCGCTCTCGATGGTCGTCATCGCCTCACTCATCGGAGCCGCCGGTCTCGGGGACCGCGTCTACCAGGCGCTGGCCTCCGTCGACGTCGGCGGGGCGCTGGCCGCGGCCATCCCGATCGTGCTCCTCGCCATCGTGATGGACCGCACCACCGCCGCGGCCGGCGCCCGCCTCGGCACCGAGCCCGCCGGGCCCGCCGCCCTGCGCGGCTGGCGCGGCTGGGCTGTCGCGGCCGTCGGCACCGCTGTCGTGGCGGTGGCCGGCCGGCTGGCCGGGTCCACGCTCTGGCCCGCCGGAACCACCGTGGCCATCGCGCGGCCCGTCAACGACTTCAAGGAGTGGATGGTCAACCACCTCTACTCCGGAGTCCCCGTCGTCGGCGGCACCGCCGACTGGGCGGCGCATTTCACCTCCTGGATCCTGGACCCGCTCAGGGACGGGCTGACCGGGCTGCCCTGGTGGGGCGCCCTGCTGATCGTCGCCGCGCTGGCCTGGCTGATCGGAACCTGGCAGACCGCCCTGACCGCGGTACTCGCGCTCTGCGCCATCGGCGTCCTCGGCATGTGGAAGCCGTCCATGGACACGCTTTCCCAGGTCCTGGCCGCGCTGGTCGTCACCCTCGTCATCGGGTTCGCCGCCGGGATCCTCGCAGCGGGCAGCCGCCGCGCCGAGGCCGTGCTGCGCCCGGTCCTCGACGTCATGCAGACCATGCCGCAGTTCGTGTACCTCATCCCGGTGGTCGCCCTCTTCGCCGTGGGCCGCGCTCCGGCCGCCGCCGCGGCGGTCGTCTACGCGCTCCCCGCCGTCATCCGCATCACCACCCAGGGCCTGCGCCAGGTCGACCCGGCAGCGGTGGAGGCCGCCCGGTCGCTCGGCGCGACCCGGCTGCAGACGCTGCGCCAGGTCCAGCTGCCGCTGGCCCGTCCGGCGCTGCTGCTCGCTGTCAACCAGGGCGTGGTCCTCGTACTCGCCGTGGTCATCATCGGTGGCCTGGTGGGCGGCGGAGCCCTCGGCTACGACGTCGTCACCGGCCTGGCCACCGGCGACCTCGCCATCGGCCTCGTCGCGGGTGTGGCCATCGTCTGCCTCGGCCTGATGCTCGACCGCGTCACCCAGCCCACCGAACGCCGCACCCGGAAGGGGGCCTGAGCCGTGACCCGTACCCGCACCCGTGGCGCACGCCGCGCCACGACCGCCCTCGCCGCCCTGGCGTCCGGCGCCCTGCTGGTCACGCTCAGCGGCTGCGGAGCCGCCGACATGACGAAGCAGGCCTCGCCGTTCGCCGCGGCCAAGGGTGCCAAGTCCGTCACGCTCTCCGTGCAGAGCTGGGTCGGCGCACAGGCGAACGTGGCTGTCGCCAAGTATCTGCTCGAACACCAGCTTGGCTACCGCGTCGACACCGTCCAGGTGGACGAGATCCCCGCCTGGGACGCGCTCAGCCAGGGCCGCGTCGACGCGATCCTGGAGGACTGGGGCCACCCCGACCAGGAGAAGCGGTACGTCAAGGACAAGAAGACGATCACCGCGGGCGGCGACCTCGGGGTCACCGGGCACATCGGCTGGTTCGTCCCCAAGTACTGGGCGGACAAGCACCCGGATGTCACCGACTGGAAGAACCTCAACGAGTACGCCAGTCAGCTGCGTACGGCGGAGAGCGGCAGCAAGGGCCAGCTCATGGACGGTTCGCCGTCCTATGTCACCAATGACAAGGCCCTGGTGAAGAACCTCAAGCTGAACTACGACGTGGTCTTCGCGGGGTCCGAAGCCGCGCAGATCACCCAGATCCAGCAGTTCGCCAAGGAGAAGAAGCCCTTCCTCTCCTACTGGTACGAGCCGCAGTGGCTCTTCAACCAGGTACCGATGAAGGAGGTCAAGCTCCCTCCGTACACCGCGAAGTGCGCGGACAAGGGGGTCAAGGACCCGAAGTCCATCGACTGCGCCTATCCGTCGACGCCCCTGCAGAAGTACTTCAACACCGATTTCACCAGGACGGGCGGCGCCGCCGCGGCCTTCCTGAAGAAGTTCAAGTGGACGAAGAACGACCAGAACAAGGTCTCCGCGATGATCGCCTCGCAGGGTCTCTCGGCCGACGAGGCGGCCAAGCGCTGGGTGGACCAGAACCCGGACATCTGGAAGAAGTGGTTCCCGGGCAAGAAGTGACAGAGCGTCATGCCGTCGGTCCGTGGGGCCGGTGGTATGGCGGCTGCGGCCGACACACCTCCGCGCAGGTGTGTCGGCCGTCTTGTGTGTTGAGTGTTTCTGTCTGATGCTGGCGGTTCTTGTTCTCTTACGTTCGGAGCTACCGTATGAGCGCACGCCGAGTAAGCCGCCGTTCCGTCCTCGTCACCGGAGCCGCCCTCGCGGGGTGGGCCGCCTTCTCCGCGCAGAAACTGGCCTTCGCCGCGGATACGGCGGGCGCGACGGGCGCGGCGGAGTGGGACGGGGAACCGAAGGTCTTCCAGATCGGCAGAGAAGAGGCGCGCGCCAGGCTCGTGCCGTACGCGACCGAGTCCGACGCGCTGCGCGGTGACTTCGCGAAGTCCCCCTACTTCCGCTCCCTGAACGGGACCTGGCGGTTCCGCTGGTCGAAGAACCCCGACCAGCGGCCCACCGGATTCCACGCCCCCGGTTACGACGACAACGGCTGGGACCGCATCGCCGTCCCGTCGAACTGGGAGATCGAGGGCTACCAGGAGCCCATCTACCTCAACATCCCGTACCCGTGGACCGGCTACGAGAAGCCCGAACCGCCGAACGTCCCGCACGAGTTCAACCCGGTCGGCTCCTACCGCCGCACTTTCACCGTGCCCCGCGGATGGTCCGGCCGCCGCACCCTGATCTCCTTCCAGGGCGTCAAGTCCGCCTTCTTCGTCTGGGTCAACGGCAAACGCGTCGGCTACAGCGAGGACAGCTACACCCCGGCCGAGTTCGACATCACCGACCATGTGCACGGCGGTGACAACAGCCTTGCAGTGGAGGTCTACCGCTGGTCCGACGGCAGCTGGCTGGAGGACCAGGACATGATCGACCTCTCCGGGATCTTCCGGGACGTCTATGTCTACTCGGTCCCGCCGGTCCATGTGCAGGACCTGTCCGTACGGACCGCGCTGGACGACGCGTACCGTGACGCGGTTCTCACCGTGACCGCGACCGTACGGAACCGGGGCGGGGCAACGGCAGGCGAACACCGGGTCGAGGCCGTGCTGTACGACGCCCGCCGCCGGCGCATCGGCAGCCCGCTGCGCGGCGTGGCCACCCCCGGCACCCAGGACGCCGAGGTGCGGCTCACCGCCGATGTCACCGCTCCGGCCCTCTGGTCGGCGGAGCGCCCGGACCTCTACACGCTGGTCGTCACCCTCACCGACGGCCGGGGCAGAGTGGCCGACATCCAGCGCACCACACTCGGTTTCCGCGAAGTGGCCTACGGGCCGGGCAAGTTCACCGTGAATGGCAAGCCGGTCATGTTCCGCGGCACCAACCGCCACGAGACCGACCCCGACCACGGCCAGGCCATCCGCGAGGACCGGATGATCCAGGACATCCGGTTGATGAAGCAGCACAACATCAACGCCGTCCGCACCTCGCACTATCCGAACCACCCCCGCTGGCTCGAACTGTGCGACGAATACGGCCTGTACGTCATCGGCGAGACGAACCTGGAGTCGCACGGGGTGCGCGAGAGGCTGCCCGCCTCACTGCCCGAATGGACCGACGCCTGCGTGGACCGGCTCCGCTCCCTGGTCGAGCGCGACAAGAACCATCCCAGCGTCGTCGTCTGGTCACTGGGCAACGAGGCCGGGCAGGGCTCCAACTTCCAGACCATGGCCGACTGGGCGCACGCCCGCGACGACTCCCGCCCGGTCCACTACGAAGGCATGAACGCGGTCGCGGACCTGCACAGCCAGATGTACACCGTGCCCGCCGATGTCGAGGCGTACGGCAAGTCGGGCAGTGAAACCCCCTTCATCCTCTGCGAGTACGCCCACGCCATGGGCAACAGCAGCGGAAACCTCAAGGAGTACTGGGAGATCTTCGAGCGCTACCCGAACCTCCACGGCGCCTTCGTATGGGACTGGGTGGACCAGGCCATCCGGCTGCCCGTACCGGGCGACCCCCGGCACACCTATCTCTCGTACGGGGGAGACTGGCACCCGGGATACCCCACCGACGCCAACTTCTGCTGCAACGGACTGATGGCGGCGGACCGCACCCCGCACCCCGGGCTCCTGGAGCTGAAGAAGGTCTACCAGCCGGTGGCGGTCAGCGCCGCCGATCTCGCCGCCGGGACGGTGAAGGTGCGGAACAAACACCTGTTCAGCGGCCTGGACGCATACCAGGTGCGGTGGACGGTGACTTGCGACGGACGGACCGTGCAGCACGGCACACTGCCCGCGCCGAAGGCCGCGCCCGGGGGCGAGGCGACCCTCCGCATCCCCTGGCACAAGCCGGGGACGCCGGAGCCCGGCGCGGAGTACTGGCTGAACCTCTCCTTCGTGCTGGCCTCGGCCACCAGCTGGGCCGATGCCGGTCACACCGTGGCCGGTGAGCAGTTCGCACTGGACTGGCACACGCCCGCGCCGCCCGGCCCCGGCACGGCGGGGCTACCCGCGCTCACCCTGGAGGAGACCGGCAGGGACGTCAGCGTCACAGGGCGCGATGTCGAGGCGGTACTCGACAAGACCACCGGGACGTTCAGCTCCTACCGGTGGAAGGGCCGCGTCCTGCTGTCCGGCGGCCCGGTGCCGAACTTCTGGCGCGGCCCGACCGACAACGACATCGGGCGGGGCGCCCAGAACGCCCTGCGGACCTGGCGGGACGCGGGCACCAAGCGCACGGTGACCTCCGTCAGCACCGCGCAGCCGTCGCGGGGCGTGGTCACCATCACCGTGGAGTGCACCCTGCCCACCGAGCCGAAGACGTCCACCTGGGCCACCGAGTTCACCGTCCGGGGCGACGGGGAGGTGCGCGTCAGGCACACCCTGACGGCGGCCGACGGGCTCCCGGACCTGCCGGTGGTGGGCGCCCTGCTGACGATCCCACCCGGATTCGAGCGGATCGACTGGTACGGCCGGGGTCCGCAGGAGAATTACTGGGACCGCAACTCCGGTGCCTTCGTGGGCCGTTACAGCTCCACCGTCGACGCACAGGTGGCGCCCTACGTCCGCCCCGAGCAGACCGGGAACATGACCGACGTACGCACGCTGTCGCTGACGGAGCGTTCCGGGGCCGGGCTGACCGTGCGGGCCGACCCGGCGGACGGAGAGCCGGTGCTGGAGACCAGTGCGCTGCACTACTCGCCGTTCGATCTGGAGGGTCCGAAGCATCCGTACGAGCTGAAGCGGCGCGACGAGACCCTGCTCGGGGTCAACCACCGGCAGATGGGTGTCGGCGGCAACGACTCGTGGGGCGCGCCGCCGCTCGCCGCGTACCTGCTGCACGCGGGGCGCACCTACACCTACGCGTACCGGCTGAGCCCGGCGTAGGAGGCCGCCGGCCGGTCCCGGCCCCGGCCGCCGGTGCTGGCCGGCCGTGGTCCGTACAGGGTCCGCGGCCGGCCGCCGGGCTGGGCCGTACGGGTGGGGGCCGGGAGCCGTCCGCAGGGCTTGGACGCCGTTCCTGTTTCGGCGGCCGGGCGACTCCGGTACCCATGGGGACAACAGTCAGTGGCTGCCGTGCCCATCGGGGGCGAGGGGGATCCCCCAGGGATTCCAGGGCCGTGAACGGCCGGCCCCACCACCACGCGTACACCGGAGGATCTCCCGTGCTGACGACCCACTTCGTCCCAGGCGCGCCGAACTGGCTCGACCTCGGCGCCACCGACATCGACGCAGCTGTCGCCTTCTACACCGGCGTGTTCGGCTGGACCTTCCAGTCGGCGGGCCCCGATGCAGGGGGCTACGGCTTCTTCCAGAAGGGCGGCAAAACCGTCGGAGCCGTCGGCCCGCTGACGGAGAAGGGCGCGAGTCCGGCCTGGACGGTCTATTTCCACACGTCCGACGCCGATGCCACCGGGCGCGCGGTCGAACAGGCCGGCGGAACCGTGCGCGTCCCGGCGACGGACGTCTTCACCGCCGGCCGTATGGCGGCCTTCACCGACTCGACAGGCGCCGACTTTGCCGTCTGGCAGCCGGGCGACGTACAGGGTCTGGAAACCGTCATGGAGCCGGACACGATGTGCTGGACCGAGCTGCACACCACGGACGCGGCAGCGGCCAAGGACTTCTACCGTTCGGTCTTCTCGTGGGACTACCAGGACATGTCCATGGGGGACGGCATGGTCTACACCGTCGTGTCCACGCCTGGCGGCGGCAAGGGCGACGACACCGGCCACGGCGGCATCATGCAGCTCCCGAAGGAGAACGCCGATGCCGGGGCGGGGTCGGAGTGGCACCCGTACTTCGGCGTCGAGGACTGCGACGCCACGTTCGCGGCGGCGACCGGACGGGGCGCCACGGCCCTGATGCCGCCGAGCAACGCCCCGGGAGTCGGGCGGCTGGCGATGCTCCGGGACCCGGAGGGCGCGGTGTTCGCGCTGATCAAGGGCGATCCTTCGATGACCTGACCTGACCTGACCTGACCTGACCTGACCTGACCTGACCTGACCTGACCTGACCTGAGCTGAGCTGATGGCCGGCCTGAGGGCGTGCATGGGGCAGCCCCCGCGCGCGACGGCTCCGCGGACGGCTGCTGCGTTTGCGGGGGTGTGTCACTCACGCCCAGAATCGGACACAGCCGGTCGGATCCGCGCCGAGAACGGAGCACGGCCATGAAGCCGATTGTCACCGTGGGCCTGGACAGCAGGGCCGAGTCGCTCTCCACGGCCCGCTGGGCCGCGCGCGAGGCGCAGTCGCGCGGCGCGGTACTGCGCATCCTGCACGCACGGGCGGCGCGTTCCGACGGTCCCGACCCGCCGGCGGACGGGGACGGTCAGAACGGCCTGCCCCAGTGGATCGTGGAGCGGGCGCGCATTGTCGTGGACGAGCGCTGTCCCGGGCTGCCCGTCACCGAGGAGCTCAGGGAAGGCGATCCGGTGGCATCCCTGCTGGAGGCAGCGGACGATTCGCTGGCGGTGGTGCTCGGTTCCCGGGACATGGCGCCGCTGGCCAGTTACTACCTGGGCGACATCGGCCTGCGGGTGGTGGCGCGTGCCGACGCCCCGGTCGTCCTGGTCCGGGCGCGGGAAGCCACCGGGCCGGCGGCGGAGGACGGCGCCGTGGTGCTGGGCCTTTCGCTGCACGGGCCGTGCGAGGCGCTGTGCGAGTTCGCCTTCGACACCGCTGCCAGGCGTGGCGTCATGCTGCGGGCGGTGCATGGCAGAAGCCTTCCGGAGCACGCCTACAGCCGGAGCGGAGTCGATTCGCGGGTATCCGGGCGGACGACCGAGCGCGCCCAGCTGGAGCTCAGTGAAGCGCTGCGGCCCTGGCGGGAGAGGTACCCGCAGGTCCGTACGTCCGACCGGGTACGCATGGAGAGCCCGGCCCACGCCGTCGTACGGGGTGCCACGGGCGCGGGACTGCTGGTCGTGGGGCGTCGCAGAAACCGGCCCGCGCTGTCGCCGCCGGTCGGCCACGCCCTGTCCTCGGCCGTGCACCACGCGCCGTGCCCGGTGGCGGTCGTCCCGCACGACTGAGGCAGACACGACCGCATCATCCACGCCTGAAGCAGCACGTCTGAAGCAGACATGACTGAGCCGCCACAGTCCGGCAAGCAGACAGGTATGACCCAGGAGGCAGCGAGCGCCATGCGCGAGACCAGTACGGAAGCACCGGCCGTGGTCACCGACGAGGAACTCGCGTCACTGGTCGCCCACTGGCGGGCCGCCAACTACCTGGCGGTGGGCCAGATCTACCTCCTTGACAATCCGCTGCTCACCGAGCCGCTGCGGCCGGAACACATCAAACCCCGGCTGCTCGGCCACTGGGGCACATCGCCCGGACTGAACCTGGTCCACACGCACCTGAACCGTGTCGTCAAGGCGCGCGGCCAGGACACCATGTGCGTCTGGGGGCCCGGGCACGGCGGCCCGGCCGTACTGGCCAACTCGTGGCTGGAGGGCAGCTACTCCGAGACGTACCCGGACATCGGCCGCGACGCCGAGGGCATGGCCCGGCTCTTCCGCCAGTTCTCCTTCCCCGGCGGTGTGCCCAGCCACGTCGCGCCCGAGACACCGGGCTCGATCCACGAGGGCGGGGAGCTGGGTTACTCGCTGTCCCACGCGTACGGCGCGGCTTTCGACAACCCGGACCTGCTGGTCGCCTGTGTCATCGGCGACGGCGAGGCGGAGACCGGTCCGCTCGCCGCGTCGTGGCACTCCAACAAGTTCCTCGACCCGGTGCACGACGGCGCCGTCCTGCCGGTCCTGCACCTGAACGGATACAAGATCGCCAATCCGGCGGTGCTGGCGCGTATTCCCGAAGCGGAGCTGGACGAACTGCTCCGCGGCTACGGCCATGACGTCCTGCACGTCACCGGCGCCGATCCGGACACCGTGCACCGGGCCATGGCCGAGGCGATGGACACCGCACTGGACCGTATCGGCCTCATCCAGCGTGCCGCCCGCGAGGAGGGCAGCACCGTGCGCCCGCGCTGGCCCATGATCGTGCTGCGTACGCCCAAGGGCTGGACCGGCCCCGTGAGCGTCGACGGGCTGCCGGTCGAGAGCACCTGGCGGGCCCACCAGGTGCCGCTGCCCGGTGTCCGGGAGAACCCGGAACACCTCAGGCAGCTGGAGATGTGGCTGCGCTCCTACCGTCCCGAGGACCTCTTCGACCTCGCGGGGCGGCCCCGCGCCGAGGTCCTGGCCTGTGTCCCCGACGGGCCACTGCGCCTCGGCGCCAACCCGCACACCAACGGCGGGCTGCGCCTGCTCGACCTGCCCGTACCGCCCCTGGAGGAGTACGCCGTGGATGTCGCACGGCCGGGGGCGACCCTGCACGAACCGACTCGCGTACTCGGCGATCTGCTGGAGGCGGTCATGGCGGCCACCGCGGAGCGCCGCGACTTCCGGGTGGTGGGGCCCGACGAGACCGCGTCCAACCGGCTCCAGGCTCTGTACGGGGCCACCGGCAAGGCCTGGCAGGCGGAGGCGCTCGGGGTGGACGAGCACCTGGACCGGCACGGCCGGGTGATGGAGATCCTCTCCGAACACACCTGCCAGGGCTGGCTGGAGGGCTATCTCCTCACCGGGCGGCACGGTCTCTTCTCCTGCTACGAAGCCTTCGTCCACATCGTCGACTCGATGGTCAACCAGCACATCAAGTGGCTGAAGGTGTCCCGCACCCTGCCGTGGCGCCGTCCCATCGCCTCCCTCAACTACCTGCTCACGTCGCACGTCTGGCGCCAGGACCACAACGGCTTCTCCCACCAGGACCCCGGTTTCGTCGACCACGTACTCAACAAGTCCCCGGAAGTCGTACGCGTCTATCTCCCGCCGGACGCCAACACGCTGCTCTCCGTCGCCGAACACGTCCTGCACAGCCGGGAGTACGTGAATGTCATCGTGGCCGGCAAGCAGCCGTGCTTCGACTGGCTCACCCTCGACGAGGCACGTGCGCACTGCGCGCGCGGGGCCGGGGCCTGGGAGTGGGCAGGTACCGAACGGGAGGGGGAGGAACCCGATGTCGTGCTGGCCTGCGCGGGCGACGTACCCACCCAGGAGGTGCTGGCTGCCGCCCTGCTGATCCGCCGTCACCTGCCAGGTCTCGCGGTGCGCGTGGTCAACGTGGTCGACCTGGCCCGGCTGCTCCCCGCATCGGAGCACCCGCACGGGCTGACCGGCATGGAGTACGACGCGCTCTTCACCCGGGACAAGCCGGTGATCTTCGCGTACCACGGCTATCCGTGGCTGATCCACCGTCTCGCCTACCGCCAGGCCGGTCATGCGAATCTGCACGTACGCGGTTACAAGGAGTCCGGGACCACGACCACCCCCTTCGACATGGTGGTCCGCAACGACCTGGACCGCTACCGGCTGGTCCTGGACGTCATCGACCGCGTCCCCGGTCTCGCGGTGCGCGCCACCCATGCCCGCCAGACCATGGAGGACGCCCGTCTCAGGCACCACGCGTGGATCCGCGAGCACGGCACCGACCTCCCCGAGGTGGCCGACTGGAGCTGGCAGCCCCTGCCCCTGGGTAACTGAGCCACTCCCGCGGACCGGCACCTGGGACATCCCAGCCCTGTCTCCTCGGCCGGGCCGACCGCTCCCGTACCGCTCCCTGAAACGCCGCCGCAGGGATCAGACGTCGGCCCAGACCAGCCGGCCGCCGCCGTCCTGGCGGGTGCCCCAGGCGTCGGCCAGGGCGGTGACGATGAGCAGACCGCGGCCGCGTTCCGACAGACCGGTACCGGCGGTGTCGTCCAGCTCGGTCTCGTACGCCGGCGGCCGGCGCTGGGCCGGGATGCCGTCGCCGCCCGCGTCCCACACCTGGATCCTTATCCGGGACAAGGTGCGCCGCAGGCAGCAGCGCACCGTAGCGGACCGGGCACTGTAACGGACGGAGTTGGTGACGAGTTCGGAGACCAGCAGGACGGCTGTCTCGGTCCGCTCCTCCGGCTCGCCCCAGGCCAGCATGGCGTCGCGGACGCGCTGCCGGGAGTCGGTGACCCCCTCGGGTATGCGCGGCGTCGACCAGCGGTAGGCGGAGTCGTCCCTGTCGTCGGAGTGCGCGGCAGTGGCATCACCATCGAATTCAGACATATATGCACTATCGGCATGTTCGGCATACTCTGCAACTGTCAGAGTGTGAATCACACAGAATGTGACACGACGGCTGCCTGGTTTCACCGCGAAGGAGATGGCCACCGTGAGAGCCCGCTCAGGCCCGACCCTGGAGCACCGAGTCGTCGCGGAACAGCTCCGCCTGGCCCGGGAACGCGCCGGTTGCGGCCTCGCGGCGGTCGCCGCCGCGCTGGACCTGTCCGAGGCCACTGTGCGGCGCATCGAGCGGGCGGAGACCGCGCTGGACGCCGGGCAGGTCCGGGATCTCCTGGAGTACTACAACCACCCCGAGGACGACGCCCGGCGGATCAGGGCCAGCCTGGCCAGGGCGAACGAGCCCGGATGGTGGCACCGCTGGCGTGACGTCCTGCCCGCCTGGCAGCGCGACGTCATCGGTATCGAGTCGTCGGCCGGAGTGATCCGGATCTGGCACCCGGCGCTGGTCCCGGACCTGCTGCGGACCCCCGGTTACGCCGCGGCCGTCGAGGCGGCCCGGCATCCGGAGGCGCCGCCCGCGGTACGGGCCCGGCGTACGGAGTTCCTGCGGGCCCGGCAGGATCGGTTCCGCGAGCGGGGCGCGGTCCTGTGGGGGCTGATCCCGGAGGCCGCACTGCATACCTGTGTCGGTTCCCCGGATGTCATGCGGGAGCAGCTGGACGCCCTGCGGCAGGCGACCGCGCGCCCGAACATCACGCTTCAGGTGGTCCCCCTGACGGCCGGGCCGCACGCGCTGACCGGCGCCCCACCGCTGGAGCTGCTGCGGCTTCCGGTCCCTGAGGTCCCGGATCACGCCGTCGTCGGAGGCCCGGGCGGCGAGGCCGCCGTCACCCATGACCGCGCGGCTGTCTCCGCGTACCGGATGCTGATGGACTCCGCCTGCGGCGCGGCACCGGCCGCGGGCACCGAGCTGCCCGCCCTGTTCCTGTCCTGAACCGGGAGGCGTCGCTGAACGCAGCGGGGCGGACGCGACCGGTGGCTGTGCGGCGTGGTCGGTGTCGGCCGAGGAGGACGAGGCGGACGGAGTGACCGGGGTTCCCGTCGCGTCCCCGCCGGACACCCGGCAGCCCGGCGGGGGGCCCTCATCACTCTTACCGGCATGATCCAGCGGATCTCGCCGTAAAGTGGATCAAGATCCGGTATTCCTGTGCGCATGGACAAAGATGGAACCTTCCGATCCGCTTCCTCCTCCCGTGCCTCCCGTGCCCCCGGCCGCGCCCGCCGGTCCCGTTCCCTCTCCGGCCTGCGCGCCGGTACCGCGCTGCTCGCCGCCGCCACGGCCGTACTGGCCGCCACGGTGCCCGGCGCATCGGCCGCCGCATCCCCGAACAGGCCCTCAGCAGAACGTTCTTGGCGGGACGGAGCCGCCGGGACCCAGCGGTACCTCGACAGCGTGCGGGACAACCCGGACCGGCTCAGGGCCTTTCTGCGGCCTATGCCCAAGGGCGGGGACCTGCACACCCACCTGTCGGGCGCTGTGCCGGTCGAGGCGCTGATCGGCTTCGCGGCCGACGACGGGCTGTGCATTGACGAGGCCACGCTGGCGGCCTCCGCACCGCCGTGCGGGCCCGGGACCCGGCCCGCCCAGGACGCCGTGTCCGACCACGACTTCCGGCAGGACGTCATCCACGCCTGGTCCATGGAGGACTTCAAGGAGACGCCCGCCGAGAGCGGACACGACCACTTCTTCGCCACCTTCGGGAAGTTCAAGGCCGTCACCGGGTCGCACCGCGGCAGACTCGTCGCCGAGGTGACGAAGGTGGCCGCCGCCAACCACCAGGACTATGTGGAACCGCTCTTCACCCCACAGGGCGCCGCCCTGCAGAAACTGGGGGCCGGCCTTCAGTGGACCGGTGACTTCGGGGGGATGCGCCACTCCCTCCTCGCCGACGGGAAGCTGAACCGCGTCCTCGACGCCGCGAAGACCGAGACCGCCCGGGAGATGGCCGAGCAGCGCGCCACCCTCGGTTGCGACGCCTCCGATCCGCAGCCCGCCTGCGAGGTGCAGGTGCGCTTCGACTTTCAGGTGGGCCGCGCGGCCGAGCCGCAGTACGTCTTCACTCAGCTCCTCGCCGGTTTCGCGATGGCCGACAAGGACCCCCGTTATGTGGGCGTCAACCTGGTGCAGGCGGAGGACGCCCCCGTCGCGCTGCGCGACTACCACCTGCAGATGCGCATGATCAAGTACCTGCGGTCCGTCTACCGTACGGCGCATGTCACGCTGCACGCCGGTGAGCTGACCAGCAAGGTCGCCCCGCGCGACGACCTCAGGTTCCATGTCCGCGACGCCGTCGAGACAGCGGGCGCCGAGCGTATCGGCCACGGGGTGGACATCATGGGCGAGGATCGGCCGCAGCAACTCCTGCGGAGCATGGCACGCCGGCACATCGCGGTGGAGGTGCCGCTGACCAGCAACTGCCAGATCCTCGAAGTCTGCGGCGCCGACCACCCGGTCAACCGCTACCTGGCCGCCGGTGTCCCGGTGGCGCTGTCGACCGACGACCAGGGCGTGTCGGGCACCGACATCACCGTCGAGTACGCACGCGCCGTCACCGGGCACCACCTGTCGTACCGTCAGCTGCGCGACAGTGCCCGTAACTCGCTGGAGTACGCCTTCATCCAGGGCCGTAGCCTCTGGCGCGCGGTGGGCGACCACCGGCCCACTGCCGCCTGCGCCACCAGCGACCCCCGTACCGGCAGGACCACCGAGAGCTGCCGCGAGCTGCTGAACGCCAGCCCCAAGGCGAGTCTCCAGTGGCGCTACGAGACCGAGCGCGCCGCATTCGAGGCCCGTCACCAGGCATAGGGCCTCTCGTTCGGGCCAGGCCGGCCGGGGCGCGGCCGGCCTCAGCCGGTCGCGCGGTCGGCCAGCTGGGCCACGGCGCCCGCGACCGCACGGGTGACCTCGGCCGCGAACTCCAGGTCGAGCGTCCCGAGGGTGTCGGTCGCCTTGTGGTAATTCGGATTGCGCAGGTTGGCCGTATCGGTGACGAGCAGCCCGCGGCGACCGCTGCGCCAGTACGGCAGGTGGTCGCTGCGCGCGGCTTCCCTGAGCAGGCCCCCGAGCCGCTTGACCGGGTAGAGCCGCAGGCCCGGAACGTACTGCCGGGCGCTGCGCTGCACCGCGTTGGCGAACGGCAGAGAGCGCAGGTCGCCGACGACCGCGATGAAGTCCCCGGTCGTCGGCGGCGAGAACACCCCCGGAATGCGCACCGGAGTGCGCTGAGCGCCGGGGCGCGCGTCCCGGAAGCCGATCATCTCCAGCACGATCAGGCCCTCCACCGCCTCGCCGGCGGCCTCGATGTCTGCCACATGCTCGCGGCTCCCCAGCATCCACTCCTCCTCCTCGCCGAAGAGGCAGAACCGGATGCCGCGTTGACGCGGCCCGAGTGCGTGCAGGGCGCGGGCCGCTTCGAGCAGCCCGGCCACCCCGCTGGCATTGTCGTCGGCTCCGGGGCTGCCCTGCACGGAGTCCCAGTGGGCGCCGACCTCCACCAGCGGTGCGCCGCTGTCGCGGCCCGGCAGGGTGGCGAACAGGTTGACCTGGTGCGGCGCTTCGCCGTACTGCTTCTCCACCACCGGGTAGCCGTAACCGGACAGCTCGTCGCGGAGGTGGCGGAGGGTTCGCCGTACGTTCTCCTCGTCCTCACGCCAGCGCGGCCCGCCGGCCGTCAACGCGGTGATGTGCCGCTCCACTCCGGCCGCCGTGATGCCGGAGAGCGCCGCAGCCAGCTGCGGGTCGAACGCAGGCCGCCGCCTTCGGAGTTCGCCGGTGGTGTCGACGATCTGACGCCGGATGTCACCCCAACCGGGCAGATATCCCAGCCAGCTTCGGCTCATGAGGCACCGCCCGTGGAAGCAGCGAGATCCTCGGCGTCCCCCGCAGCGGCGCCGCCGGCCGACGCGGCACGCTTCGTCTGCGCGCGGGCCACCAGCGGCACCACGGCGAGCCCGGACAACAGGAACACCGCCGCGATGACCAGCCAGCCAGGTGGGCCCTCGCCGACACCGAGGAAGGCCGTCGCGGCCGGTCCGACCGTCTCGGCGAAGGCCGCGCCGAGCGCGTAGACACCGAGGTACTCGCCGCGTGCGTGGACCGGGGCCAGGCCGTAGGAGATCCCCCAACTCCCCGCCATGGCGAGGAGTTCGCCGGCGGTCAGCACCAGTACCGCCAGACTCAGGAAGAAGATCTTCAGAGCCGTGCCGTGGACCGCCACCGCGGCGGCGATCCCCACACAGGAGAGCGCCAGCAGGACGCCGGACCGGCGCTGGGCCCGGGCGCCCCCCTCCAGCGTGTCGGCACCACGGCTCAACCGCACCTGGAAGACCACGATCAGTACGGTGTTGACGGTGACGAAGAGACCGGCCAGGGCCTTCGGGATGCCTTGCCCGGAGACGATCAGCAGTGGCAGTGCCAGCGTGAGGATGAGCCCGTTGATGCCGAGCAGACCGTTCATCAGAGTGAGCAGGACGAACGGGATGTCCTTGAGGGCGGGCGCCTTGCTCGCGCCCGCGGGACGCTGCCCGGGCGGCATGGAGGGCACCGGGATCAGGGTGAGGGCGGCGAGGACGTAGGTGGCCGCGTTCCCGAGGATCACCAGCTCGCAGGCGAGATGCGAACCGTCCGCCAGCGCCCAGGCGGCCAGCGCGGATCCACCGGCGAAGCCGCCGTTGAACACCGCGCGCAGATAGGCCCGTCCGGCCACCAGCCGGTCGGGCTCCAGTACGGCGCCGATCAGCGCGGCCCGAACGGTACTGGTGGCCCGGATCGCCAGCGAGGTCGCGCAGGCCACGACGACGAAGCCGAGGAAGGAGTGCACCAGCGGATAGAGGCAGAAGAGCACGGCCTCCGCCAGGTGCAGCACGATCAGCAGCCGGCGGGTGTCCATGCGGTCCGCGAGCCACCCGGTGGGCACCGAAGCCCCGAGTGTGATCAGCCCCGCGAGTGAGAACCCGGCGCCGACCTGAGCGGGCGTCAGCCCGACCACGCGCACGAAGAAGGCCACGCCACCGGTGAGGAAAAGCCCCGTCCCGAGCGAGTCGACGAGGTAGTTGACCGACAGAGGACGCGTCGCCCCGCGGGCAGGTAACAGAGAGGCGAATGACCGCATGCTGGCGGTGTTTCCTTCCGGCAGAGAGCTGAAGGTTCGGTGGTTCTCCCGGTCCCGGCGACCGGCGGGCTGCGCGCGGTACGGCCGTAGACACTCTCGGAAGTGGGTATCGGAGACCGGCGGGCGGAATCGCGCCGCGAGGAAATACTCAAGCCCGTTCATCCCCCGATTCGGGGATCCTAGATGCGTCGACTTCGACGGTCAAGAACTGCCGGATTCCTGACCTTCGGGAGTTGTCGCCGGAATCCGACCCGGCCGACTGATTTCCAGCGGCCGGCGCGCAAGCTTTCCCGCCGGGGCTCTTCTGCCGTCGGGCAGGTGCCCGTTCGGGCAGTGGTACGGGTCCACCGGGGCCGCGCTTGCCGAGGCTGGAGCGTGCGCCGACCGGCCGTCCTCGGCGGACTCCCTGCCCTCCTTGGAGCCTTACGCCGGACCTATCGGCCCGTCCGAATAGTGCCGTTTTGGGAGGGTAATTGCGCCGAGAAAGCTCCCGCAATGCCCGATTTACCGGGACCTTGCCTATTGACTAGTTTTGATAACTTATACCTGTTGTGCGGCCCATGGCGGTGGTGCCCCTGACGCGCCGCGCTGATGCCCCGGCATGCCGCACGGGTGCCCCCGGCACACCGTATTGATGCCCTGGCGGCGAAATCCGGGCTTTCCCAAGATCGCGTCACCGTGTTTCATCGTGTTAATGTTTGGATTCGGGAGCGGGCTATGACCGGTTCTCTCTCAGGGGGCGACGGGGGATTCCAAGACTCTCGTCGATGTATTTCTCTTTCTGTTTCGTGCTTCGAGCGCAGCCGTAGGCGCGCTCGCGTCCCCTTTCCTGCGTATGCGTACTCATAGGTTTGAGGCAAAAGTGTTCCACCACGATTCATCGACAGATTTCCGAGTCGTCGTCAACGGCGAGGAGCAGTACTCCATCTGGCCGGCCGACATCGACCTTCCTGCGGGATGGCGGCAGGAGGGCGTCAGAGGCACTCGCGAAGAGTGCCTCGCGCACGTGGAACGGGTCTGGACCGACATGCGTCCACTCAGCCTGCGTGGCTGATCCGGCCGCGCCTGTTCCCGGAAGGAGTGCCGCGGTGGTCGGCACTGGCACCACCCCCTCCCCGTCCTCCCGGTGGTGGACCGGACAGCCCGGCCCAGCCGCCGGGATGACACTGGTCTGTCTTCCGTACGCCGGTGGAGGGCCGCAGACCTATCAGGGCTGGGAGACATCGTTGCCGGCGGCTACCTCCGTGCTCGCGGTGACGCCTCCGGGCCGTGGCCGCCGGTTCGCCGAGCCCCTCTGCCGCGACATCCCGTCACTGGTGGAGCCGCTGGCACGGGAGTTGGCAGCCGCCCTGGACGGCCCGTACACACTGTTCGGGCACAGCCTGGGGGCCACGGTGGCCTTCGAGCTGTGCCGGGAGGTCCGCCGGATCGGGTTCCGCCCGCCTGCCTCCCTGGTGGTCTCCGGACGCCAGGCGCCGGACCTGCCGTGGACCGAGCGGCCGATCAGCGGTCTGCCGGACGCCGATTTCACCGAGGCCCTGCGTGACCTCGGCGGCACGCCCCAAGCTGTCTTGCGGCAGCCGGAGTTGATGGCGCTCCTGATGCCGTCACTCCGGGGGGACTTCGCGATCGTCGAGTCCTACCGCTACCTGGACGAGGCGCCTCTCGAGGTGCCGGTCCTGGCCCTGGCGGGCACCCGTGACCAGCGTGCGGCGGCGGACCGGATGTCGGGCTGGGCCCGGCAGACCAGTGCGTCGTTCACCCTGCGCACAGTGGCCGGCGGGCACTTCTTCGTGGACACCGAACCCACATACGTCACCGCCCTGTTGTCGGACGTCCTCTGAGGAGCGGGGCCCGCTCCGCCGCATGATCCGCCCGTCGGCCGGCCGCGCCGGCCTGCCGCGTGACGCCGTGCCGGGGGCACCGCGGTGCGCCTGCCGAACCACAAGCAAATCCCGTTCTGCTCGTCATCTCTGGGGGAAGTCCGTGAGCCACGCCATCGACATGACACCGTCCACGGACGTGAGCACGCTGGTTGACGTGCTCAGCCACCGCGCCGAAGCCCAACCGCGGTGCCGGGCCTTCGGCTTCCTCCGGGCCACGGGGGAAGTGGCCGAGGAGCTGACCTACGCCGAACTGGACCGGCGGGTGCGTGCGCTGGCGGCGCGCCTGGAGGCCGAACACCTGGCCGGCAGCCGCCTGTTGCTGCTCTATCCGCCCGGCCTCGACTTCGTCGTCGCGTTCTTCGCCTGTCTGTACGCGGGCATGGTGGCGGTTCCGATGCCCCTGCCGACCAGTCGCAAGCGCGCTCAACGCCAGCTGGCCGCAGCCGACGACGCCCGGGTGGCCGCCTGGCTGACGGTCTCCGCCTCCCGGAAGATGCTCGACGAGCATGCGGCGAACGCCGGTGGCGGTCCGGGCGCGGTGCTCACCACCGACGGCGCGCCCACCCACCGGGCCGAGGACTGGTCCGGACGCCGCCCGGCCCCCGCCGACCTCGCCTTCCTGCAGTACACCTCGGGCTCGACCGGCGCTCCTCGCGGCGTCATGGTCACCCACCACAACCTGATGGCCAACTCCGAAGCGATCAGGGAGAAGTTCGCTCTCACCGCACGGGATTCGTCGGTGATCTGGCTCCCGCCGTTCCATGACATGGGCCTGATCGGCGGCATCCTCCAGCCCGTCCACACCGGTTTCCCCGCGCTGCTGATGTCTCCCCAGGCGCTGATGCGCGACCCCGGCAGCTGGCTGGAGGCGATCTCCGAACACCGGGCGACCGTCAGCGGCGGCCCCAATTTCGGATACGCGCACTGCGTCCGGCACATCGACGCCGAGCGTACGGCCGGACTCGACCTCAGTAGCTGGCGGGTGGCGTTCAACGGCGCGGAGCCGATCCGCGCGGAGAGCCAGGACAGCTTCGCGGAGGCCTTCGCGGCGCAGGGCTTCGATCCCCGCGCCTTTGCGGCCTGCTACGGGATCGCCGAGGCCACCCTGCTGGTCTCCGGTGCCGACCGAGGCGAAGGTGCCCGGGTACTTGCCGTCGATGGCGACCAACTCGCCTTACACGGACGGGTGGTGCCAGCTGCGGAGGGCTGCGGCCGTCGGCTCGTCAGCTGTGGTGCACCTGCGGCCGGCCACCAAGTCCTGATCGTCGATCCGGACCGCGGGTGCCAGGTCGGCGACGGCGGCGTCGGCGAGATATGGGTCAGCGGGCCGAGCGTGGCGGCCGGCTATCTCGATGCCCCGGAGGCGACCGCGGCCACCTTCGGCGCACGGGTGGCCGACGTGGAAGGCTCCTTCCTCCGCACCGGCGACCTCGGATTCCGCCACGAGGGCGAGCTCTACGTCACCGGACGTATCAAGGACCTGATCGTGGTCCGCGGACGCAACGTCCATCCGCAGGACGCCGAGCGGATCGCCGCAGCCGGCCACCCCGGACTCGATCCGGACGCGGCCGCCGCCTTCGGCTACGAGGAGAACGGCGCCGAAGCCCTGGGGATCGTCCTCGAAGTGGACCGGCACACCTCCGCCGGTCAGCTGGCCTCCGCTGCGGACGGCGTACGGAAGGCGGCCACCGCCGAGCTCGGCGTCGCGGTCGGCGCCGTCGTCTTCACCCGGCGCGGCGGCGTCCCGCGTACCACCAGCGGCAAGATCCGCCGGCAGGCGTGCCGGGAACAGTGGCTGCGCGGCGAACTGCCGCGCCTCGGTGGTGACGCGCCGGGCACTGCGGCCCCTTCCGGCGAGGAGAGCGCCGGTCTCCGCGCTGTGCTGGCTGCCGTGGCGCGGCTCTCGCCGGACGCGCTGGACGACTCCGCGTGCATCTTCGACCTGGGCCTGGACTCGCTGGGCGTGGTCGACCTGAGGTTGCGCGTCCTGGCCGAGCTGGGGGTCGAGCTGTCACTGTCCGACCTGCTCGCCGGGCCGACCGTCGCCGAGCTGGCGGCCGCCGTCGCGGCGGCACCCCGGATCCTCGCCGGGCCGGAGCGGGCCGAAGCCGCCTACTCCGGGGCTTCGCCGGGCCAGGAGGCGCTGCTCCTCGCTGATGACCTCGCCGGTGACGACTCCCCGTACGTGGTCGGCCGTGCGGTCAAGGTGCTCGGCGCGTTCCGTGTGGACGACTTCCTGACGGCGGTACGGACCGTGGTGGCCCGCCATCCGGCGCTGCGGACCTCGTTCGTCCCGGGCGACGAGGCACTGGCGCGGGTACTGCACCCCGAACTCCCGCCGGAGCTGGCCGTGCACGACGCCCGGGGGCAGGACGGGGCCGTGCTGACGGCGCTGCTGGAGGACGCGGCCTGCCGGCCTATGGACCCGGCCACCGGCCCACTGGTCAGGACCACCGTCATCCGTACAGCCGAGACCGAGACGGTCGTGGTCTTCGCCGTCCACCACGCGGTCTGCGATCTGCGCTCGCTCGGACTGCTGCTGCTGGAGGTCGCCGACGCATACCGGTCCGCCGACACCGCCGTGCCGGACGAAGTGGCGTCCAGGGCCCACGAAGAGGCCCACGACGCGGCGTACGGTGCTTTCGCGGCCGGGCAGCGCCGCCTGGTCGGGACCGGCGACGACGACCGGCTGCGAAAGCACTGGAAGGCAGAGCTGAGCGGTGTCCCGCTGGAGATCCGGTTGCCGATGGCCCGTGCCGCGATGGGATCCGCGCGTGGCGCGGTGGAGCGCTTCGTGGTCCCCGCCGACCTGTCCGCGCAGGTACACGACTTCGCGCGGACCCACCGGCTGACGGTCAACGCCGTACTGCAGGCCGCCCTGCATGTGTTGCTGCACCGCCTCACCGGCGAGGAGCGGATCGCCGTCGGCACGCCATCCGCCAACCGCGGCCGCCGGGACCAGCTGGACGTGGTCGGCTACTTCGTCAATGTGCTGCCGCTGGCCAGCACCCACGGCCCGGAGACCTGCTTCACGGACGCGGCCGCGCGACTGCAACACGCCCTCGCCGACGCCCTGGAGCACGGTGAGCTGCCGTACGCCGCGATCCTGCAGGCCACCGACCGGCCCACCGACCGGTGCAACGTGCTCGTCGCCTATCAGAGCATCCAGTCCGAGCACACGGCGGACATCGCCCGGATCGCCCTTGAGGACCCGCGGCTGCCGGTCCGGGTCGGCGGACTCACCATGCTGCCGGTGCCGCTGTCCCGCCGGGACAACGCCTTCGACCTCACCATGAACCTGGCGGACTCCGGAGCCGAGCTGCTCGGCAACGTGGAGTACCGCGCGGACCTGTTCGCAGCCGGGGACGTGCGTCAGTTCTTCGACTGCTACCTGGGCCTGCTCCGCTCCGCGCTGGCCGACCCCGCACAGCCGGTCGCCGGCCTGAGCCTGTCCGGCACACCGCTGGCGACGGCTCTCCCGGCACTCGAAACGCCCGCGGCCGCCGGGGCGTACGACGAGACGAGCCTGCCCGGCCTGTTCGACGAGTGGGCCCGGCGCACTCCGGAGGCCACGGCGCTGACCGACGGGCGGCGCACCCTCACCTACCGCGAACTCGACCAGGCCGCAGGCCGGCTGGCCACCGAGCTGGCCGGCCGCGGAGCGGGCGCGGAGTCCGTGGTCGGCGTGCTCACCGGCCGGGACGCCAGGTCCGTGATCGCGCTCCTCGGCGTACTCAAGGCCGGCGCCGCCTATCTGCCGCTCGACCCCTCGCTGCCCGACGACCGGCTCCAGTGGATCCTCGGCCAGGCACGGGTGTCGATGGTGGTCGCCGCGGGCGAGGCGCGTGACCTGCCGGGGGACATACCCGTGGTACCGGCGGAACCGGCTCAGGATCTGCCGCCGCTGCCGAACGTTCCGGTGCGTCCGGGCGACCTCGCTTACGTCCTGTTCACCTCCGGCTCGACCGGCCGTCCGAAGGGCGTCGCGCTCACCCACCGGAACGCGGTCTCCTTCCTCGCCTGGGCGCGGGAGCGGTTCGCCGCGGACCTGATCGCGGTGCTCGCCGCCACCTCGTTCTCCTTCGACCTGAGCGTCTTCGAGATCTTCGGCCCGCTCACCAGCGGCGGCACCGTCGTCCTGGCCCGGGACGTACTCGTGCTGGCCGAGGACGCACTGCCGGCACCGGTCGCGCTGGTGAACACCGTCCCCTCGCCCCTCGCCGAGCTGCTGCGTTCGGGACGGCTCCCGCAGGGAGTCCGCACCGTGAACCTGGCCGGTGAGCCGCTGCCCCGGCCGCTGGCCGACGCCGTACTCGGCCACCCGTCGGTCGACCGGCTGATGAACCTCTACGGCCCGACCGAGGCGACCACCTACGCCTGCGAGGCACTGATCCGGGCTGACGAACCGGGCGAGCCGCCCATCGGCCGCCCGATCTCCGGCACCCACGCCTATGTGCTCGACAGCCGGCTGCGCCCGGTGGCCCCGGGCGTGCCCGGTGAGCTTTACCTGGGCGGGCCCGGCCTGGCCCGCGGCTATCTGAACGACCCCGCGCTGACCGCAGACCGCTTCCTGCCCGACCTGTCCCGGCCCGGAGAGCGGATGTACCGCACAGGCGACGTGGTCCGGGTGGACGCCGAGGGGCAGTTGCGCTATCTGGGCCGCTCCGACGACCAGGTGAAGATCCGCGGCTTCCGGATCGAGCCGGGAGAGTGCGCGGTGGCGCTGCGCCGCCACCCCGCGGTCGCCGAAGCCGCGGTGCTGCCGCGCGAAGTCCCGGGTGCCGGCCGGGTGCTGTGCGCCTGGCTGGTTCCGGCCACCGGCAGCACGCTTGAGCCCGGCCAGGTGCAGGCGTTCGCCCGCGCCCAGCTACCGCCCTACATGGTGCCTTCGGCCATCGCGGTGGTCGAGCGGCTGCCGCAGACCCCGAACGGCAAGCTCGACAAGCGTGCGCTGGTCACGCCGGCACTCGCCGCAGCCGCGGGCACGGCCGCCCCGAGCGGGCCGGTCGAGCAGCGACTGCTGGAGATCTTCACCGAGCTGCTGGCCCGGCAGGACTTCGGCGTCGAGGACAGCTTCTTCGACCTCGGCGGCCACTCGCTGCTTGTGGCCCGCCTGATCACCCGGATCCGGCGCGCGTTCGGCGTCGCCCTGCCCATGCGGGCGGTCTTCGAGCACCCCCGCGTGAGCGCTCTCGCGCCGCTGGTCGCAGCCGCGGCCGACCAGGGCGCCGCCGCGGTCCCGCTCCTACCGGTTCCCCGGGATCCGGCTCCGGCGCCGTCGTCGGCGCAGGAGCGGATGTGGCTGATGCAGCAGATGATGCCCGGCAACACCGCCTACAGCGTCGCGGGCGCCGTCCGCGTGCGGGGTCCGCTCGACACCGGACTGCTGCGCCGCGCCCTGCAGGAGGCGGGCCGCCGCCACGAGGTGCTGCGCACCCGGCTGATGCCCGGCGACGGCGGCGTCCGGCAAGTGATCGGTGACGAACCCGACTTCGGCTGGATCGAGGAGGACCTCGCGGAGCTGCCGGAGCCCGCGCGGACGGCGGCTGCGGTGCGGCGGATGGCCGAGGAGGCCGCCGTCCCCGTCGACCTGGGCGGCAGCAGGCCGGTCCGGCTCGTCGTACTCCGACTGGCCGCCGACGAGCACCTGGTCGGGCTGGTCAGCCATCTCGCGGTGATGGACGGCTGGTCGTCGGGGGTGTTCTTCCGCCACCTCGCACTCGCCTACCGTTCGCTCTCCGGCGAGGAGGGGTCCGTCCTGCCCGAACCGGGCGTCCAGTACGCCGATTTCGCGGCCTGGCAGCGGGCCTCACTGGTACCCGTCAAGCAGGAACTGCTCTCCTGGTGGACCGAACGGCTCGACGGTCTCCCGGCGCTGGCCGTTCCGGCCGACCGGCCCCGGCCATCGGTGATGGGCTTCCGCGGCGGCAGCGTCCCGGTCCGGTTCGGCCGTGGGCTGCGTGACCGGCTGGCGGCGCTGGGGACCGGCCGGGACGCGACCCTGTTCATGGTGGTGCTCTCGGCGTTCGCCACCGTACTCACGCGCCACAGCGGGCAGGAAGACTTCGCGGTGGGTACGCCGATCGCCGAGCGGCCGCTGCCCGAACTCGACGACGTCATGGGCCCGTTCACCAACACGGTCCCGATCAGGCTGGACCTCTCCGGCGACCCGTCCTTCGCGGCGCTGCTCGACCGCACCAGGGAGCGGGCGCTGGAGGCTTACGCACACGGCGCGTTGCCCTTCGAGACCCTGGTGGGCGAACTCGGACTGGCCCGCGACCTCAGCCGCACCCCGGTGTTCCAGACCATGGTCTCGCTGCAGGACGACCCGCTGGGCGGACTCGACCTGCCGGGCATGAGCAGCGAGCGCCTCGACGTACCACGTGACACCGCCAGGTTCGACCTGCTGCTCGCCCTCTCCGACGGTCCGGCAGGCCTGTCCGGCGCGCTGGAGTTCAACGAGGAGATCTTCGACCGGGCCACGGCGCAGGAGCTGACCGCCCATCTGGAGGCGGTCCTGGAGGAGGTCGTGCGCGATGCCGGGGGGCCGGTCTCCCGGATCCCGCTGCTCGACGCCACGCAGACGAGGCGCATCCTGCGAGAGTGGAACGACACCGCGGTGCCGCAGCGGCCCGTCGCGATTCACACCCTCTTCGACGATCAGGAGGCCGCGGCCCCGGACGCGGTGGCGGTGTGCGACCTCAGCCGCAGCTGGACGTACCACGAACTGCGCGGCAGGTCGGAGCAGGTGGCCCGGGAACTGCTGCCCTTGCCGGGCAGGGACGTGGCCGTGCTGATGGGCCGCTCTGCCGCGGCGGTGGCCGCGGTGCTGGGCGTACTGAAGGCGGGCAAGGCGTACGTGCCGGTCGACCCCGCCTTCCCGGCCGGCCGGATCGCCGGAATCCTGGACATCTGCGGCGCCGTCTGCCTGCTCGCCGACCCGGAGCACCTCGCGCAGGCCGAAGAACTGGCGGCAGGCCGGCCGGGGATGCGGGTGGTGCTGGTCGACGCCGACGCCACACTGACGCCGGTGCACGATGCGGCCGAACTGCCGCCGGTGGCACCGGAGTCGGTCGCGTACACGATCTTCACCTCCGGGTCCACGGGCATCCCGCAGGGAGTCGTGCTCCAGCACGCGGCGGTGGTCAACACGTTGCGCTGGGTCATCGACACCCTCGGGTTCAGTCCGTCCGACCGGCTGCTGTGGGTCACCTCGCTCTGCTTCGACCTCTCGGTCTTCGACATCTTCGGCACCCTCGCGTCGGGCGGCCGGATCAGGATCGCCCAGGAGGAGGAACTCGCCGAGCCGTCCTGCCTGGCGGAGCTGCTGCTGGCCGGCGAGGTCACCGTCTGGGACTCGGCGCCGGCCGCGCTGCAGCGGCTGCTGCCGGCCCTGGAGCGGCGTGCGGCGCGGCCTGCCAGTCCGGCGGTACGCCTGGTCATGCTCAGCGGTGACTGGATCCCGGTGACCATGCCGGACCGGTTGCGCGAGCTGCTGCCCGGCGTCCATGTCCGGTCACTCGGCGGGGCCACCGAGGCGGCGATCTGGTCCAACCACTTCCCCGTGGAACGCGTCGACCCGTCCTGGATCAGCATCCCGTACGGCCGTCCGATCCAGAACGCCCGGTACCACGTGCTGGACCGCTGGATGCAGCCCTGCCCGGTCGGGGTCCCCGGCGACCTGTACATCGGCGGCGCCTGCCTGGCCCTCGGCTACGTCGACCCGAAGATCACCGCGCAGCGGTTCGTACCTGACCCTCACAGCGGCCGGGCCGGTGAGCGCCTGTACCGCACCGGCGACCTGGCGCGCTACCGGCGGGACGGGAACCTGGAGCTGCTCGGGCGTTCGGACCAGCAAGTGAAGATCCGCGGCTTCCGGGTCGAGCCCGGGGAGGTTGAGGCCGCGCTGCGCCGCTGCGCGGACGTCCGCGAGGCGACCGTCGCCGTGCGCGACGATCTGCCGGGCGGGCGCTGCCTGGTGGGCTACGCCGTCCCCAGCGACGGGCACAGCCTCGACGAGGGGCAGTTGAACAAGGAACTGCGCGCCCGGTTGCCCGGATACATGGTTCCGAGCCATCTGGTCCAGTTGGAGCGGCTCCCGGTGACAGCCAACGGCAAGCTCGACCGGCGCGCGCTTCCGGCCCCGGTCCTCGGCTCCGCGGGAGCGGACTTCGCCAGCCCGCGGACCGGGACCGAACAGTCCATCGCCGAGGTGTGGAGCCAGGTGCTCGGGGTGGAGCGGCCCGGCAGCCGCGACAACATCTTCGACCTGGGCGGCAACTCGCTGCGTCTGGCCGAGATCCATGCCCGGCTCCAGGAGCGCTGCGGCGGGCAGCTCCAGCTCGTCCATCTCTTCGAGAACCCGACGATCGAGGGCCTGGCCCGGATGGTCGACGGCCTTGCGGACACCGGATCGGCGGCCGACCGGACCCAGGACCGCGCCGAGCGCCAGAAGCAGGCCATGCAGCGACGGCGTTCACCGCGCCGCGCCGACTGAGGTAAGGGAACGACGGCAATGGACAACGACAACACCAACGACAACGCCATCGCCATCGTCGGAATGTCGGGACGGTTTCCCGGCGCCGCCGACGTCCAGGCCTTCTGGGCGAACCTGCTGGCCGGCCTCAGCGGTACGGTCACCCCGACGGACCAGGATCTCGACGCGGCCGGGGTGCCGCCCCAGGTGCGCACGGACCCGGCCTATGTGCGGGCCGCGGGTGCGCTCGAAGGGATCGAGGAGTTCGACGCGCAGTTCTTCGGACTGACGCCCCGCGAGGCCCAGTTGATGGACCCGCAGCAACGGCTCTTCCTGGAGTGTGCCTGGCACGCCCTGGAGGACTCAGGTAACCGGGCCGGCGCCGGGCTCCCGGCCGCCGTCTTCGGCGGCACCGGCGCCAACGGCTATCTGCTGTACAACCTGGCGCCGCACGCGTGGCTCCGCGACCCGGCGCACGAGTACTCGGTGATCCTCGGCAACGACAAGGACTATCTGGCCTCCCGTACCTCCTACAAGCTCGGACTGTCCGGTCCGAGCATCACGGTGCAGACGGCCTGCTCCACCTCGCTGGTCGCGACAGCCATGGCCTGCCAGAGCCTGCTGGACTACCAGTGCGACCTGGCCCTCGCCGGCGGGTCAGCGGTCGTCGTACCGCACCGCACCGGCTACCTGTACCAGGAGAGCGGGATCGCCTCCCCGGACGGCGTCTGCCGGCCCTTCGACGCCGACGCCAACGGCACCGTGCGGGGGAGCGGAGCCGCGGTCGTGGTCCTCAAACGGCTTGAGGACGCGCTCGCGGACGGGGACACCGTGCACGCCGTGATCCGCGGCTGGGCGGTCAACAACGACGGTTCGGCCAAGGCAGGCTTCACCGCGCCATCGGTGGGCGCGCAGGCCGAGGTGATCGCCCTGGCGCACCAGCTCGCCGAGGTCGAACCTGCCTCGATCGGCTTCATCGAGGCCCACGGCACCGGAACCACCCTCGGAGACATGGTCGAGGTCGAGGCGCTCCGCCAGGCATTCGAAGGCGTTCCGGGCCGCTGCGCGCTGGGCTCGGTCAAGGCCTCGATCGGGCACCTCGACGCGGCCTCCGGGGTGGCAGGACTGATCAAGGCGGCCCTCGCCGTCAAGCACGGAACGGTGCCGCCGACCCTGAACTTCCGGCGGCCCGGCCCCGCGCTGGGCGCGGAGGACAACCGGTTCTTCGTCAACTCCGAGGCCATCGGCTGGCCGGTGGACACCGGGCCCCGGCGCGCCGGTGTCAGCTCCCTGGGGATCGGCGGCACCAACGCGCACTTGGTGCTGGAGCAGGCACCGGAGCGGCCGGACCGTCCGGAGGCCGGCGCGGACGCTCCGCCTCTGGTGCTGCCGTTGTCGGCGCGTACCGATGCCGCCGTCGCGCAGGCGGCGGAGCGGCTCGCCGGCCACCTGGAGCGGGCCGGCGCCGGCCTGCTGGTGGCGGATGTCGCGCACACCCTGGTCACCGGCCGTGCGGAGTTCACCTCCCGTACCCATGTGGTCGCCGCGACCGCAGCGGAGGCCGCCGCGGCCCTGCGCACGCCCGTCGTACCACCGGCCGGGGGCACGGCAGCGCGCCCGCTGGTGATGATGTTCCCCGGCCAGGGCGCCCAGCACCCCGGGATGGCCGAGTCGCTCTACCGGTCCCAGCCCGTGGTGCGCGAGGCGGTCGACGAGTGCGCCGGACTGCTCCGGCACGAGCTCGGCCGGGACCTGCGCGAGCTGCTCTTCCCCGGGGACGGGCCGGGCCGGGCGGCCGATGCGGCCGCGCGGCTCGATCGCACCGAGTACACCCAGCCGGCCCTGTTCACCGTGGAGTACGCGCTGGCGCGGCTGTGGCAGAGCTGGGGTGTGCAGCCGGACCTGATGGTGGGTCACAGCGTCGGCGAGTACGCCGCCGCCTGCATCGCCGGTGTGCTCAGCCTCCCTGACGCCGTCCATCTCGTCGCCCTGCGGGGCAGGCTGCTGGCGGCTCAGCCGGCCGGCGGCATGCTGTCGGCCGCGCTGGCCGAGGAGGAGTTGCGCCGACGGCTGCCGCCGGGTTCGGTGATCGCGGCGGTCAACGCACCCAGGCAGTGCACGGTCGCCGGTCCGCACACGGAGCTGGAAGCGCTCACGGCCGAGCTTTCCGCCGAGGGGGTGCGGGTCACCGCCCTGCACACCTCGCACGCTTTTCACTCGCCGCTCGTCGCGGACGCCGTGGAGCCGTTCCGGCAGGCCGTCGCGCAGGTGCGGCTGAACCCGCCGCGCCGACCGTACGTCTCCTCCGTCACCGGCGCCCTGATCACCGCTGAACAGGCGACCGACCCCGGCTACTGGGCCGACCAGCTGGTGGCACCGGTGCGCTGGCACCAGGCCCTGCTGACCGCCGCCGGGCCGCGGGCCGTCCTGCTGGAGGCCGGGCCGGGACAGTCGCTCGGAGCGCTGGCCCGGCTCGCCCTGGACCTCAACGCCGGGCATGTCGTCGCCGGTACCCTCCCGAGGCCCGGCGGCGACGAGCGCCGCGCGGTGCTCGATGCGGCCGGTCTGCTCTGGGACGCGGGTGTCGCGGTGGACCTCACCGCTGTGAACGGCGTGCCCGGCCGCCGGGTTTCGCTGCCCGGATACCCGTTCCAGCGCCGCCGTCACTGGATCGACGCGCCGCAGCACCGGGCTGACGGGGGCATGGCCGGGGCACCGCAGCCCGGCCCCCTCGCGGAGGCCGTGAACGACAGGGACCGTGCAGGCGACGACCCCGGTGCTGACACCGCCACCGATACCGACGCGGTGCGGGGCGCGGTCGACCGGGCCTGGGCCGAGGTGCTGCTCGGCGCCGCCCCGCAGCCCGAGGACAACTTCTTCGACCAGGGGGGCCAGTCCCTGGTCGCCGTCCAACTGCTGTCCCGTATATCCCAGTTGGTCAAGGTCCGGCTCCCGCTTCAGTTGATCTTCGACCATCCGACCCCGCGCGAGCTGGCGATCGCAGTCGCCGCCGAGGCTCTGCGTGGCGCGTCCCGGCCCGACCTGCCGGTCCGGCAGGCGGACCGCTCAGGCGCGCTGACACTCTCGCCCGCGCAGGAACGGCTCTGGTTCATCGAACAGCTGGAGCCCGGAGGCAACGCCTACAACGTGCCGCAGACCCTGATGCTGGACGGCGTGCTCGACCAGGCCGCACTGGAGCGGACCTTCACCGCGCTGGTCGCCCGGCACGAGGCCCTGCGCACCCGGATGGGGATGGACGGCGACGCACCGGTGCAGCTCGTCGGCGAGCCGTACGAGGTCACAGTGCCGCTCCTGCTGCCCAGCGGTGCCACGGGAGACGCCGAAACCGAGGCGCGGGAGATGGCACTGGCCGAGCTCCGGCGTCCGTTCGACCTGCTGGCCGGTCCGCTGCTCCGAGCGGCGCTGATCCGGCTGGCACCCGAGCGGCACCTGCTGGTGGTGACCATGCACCACCTGGTCACCGACGGCTGGTCCTTCCTCGTGCTGACCCGCGAACTCGTGGAGATGTACGACGCGTTCACCACCGGCCGGGCGCCGCAGCTGCCGCCCGCCCCGCTGCAGGCGGCCGACCACGCCGCATGGCAGCGCGCCCTGGTGACGGGCGACCACCTCGCCGAGCAGACCGCGTTCTGGACGGAGTACCTCACGGACGCCCCGGCCGCGCTGCCACTGCCGCTCGACCGGCCGCGCCCGGCCGTCCAGCGCCACCGTGGCTGCCGCCACCGGATCCAGGTGCCCGCGGACCTCACCCGGCGGCTGGCCGCGCTGGGCGCTTCCCGGGGCACGACCCCGTTCACCACGCTGCTGGCTCTCTTCTCCGCGGTCCTGCACGCCCACACCGGCAGCCAGGACCTGCTCGTGGCGACGCCGGTGGCGGGGCGCGACCGGGCCGAACTCGAAGGCATCGTCGGCTACCTGGTGAACACCGTTGTGGTGCGCGCGCGGTTCGAGGGTGCCCGCACCGCTGTCGAACTGGTCGACCGGGTACGTGACAGCGCCCTCAAGGCCCTCAGTAACCCGGACGTGCCCTTCGACCAGGTCGTCCAGCTGGCCGGTGCCGGACGGCAGTTGGACCGCAATCCGCTCGCCCAGGTGCTGTTCACCCTGGAGAACCGGGTCAACGAGGACGTACGGCTGGCCGGTCTGGAGCTGTCACCGGTCGACCTCGACCCGGGGACCGCCCAGTTCGACCTCGCACTCCACCTCCAGGAGCAGGAGGAGGGCCTCGCGGGCTGGTTCGAGTACGACAAGGACCTGTTCCTGCCGGACACGGTGGCGCGGCTCGGGGACCACTTCCTTGAGGTGCTGCGCCGCGCCGTGGACGTACCGGACCAGGGGCTGTCCGAGCTGGTACGGGTGCCGGACGCGGTGCACCGGCTGCTGACCGAGGTGTGGAACACCGGTGCGGGGCAGTTGCCGGCGGACGCGTCGCTGGTCGACCTGTTCACCGCCTCGGTGGCCGCGGGCCCGGACCGGCCCGCGGTGATCGACGGCGATATGACCTGGTCCTACCGGGAGCTCGACCGGGCCTCGGACCGGATCGCCACCGCCCTCACCGCGCAGGGGGCGGCCCCCGGCGACCGGATCGGCATCCTGCTCGATCGCGGTGCGGACCTGATCGCCGCGATCTTCGGCGTACTGAAAACGGGCGCCGCCTATGTCCCGCTCGACCCGACGCACCCGGCCGAACGGCTCGGCCTCGCCGCCGCCGACAGCGGTGTCCGGCTGGTGCTGACCCAGCGGTCCCTGGCGGACCGGCAGCCTGCCGGCGATGCCCGCACGGTAGTCGTCGACGGACCCGAAGTGCGTTCCGCGACAGCGGACTTCATTCCGTCCCCGGTGGACCCGGGGAGTCCCGCGTACGTCATCTACACCTCCGGCTCGACCGGGCGCCCCAAGGGCGTCGAGGTGACGCACCACAACGTGGTACGCCTGCTGAGGGTCTCCCAGGCGTCGTTCGGATTCGGCCCCGATGACGTGTTCGCGCAGTTCTTCTCGCACGCCTTCGACGTCTCGGTGTGGGAAGTCTTCGGCGCCCTCTGCCACGGCGCCACCCTGGTCACAGTGCCGTACTGGACCAGCCGCGACCCCGACGCCCTGGTGCGGCTGCTGGCCGAACGGCGCGTCACGGTACTCAACCAGACCCCGTCGTCCTTCCACTCGCTGATCGAGGCCGAAGCACGGTCGACAGACTGCCCACTCTCGCTGCGCGCGGTCGTGCTGGCCGGCGAGAACCTGGACATCGGCACCCTCGTCCCCTGGTTCGACCGCCACGGTGACCAGCAACCTTCGATCGTCAACATGTACGGGATCACCGAGACCACCGTGCATGTGACGTACCGCCGCATAACGGCCGCCGACGTACGTCCTTCGGTCGGCACGCCCGTCGGGGCGGCCCTGCCCGACCTGCGGATCCGGCTGCTGGGCCCGGACGGTGCGCTGGTTCCGATCGGCGTGCGCGGGGAGATCTGCGTCGGCGGCGCGGGTCTGGCCGCGCGGTACGTCAACCTGCCCGAGCTGACCGCGGAGCGTTTCGTCCCCGACCCGTTCGACCCGGAGCCCGGGGCCCTGCTGTACCGCTCGGGCGACCTGGCCCGGTACGACGGCGACGGCGAGCTGTACTACCTGGGCCGCGCCGACCATCAGGTGCAGATCCGCGGTTTCCGGGTCGAGCCGGGAGAGGTACAGACCGTGCTCGCCCGGCACCCGGCGCTGACAGGTGCGGTGGTCGTCGCCGCCACCGCGCCCGACGGCGGAACGGAGCTGGTCGGCTATCCGGTGCCGCTGCCCGGCGCCGAGCGGCCGACCGACACCGAGCTGCGGGAGTTCCTGCGTTCCCGGCTGCCGGAGTACATGGTGCCCGCGCACCTGGTGCCGATCGCGGAGATCCCGCTCACGGCGAACGGCAAGATCGACCGGGCGGCGCTGCCCGGACCGAGCCGGCAGTCGCCCGCCTCGCGCGTCGCTGAGACCTTGCTGGAGAAGGAGGTCTGCGAGGTCTGGTGCGAGGTGCTCGGGCTGTCATCGGTCGGCGTCGACGAGGTCTTCTTCGAGGTCGGCGGCAACTCGCTCTCGGCCGTCCGCGTCAACAACCGCCTGTCCCGGCGCTTCGGCGTCGACCTGCCGCTGCGGGCGCTGTTCGAGGAGCCGACCCCCGCCGCGGTGGCCCGGCGGATCGAGGCCGCCCTGTCCACGGCCGACGGTCCGCAGGAGCCGGCCGGCCGGCCACTCACCGACCCGGTCACGCCGTCCCCGCTCTCCCCGGAGCAGGAAGGCATCTATCTGGCCGAGCAACTGACGCCCGGCACCGCCGCTTTCCACATCGGAGCGGTGCTGCGGCTGCACGGCGCACTCGAACCGGACCGGCTGCGGCAGGCGTTCACCCGGGTCATGGCCCGGCAGGACGCGCTGCGGGTCGGCTTCGTCGACACCGTCGACGGCATCCGGATGCGGCCGGCCGACGCAGGACCGGCACCGCTGACCGTGCTGTACCCGCCCGCGGGCACGGACCACGACGCGTTCGTCGCCGATCTGTACGAGCTGGAAATGGCCCGCCCCTTCGACCTGGAGCAGCCACCGCTGCTGCGCGCCGCACTGGTGCCGTCGGGAGGGCAGGAGCACACCCTGGTGCTGGTCGTCCACCACCTGATCTGCGACGGCTGGTCGCTGGGCGTGCTGCTGGACGAGCTCTCGGCGGCGTACGGCTCCGACGGCGTCCGTACGCTGCCGGCCCCCGGCTACCGCGAGGCGGCTGCCCGCTCGCGGGCCCGGCGGGAGTCCGGAGAGGCGGCGGCCGACCTGGACTGGTGGCGGCAGCAGCTGGACCGGCACCGGGCCACCGCGCCGCTGCCCGCCCTGCCCGGCGCTCCCGAGCGCGGCCCGTTCCGGGCGAGCCGGCGCACCATGACCCTGCCCACGGAGCTGCGCGCCGGGGTGATGGCGTCCTGCCGCCAGCTGGGCGTGACGCCCTTCGTCCACCTGGCCACCGCCTACCAGTTGGCACTGTCCGCTGTGGGGGTCGAGGCCCCGGTGCTCGGCTTCCCGACCGCGGGCCGCACCGCGGAGGACGAGGGCGTGGTCGGCTGCTTCATCCGCACGGCCGTGCTGCCGTCGGCCGACCGGGCGGCGACCTTCGCCGAGGCCGTACGGGAGGTCCAGGACCATCTGGTGGCCGCGCTGGAGCACGGTTCGGTATCGGCGGACGCCGCCGACCACCGTCCGGACCTCTTCCACGCCTGGTTCGTGCTGCAGAACACCCCGTTGGCCCGCTCGGGTCCCGGCGGTACGGCCGTCGAGCCGGTGCCGCAACCCCTCACCACCAGCAAGTTCCGGCTGGCGCTGGATGTGACCGACACCGGTGACGAGTTCGTCTGCTGGTGGGACTCCGCCGCGGAGGTCCTGGGCGAGGAACTGCCGCAGCGAGTGGCCGACGGTTTCCTCGCGATCCTGACGGCCACTTCGGCCACCCCGGGGACCGCCCTGAGCGAGCTGCTCGCCGCAGTCCCCGCCACCCCCGTAGCCCGGCGGCCCAGGCGC